>CAZDAM010000059.1:0-21579 GCA_964503595.1 uncultured bacterium
TTTCCTGAAAAATTGCGCTGAATTCTTCAGCATCACCCTTTTGAAGTGCCTTGCCCACCTCGGTCATGGCATTCTGAGACTGGGTTTCGATGAACCAGGACTGAATGGAGTTTGTATAGACCCGCATGAGTTCGATATTGGGGATTTTCAGGGAAACCGTGCTGCACTCTTCTGTATGCTCAATCGCTATAGCCTTGAGATAGCCCGTCTGGTAGAGAAAATTCCAGAAATTCTCAGAGTGGCTTTCAAGATTCTCAAAGACAGCCTGTTCCTGAAGATTCACCGTAATACCGCCCCCGGACATCAGAATCTGGAGTTCCTTCTTGATGTCCTGATTGCTCTTCTTCAGCAAGGATTTTTCCATCTGCTGGCCACTGGTGTTGACCCAATACGGTTGGAGTTTTTTGTTGTCCAAAAAACAGGAAATGGACCACGGGTTATAAATCGTTGTTTTTCCAAAGCAATACCCGTTATACCAGTTTTCCACATCCTCCAAATGAGTGGATAAACCAAACTCTTCCAGGGCTTTCACCGTTTCTTCCTGGGTGAAACCAAATTGGGAGGAATAAACCCCAGAGGACACGGAATAAACCTTGAGATTATTCAGGCCCGTAAACATGCTCTCCTTGGAAATACGCAGGCAGCCGGTAAGGACGCCACGCCAGATATGAGGGTTGTCCTTAAACGCCGCCGAGAAAAAATTCCGGAAGAAGGAAATTGCTTCCTCCCAGTAGCCATGTTGCCAGGCTTCCTGTAAGGGGACGTCATATTCATCAATGAGAATGAGGGGCTTGATTCCGAAGTTTGCATAGATTCTGGAAAGATTTGTAAGAAGGGTTACAAACTGTGAGTAGGTGCCTTCTCTTCGGACAATGGAACGAACTGAGTCAAGGGCGGCATTGGTCTCATTTTCAAACCCGGCAAGATGTTCTGATGCCAGGTGAATCAGATGTTCCTGTACCAGGCTTTCCAGCTCCTGCCAGTTTGTGGCCTTGCAATCCTTAAAGGTCAGGGCAATCACGGGGCGGCTGCCCTGTTGACTCATGGCTTCCTGATTCTGCCAGATTTTCAGGTTTTCAAAGAGCTTGCGGTTTTCCCCGGCATTTTTCTGATCAAAGAAATAGCGCAGCATGGAGAGATTCAATGTCTTTCCAAAGCGACGCGGGCGGGTGATTAAGGAGATTTCAGCTGATTCCTGCAGGAACTCCGCAATGAAGTCCGTTTTATCCACATAAAACAGGTCTGGATTAGAAACGATTCGCTGAAAGTCACTGCTACCAAGGGGGATTTTACGCATGGAAAAATTATAGCATGGGGCCTTTCTTACAACTCAGGGCAGAGCCTGTTAAACTCCGCAGCAGGAGGGGACTATGTGTCGCTGGATTGCCTATACCGGAAAACCGATTTTTATGGATGGTCTGATTACCAGGCCTGCTCATTCTCTGGTTCGCCAGAGCCTCAATGCCCAGATGCATTTTCACAAGGATGGTTCACTCTGGGCCACCAATGGAGATGGTTTTGGGGTCGGGTGGTATGCCCAAAGAGATGAACCCGGCCTTTTCAAGGGTTCTGAGCCGGCCTGGAACAATGAGAATCTGCATGAAATCTGCTCCCAGATTCAGGCCCACACCTTTATGGCGCACGTCAGGGCGAATACTTCCGGAGGTACTCAGCGAAGCAATTCCCATCCCTTCAAGCATAAGAACTGGCTGTTTCAGCACAATGGCCATATTCGGGGGTTTGAAAAAATCCGCCGGGATCTGGTGATGGCCCTGACTCCGGAATATTTTGATGCCTTGAAGGGTGGCACGGACAGTGAAACCTTCTTCATGCTGGCTTTGATGTTCGGGCTTGAACAGGAGCCACGCAAAGCCATGCAGAAACTGGTTGATTTTCTGGCTCAGACCTGTGAGAAAGCCGGAATGGAAATGCGCCTGAACCTTTCGATTGCCATGAGCGATGGAAGAAGTCTTTACACCATCCGCTATGCCACCAATGAAGAGGCCAATACCCAGTTTTATTCCACGGATTCCAACTGCATGAAGGATGTCAGTGAGCATTGTGATGAAATGCCCTCGGATGGAATTGTGGTGGTTTCCGAGCCTCTGGACCAGCTGGGTACAAAATGGAATGAGGTACCCAAAAACAGCTTCCTGAGCATTTGCGATGGCCAGGTGAGCAGAGTTCCCCTGATGGATTGATCTGGTCCTGACCTTTTTTTGACCCAAAAGGGAGGCTATACTGGCCACCCGGAGGATTCCATGAATTTGTACCAGCCTAAAAACAGAGTTCGTATTGTCACTGCGGCCAGCCTTTTTGATGGCCATGATGCAGCGATTAATATCATGCGCCGCCTGATTCAGAAGGGTGGAGCTGAAGTCGTGCATCTGGGACATAACATTCCTGCCCAGCAGGTGGTAGAAGCTGCCATTCAGGAAGATGCCCATGCCATTGCCCTGTCCAGTTATCAGGGTGGCCACATGGAGTATTTCAAGTACATCCATGATCTGCTTCATGAGAAAGGCTGCGGGCATATCCGCATTTTTGGCGGCGGCGGCGGGGTCATTCTTCCTAAAGAGATTGAAGAACTCCACGCTCATGGAATCACTCGGGTCTACAGTCCGGAAGATGGGCAGAAACTGGGGCTTGAAGGCATCATTTCTCACCTTCTGGAGAACTCGGACTATGATCTCAGGAAACTTGAACTTCAGGTTCCTGAGCTTTCCCGCTCCGATGTTCTGGCAAGTCTGATTACCCAGCTTCAGGATGCCGGGGAATCGCAGAAGAACGAGATTCTGGATTTCCTGAAAAAACATCAGAAGAACACTCCTGTTCTGGGAATTACCGGTACGGGAGGCTCCGGGAAATCCAGTCTTACGGACGAACTTCTGTGTCGTTTTCTGCAATATTTTCCGGATGTGAAAATCGGCATTGTCTGCGTGGATCCAACGCGTCAGAAAACCGGGGGAGCCCTTCTTGGGGATCGTATCCGCATGAATTCCCTAACCGGATCAAATACTTACATGCGCTCCATGGCGACCCGGCAATCCCAGAGTGCGCTTTCGGATCGGATTCGGGATGTTACCTCAGTCATGAAGGCGGCGGATTTTGATCTGATTGTGGTGGAATCCAGCGGAATCGGTCAGGGTGATACCACGCTGATGGATTTCTGCGATGCCACCCTTTATGTCATGACTCCGGAATATGGAGCGGCGACTCAGCTTGAGAAAATTGGCATGCTTGATGTGGCCGATTTGATTGCGGTGAACAAGCTTGAGAAAAGAGGGGGAGAGGACGCCCTCAGAGATGTGAAAAAGCAGGTGGCCCGCAATCGCGACATACCTCATGATGTGGATAAGGTTCCCGTTTTTGGAACCCAGGCTTCCCAGTTTGCCAATCCAGGTGTGACTTCTTTGTTTCTGGGGCTTCTGGACCTTTTTCACAGTCGTGAGTTTCTGAAGAACTTCGCCCGACCTTCCGAGCTTCTGGATGCTCCCAGTTATCGAAATGTAATTGTTCCGGCCCATCGTTCCAACTATCTGGGTGAAATCAGTGCGACCATCAGGGACTGGCACCGGGATACGGAAAAATTTGCTGAATTTGCCTCCAGAAGGCAGAAGCTCAATGACGTGATTGAGATGGTTGGTCCCAATTGCGAAATGACCTACAAGCTTGAGGAAATGGAAAAAGGGCTTCCTAAAGAGGAAATGTCCCGTCTGGAAGAATTCCGGAAGCTTCAGAAGAATTATGATCCTAAGGCCCGGGTTTATCGCTATGAAGTCAGGGGCCGTACATTTGAAGTGGAACTGGTTTCAGAAACCCTTTCGGGGACGCCACTTCCCAAGGTGGCATTGCCCCATTATTCCGATGATGGCGACACTCTTCGTTATCTTCGCAAGGAAAATCTGCCAGGCTTTTTCCCGTATACAGCCGGAGTTTTTCCGTTCAAGCGTACAGATGAGGACCCCAAACGCCAGTTTGCCGGTGAAGGTGGCCCGAAACGGACCAACAAAAGGTTTCACTACCTTTGCCAGAATGATGACTCCAAGCGTCTTTCCACGGCTTTTGATTCGGTGACGCTTTATGGTGAGGATCCCCAGACCCGCCCGGATATCTACGGCAAAATCGGGGAGTCGGGAGTTTCCATCTGTACCTTATCCGATATGCAGGATCTGTATGATGGCTTTGATCTGACCCATCCCAATACATCCGTTTCCATGACGATCAATGGTCCGGCTCCGATTATCCTTGCGATGTTTTTGAATACGGCGATTGAACAGAAGCGTCAGGCTTTGGGGATATCTGCTTTTGGAGCGGATTACGAGAAACTTCGCGATGAGACCCTGAAGCAGGTTCGGGGGACGGTCCAGGCGGATATTCTCAAGGAAGATCAGGCGCAGAACACCTGTATTTTCAGTGTGGACTTTGCCCTGAAAATGATGGGAGACATTCAGGAATATTTCATTGAAAAACAGGTGAAGAATTTCTATTCGGTCTCCATTTCGGGATATCACATTGCCGAGGCTGGAGCGAATCCGATTACCCAGGCCGCCCTGACGCTTTCCAATGGCTTCACTTTTGTGGAGTACTATCTGGCCCGGGGCATGAATATTGATGATTTTGCCGGCAATCTGAGCTTTTTCTTCAGCAATGGTATGGATGCGGAATACTCGGTGATTGGCAGGGTGGCACGCCGGATCTGGGCGATTACAATGGCCCGGAAATATGGTGCCAACGAGCGCTCCCAGAAGCTGAAATATCATATCCAGACTTCAGGCCGATCCCTGCACGCTCAGGAAATCGATTTCAATGATATCCGCACAACCTTGCAGGCCCTTCTGGCATTGAATGATAACTGTAACAGTCTGCATACGAATGCCTATGATGAAGCCATTACGACTCCAACCGAGGAATCCGTTCGCCGGGCGATGGCAATTCAGCTGATTATCTCAAGAGAGTTCGGGGTTTCCCGCTGCGAGAACAATCAGCAGGGAGCTTATCTGATTGAGTGGCTGACGGATTGGGTGGAAGAAGCGATCTTAAAGGAATTCGACAAGATTTCGGAAAGAGGCGGGGTTCTGGGGGCCATGGAAACCCAGTACCAGAGAAACCGCATCCAGGAAGAATCCATGCTTTATGAATCCCGCAAGTCTTCCGGGGAGCTGCCGATCATTGGAGTGAATACCTTTCTGCCGGATCACAAGGCAGAAGATGCGCCGATTCCGGTAACTCGTGCGAGTTACGAGGAAAAGGATGATCAGATCAAACGCTTGGCTGTCTTTCAGTCCGAGCACCAGGAGCAATCGGCACAGGCTTTGAAAAAGCTTCAGGAAACGGCTCTTCGCGGGGAAAACATCTTCCGGGAGCTGATGGAATGCGTCAAGACCTGCTCACTGGGGCAGATTACCAATGCCCTGTATGAGGTTGGAGGACGCTATCGTCGCGCAATGTAATCTGCGACATGCCGGGGTAGGGGGAATCACCCTGCTCGCATCCGATGCGGGGCTGGTCAGCCTTGAGTTTTCCGGCCCCGCTCAGCCATTGGCACCGCTTGATTCTCCCTTGGAAGTTCTGGATAGTCCACACCATCCGATTCTTTTGCAGACGATTCGGGAATTGTCCGAGTATTTTCAGGGAAGACGACGTGAATTTCAGGTTCCCTTTGCCTACTCGGTGGGAACTCCGTTTCAACGCCGGATCTGGGACAGTCTGAAGGCCATTCCTTATGGAGAAGTTTTCACTTACGCCGAGCTTGCACTTCATGCGAACTCTCCCAAAGCCTTTCGGGCCGCCGGTCAGGCCAATGGCCGAAATCCCGTATCCATCATCATTCCCTGTCATCGGGTTGTCGCTTCCACTGGAATTGGTGGTTACACCAGCGGAATTGAGCGTAAAATCTGGCTGATGAGGCGGGAAGGGATTCCCATTCCCAAAGATGCGCTTCATCTGTTCCTCTGAAGAATGGGGAAGAGTGAATGCTGCACCACGTTTCTTTTGCCGTCTCGGATCTTGAGAACTACGCAAGATTTTATGATGCTTCGCTTGGGGCACTGGGGTTTTTGATGCGGATATTCCGCATATAGCATCTAAAGTGCATCAAAAGTAGTATTTATTTACTGCATTTGGAGGGACTCCTTGGACTCGGAAAGGAGTCACACAGATGACTTAAAAGGCTAAAGAAATGAAGCAGCAGTCTTCTGTGTTCCACTGGATTGAAGGCTTCACCGAGAAAGCTAGAGTTCCGATATTCCCTTTTTTTAGGCAGTTTCCACCGGAAGGGAGAGCAGATGCACCTGATTCGGATTTATGGAATCTTGCCCACTGACTTTTGCGGGATGTTCTTGAGGCTTGAGGGTGTCTTAAAGAATTGCATTCACCACATTGCTGACCACACTGAGAATCACGGCCACCATGACGGTTTCAGGCAGGGTTTTGATTTCAAAGTCCTCGATGATCTGATCCGCAATGTAAAGGGATGCAGTGGAGAGGATGGTGGTGAGGATGAACATGGTAACGGGCAGAATGAGCTCGGGCCCGATGAAGGGAATGGCTCCGCCAATCATGGCCGTAAGGGCAAGAACTGGGGAAGAGAAGATGAACAGTACCGTCAGAATGATGACGTTGAGTACAGTCACTTTCATACATGAGGCAAAGCCCTTGCTGCGAACCATGGGAAGGTTCATGAGGACAAAAGGCTGAACAATCAGAAGAGAGATTAAACCACTCATAGAATTCTCCTTAACTCGTGCATTCCAGCCGGACCAGACCGTTTGAAAGATCCTCGGATTCCCGGTAATACCGGCAGACACGATCCTCATTGTACCATGGGCTGAAGATGTCAATAAAAGCTGCATCGCTAAGTGCTCGAATCCGGTGCATATTATTGGATTTGGGCCAGAGGGTCCGGACGGGAGAAGCTCCGTGACAGATCTGGGGCTGGTGGCGACGGGCAATACCACTCATGGGGTATTCTTCGGCCCAGTCGAAGGTTTCAAAGCGCAGATGCCCCCAGACAACGCGGGTCATCACCATCATTTCCGGATGATCATGGATCGGGAGTTCGCTGCCCTCAGGAACGATGATCATGCCAATATGAAAATTGGGGCCGTCATAAAGATCGACACAATCCCAACCTGAAGTTCGGGTCAGATTGTCCATGCGGACGGGGACTCCGAAGTCTTCAGGCCGCATGGCTGAAATCTGGCGCTCCAGATGGGGAAGAGACAGCCAGTTCATGGGGTCATCGTTGAAGATTGCGTGACAAGTCTGGATAAGGGCACTAAGATTGGAATTCATCTGCGGCATAGTAGCACATACGAGAGGCATTATGAGTCGAGTTCTTGCAGTTATCCCGGCACGATTTGGTTCCACCAGATTCCCCGGAAAGCCCCTGGTGAAAATCGGTGGAAGGGAAATGGTACTCAGAGTTCTGGACCAGGTCAGTCAGTGTCGGCAGGTGACCTCTTCAGTGGTGGCGACCGACGATCAGAGGATTTTTGATCTGGTTGTGGAAAACGGCTATGAAGCCATGATGACGGATTCCAGCCATCAGACAGGTACAGACCGTCTGGTGGAAGTCGCCCAGTCTCGCCCCGAAGAATATATTCTGAATGTTCAGGGGGACGAGCCTTTTGTGAATCCCCGTCATCTGGATCTTCTGATTGAGCAGTGGCTTGCATCGGGAAAAGAAGCCCCCATGGCGACTCTGAACCGTCCTCCCCGGGATCTTTTGGAATTGCAGAGCCCGAACACGGTCAAGTCTCTGGTGGCCCAGACTGGAATGGCCCTGTATTTCTCGCGAGCAGTCATCCCGTATTCAAGGGATACTCCTGTCGATGATTCTTCGGTATGGCCCCACTATCTGGTACATATCGGAGTCTATCTCTACCGGCGCGATTTTTTGCTGAGATTTCCCATGCTGCCGCCCTCAAGGATTGAGCGGATCGAGAAACTGGAGCAGCTAAGAGCTCTGGATCACGGGCATGGAATCTACTGTGTTCAAGTTGAGGATTCCAGTCCGGGAATTGATACTCCGGAAGACCTGAGACGGGCGGAAGCCTGGCTTCAGGAACAGGGTAGAACCAACTAAATCTTTCATGCAGGATCGTCTTTTTATTCTGGCCATGGCGGCTGGTTTTGGCGTCCTGCATGGCCAGCTTCTTTCCCATTTGCATTTTTATGCCGGAATCTGGGCTCTTGCCTGTTTCGGACTGTTTTTGAAAATCAGCTCGAGCCGCTGGCGGTTTGTGCTGCTTTGGATGGCCCTGTTTTTTGGAGCCTTCAAGCTTGCATCGACTCATTCCAACTGGGTTAAAAACCACCCTCCCCTGGAGCCTTTGGACCGGTTTGCCTGTGGAGCTCTTCTGTATACCGGCTCTTCAGCTCTTCTGAATGTGGATCAGGTTGCAGACAGAAAATCAGGGTTGCGTGATGTGGATTTTCTGAGCCACTGGAGAAGTCCTGAGCCTTTGCCTGAGGCTGGTCGCCGTGTCTGTGTGGATCTTCAGGTCTCACGTCAGAATCTGAGTCATGGAAGCTGGTATGTTGAGATTGTGGGTGTGGAACGCGGGGAAGTGATCCACTCCAGAAACTCAGTTGCGGATTTCAGGTTTGCTCTGGAAATCAGCCTGAAGAGGATTTTTGAAGGCTTTCCCAGAGTTCAGTCCTTTCTGAGGCTGGCCCTTTTTCAGAGCAAGGATCCGGAACTGAAGGGAATGAAATCGGACTTTCGTCTGCTGGGTCTTTCCCATGTCCTGGTAGCCAGTGGTTTTCATGTGGGCCTGGCAGGAGGGCTTCTGGCATTTCTGGCATCTTTGTGTGGTGCCGGTTTTGGGACAAGATGTCTGGCCTATTGCTTTGGAACAGGCTTTTTGCTGCTGGTTGCCGGACCAGGACCGAGTCTGGCGCGGGCGGCCATGTTTGCTCCCCTGATGTTTGCCGGGCGGGGGATGAAGCGTAGTCTGAATTCCTTAAGGATTCTGGGGCTGATTTTTCTGATACATCTACTGATTCTGCCGGGAGATATTCTGTCGATAGGCTCGGTTCTGAGCTACTCTGCAACACTTTATCTTTGTGTGGTGCCCAATCTTCTGTACAGCCGTGGGCTGAGAGGAGGCAAAATCCTGGGCTGGCTTCTGCTTCCGGTTTTTATGGCATTGGTATCCATCTACCTTGGGCTTGGTTTTTCTCCGCTGGGTATCCTGGGGTCCTTGCTGGCTCCTGCTCTGACCCCGGTTCTGATCTGGGGCATGGGGGCTTTGATTCTGGGGATGCTGATGGAAGGGCCACTGATTTTTCTGCATTCCTGGATCATGCCTTTGCCGGAATTTCTGCTAGGAATGCTGGAGACGACGGCATCACGCTTTCCTGAAATGCAGATGAGGGATCCTCTGGAGGGGGCTTTATGGCTTGCCGGAATTCTTCTTTTAGGTGGATTCTGGCTGGAAAAGCCTGCTCCCCGGGGAGTACCCGGTTCCGGAATGCTGGATCGTTTTGTCAGCTGGGCTCTGGAGCAAAGATCGATGAGTCCCAGAGTTTTATCAAGGGAGTTAAGCCATCTGGTCGGTGGTGATGAAGAAGAAGCTCTTCACCAGGCGATTCGCCGACAGGGAGGAGGGTACGATGCCTTGTGGCTTGTTGGTCCCTGGCAGAGAAGGCTTGGGGTTCAGGTTCTCTCTCCACTGTCCCGGAAAATCCAGCAGGTCTGCTCTTCCTGGCCACTGGCTCTTCCAGAGCGTTTTGAGGCGAATCCGGCCCTAAGGGCTTTTTTCCAGGAAAAAAAGCTTCCAGAGGTTGATCTGGTGCGGATGGAGTTTGTAATGGCCCGGCTTTTGGAGGAGTATGAAGATACTTCCAGAAGAGAGGTTCAGTCTTTTCTCAGAGACAACGGTCTGAGTGAAGAATGGGTTGGAGAAATACACTCTTTGCTGCGGGAACTTCTCAGAGAACATGTACCTTGGCTTCAGCATTCACAAATTCATGCATCGACTTTATTAAATTGCCGAGTAAACTGGAAGAGGCTTGATGAAATTGATGCGGGGTTGCAGGAGCTTTTGAATCGGGAAGCATGAAAAAGATATTGCTTTATCAGGATTTTATCTGGCTGGGGCTTGTATTTGTTCTGCTTTGTATCCCTGTTGTGCTCCCCGGAGCCGGGGTTATGACTTCTTCCGGGATTGCTGTTTTCGGGGGGTTACTTCTTTTACGTCTTGGCTTTGTGCTTTTCAGTAATGCGGGAGGCAGGACTTCGGGAGGAGTGCCGGAAAAAGTTCAGGAAAGAGCCCAGCTGGATCTGGTGGCAAAATCGAAGTCGATTGCCGAGGAAAATTCCAAGAAAATTGCCCGCTACTCCGCAATTTTTGTGCACTTGAAAAGCCTTGTGGCTCAAAGGCGCAAGGAAGAAATCCTCAAGACCTATACCGAGCTTCTGGCCAAGGTGCTTCACCTTAGCCGGGTGACCTATTTTGAACTCGATTCGGAAAGAAAGGTTCTGACTTCGGTCTATTCCACGGATATCCATCTTTCGGGTGGACGCAAGCTGGAAATTCCGGTAGATGAAGACACTGTTCTTGGCTATGCGGCTCTTCATAAGGAAGGTTATGAGGATGAGCAGGTCAGGAAAAATGTCAAGATTGCTCATCTGAGCATGGAGGAGCCGGTCGCAATGAAGCTTTGTGTGCCGGTGATTTATGATCAGTCCCTTCTGGGAATTGTGAATATTGGCGAGCGGCAGTTTGAGACCTTTACCAAGGAAGATTCCCAGTTTTTTGCCACAGTCTGCAATCTGCTGGGACTGGCCCTGCAGCATGCCAAAAACCTCAAGCTGATTGAAGACAACCTGCTCAGCACAGAGCGCAAGGTGCAGGAAACAACAGAACTGAACCAGAGAATCCGGGAGCTTTTCGGAAAATTCACCAGTCCGAATGTGGTGAGTGCCCTGATTGAAAATCAGAAGGATATTGTCATTGGAGGAGAATCCAAGGAAATTTCCATTCTGTTTTCGGATATCCGCTCTTTTACAACCTACTGCGAAAGAAGAAGTCCGGAAGAGGTCGTGGATATTCTGAATGAGTATCTGACCAAGATGTCCAGGGTGATTCTGAAATATGACGGAACTCTGGATAAATATATCGGGGATGAAATCATGGCTTTCTGGGGAGCTCCGCTGGAGCAGCCCCAGCATTCCCGGCTGGCTGTACAGGCGGGTTATGAAATGCATCTGGAGCTCAAAAAGCTTGAAATTCAGTGGAAAAAAGAAGGGCGTGAGCCCTTTGGAATCGGAATGGGGATCAATACCGGGCCCTGCATTGTGGGCAATATCGGCTCCAACCTCAGGATGGACTATACCGTGATTGGGGACAACGTAAATCTTTGCTCGCGGGTGCAGTCCTTAACAAGAAAGTTCAACTCCAACTTTCTTATCACCGATTATACTTATAAATATGTCAAAGAAATTGTGAAGGCCCGCAAGATTGGAGTCCTGCAGGTTAAGGGAAAGGTCGAGCCTGTCATGATTTTTGCTGTGGAATGGGTGGATCTGAAGCCTCTGGCAACGTGAATGCATGAGAAAAGGTAGAATTCATACCGGTTTTGCCGTTTGCGCCGGGATACTGCTGGTCCTTCTGGCACGGTTTGCTGAGTCCGTTCAGTGGCTGCCGGCCAGCTCCGAGTCGAATGCCGTCAGGGATATCAATGTCTTTGGCCAGCCTTCGTCCACCGTTTTTTCTGCCTGGGGAGACTACGATCTGGATGGGGATCTGGATCTGTACGTGGTCAATTCCGGCTCCCCCAACAATCTCTATCGCAATAATCTTTGCAGTGTTGAAAATCCCTGCGGAGAATTCAATACCCGCACTCTGGTGCGTTCCCCGTCTTTTACCCGAATCTCTGTTGCCGAGAATCTGAATGCGGTGATTCTCAAGGATGGCGTTTCGGCTTCCCGCCACGCTCAGTGGGTGGATTATGATCAGGACGGGGATCTGGATCTGTACCTGGTCAATGACGGTATGAACAGGCTGTTTATCAACAATCTTTTTACCCCGGAAAATCCGTTTGACCCGTTTTCCGACCAGACTCTTTCCCAACAGGTTCAGGTGGCTTCAGGAGGGACCTACAACCCCAATCAGTCTTCCTACACGGCGAGTTTTTCGGTGAGGTATACCCAGACCATGGAGCTTGAACTCCAGAGCCGGGGCATTGCTGGAGAGAACATGCTGCCGGTTTTTGAGCGGGATCTTCTGGCTGCAGGAGTTCAGAATCCCCTGGTTTTTCCGGCCCTTCCGGTAGAAAACGGCCAGACAAACAACAATATTTTTACAGATTTAAGTCTTGGGAGCGTGGACAATTTTGTGACGAAGGAAGTCTCTCCGGGAATGTATCTGGAGCTTATAGAAAACGGAGTGACAACCAAGCGTTTTGTGATTCTTGAAGTTCTGGGCCCCAACAGTCTGAGGGCCGATTTTGAAGGGTCACTTCAGATTTCCGGGATTTTTCGTTACCGGATCATGCGGGATGCTGAGTTTGAACTGCGGGACACCGATCGCTTCGTAAATGAATTTACTATTGATGGGGCTCCTCTTGGCAATCAGGCCTATTACAAATATACAGGGTTTCCGGAAGGAACTTCCCAATACAATTCCTTTCAATTGACCAGCTCCTATCTGGATGCCAACGATCAGCTCATCATTTCCTTGAGCAGCTCACCCACTCAGGGCAAGACTCTGGTAAAACTTCTGCAGGTGGCTCCCAAGCAGTTTGGGGTTGAACCGATCCCGGTGCTTGCCAATCAGCCGGTGGAAAGCAATTTCACCATGATCCCCCGCCGTGCCGGTGGGGCAGTTCTGACCCAGAAGCTTTTTGTGGATACGAATCTGAACCCGTTTCAGCTGGCAACACTCCAGCCGGGGGATCGGATTGAATTCTTATCTGGGGCGAACAAATCCAAAATTGTGACAATTGCTTCCATCAGCGAAGAAGGAGTTCTGTTTCTGGATTCTCAGCCAGGCAGTCTCACGATTGTTCCGGAAAACAATATTCTCTATGAATTTATCTACGAGGCAGCCTCGACGAAAACCCGGCGCATTTTTACCGATGGGGCCGCGAATTTTGGGGTTACGGATCAGCAAAGAGCGACGAATCAGATTCCCCAGGGGCTGTTTCGGGATGTGAAAAAAGGGGATTGGATTGTACTGGATCCGGTCCTGGATCAGCCGGACATCAGGTTGAATGCTCCCCCCAGAGTCATCAGTCAGCCTCTTGGAAGCAAGGCGACTTTCAGCAATGGTCAGCCTCGTCCCGGAGCCGTTCTTGAGGTTCTTGATATTGTGGGCCAGACTCAGCTCCTGGTGGATGCCTATCCGTCTGAAGTGGGACTTTCGGCCAATTTCCAGAACAAGAGCTTTCCGTATCAGATCCGTCACCGTTTTGGACGCCTGAAGAAAAATCTGACGGATCCAACAGCCACTCTTTTCACCCTGTTTGATGAAAATTCTCCTCAGGCTCCCCTGGATCGTGATTTCAGTACGACCTTACAGCTGCGCTTGCAAGCGACTCCTGAGCGTAACCCCTATCTGGTTCTTTCCAATGCGGGAGCCAATGCTTCAGTCATGAAGGTTTTCCTGGCAGGTTATTCGGGTAGCAACGTCTTCAAGAATATCCGCCTTTCTCAGGGTATCAGTGTCAATCAGCTGAATACCGCTTTTGTCCCGAGCCAGAGTGCCTCCCTGATTCCGACTCTGGAGTATCGGTTTATTTACAATGGGATTGGTGGGGTGGCTTTGAACCAGCCTCAGGGACAGCAGTTTGTAGACAAGCGCAAAATGCGCCTGATAGGCCTGGATCTGACTGGAATGGGTTTTGCCAGGGGGCATGAAATTGCCTTGTTATACCGTAATCCCAGAGTTGGTCCTCCCAACCCGGTGGGAATTCGTAAAACCTACAGGGTTCTGGATTTTGTGGTTGAAAATGCTTCTTCTACGGTTGTGACAATCAGTGAAGATCTGGATGCCGGTACGGTACAGGAGATTGAACAGCTCTGTAACCAGGCTGGAACTCAGTTCTGTAACCCGGCAGATCCGACTCTGGTGAACCAGTATTTTTCCGAAGGCATCAATGCTCTGAGCGTAGAATATGAACTTCTGACCACCCAGGGTTTTGATGTTGGTGGGGCTGCGATTGAGTTGGGAGTTACCAATGAGACCAGCCTGATCACCCGTGGGTTTTCTCTGCCCCAGCTTGGCCTTCAGGCTCTGGATGCAATTGAATTTGTTCCCAATCTTTTTGGTCCTTCAGCCAATCCTATTACGGTAGTCACAATCTCGGGTTATCGCAACCCGCTCCTGATCGATGGTTCCCAGCGGCCTGTGGATCAGCTGACAGATGCTCTTCTTGATATCAAGGATGCCTCGGTTGTGCCCTTTGATGTGGATCTCACGGAGACCAGAATCGGAATCAAACCGGTTTTTGCCGGGGTCCTGAACAAGAACGGGAATACGTTCAATCAGGTGACGATTTCAAATCCTCAGCTGAACCTGACCAGCCTTGCTGTCGCGGGGGATTATCTGGCCTGGTACAGTGCGAATGCCCAGGGGGCTCTTACCCTGACAACCCGGGTTCCGATTTCCCGGGTCACGGCCCAGACCATTCAGGTTTCCCGGCGTCTGGATGCCTTCACCGGTCTCCCGCCTTCTTCGATTGGAACCAATCCGTTTTATTTCAGGATTACAAGAGCGGCCGGAAAGCTTGAACAGAAACCGGCTTTTCGTGATGAACGGGAAGAACTCGACTTTCGCCAGAAACTCCGGCTGAATGCAGATGATACCGTCCGTGGTGTTGTCCTGCTGGATCTTTACAAGACCTCGACTCTGATTTCTGATCCGATTTACAAGCGCTTCAAAGTCAACTCCGTAATTTCCAGAAATGTTCTGGAGCTTGAATCGATCAATGCCCAGGAAGATACCTTTGTCGGTTATTTCTACGAAATCAAAAGTGTGGAGAGAAATGCCGGGGATATTATCGAGCACAATTCGGGCAATGGTATCCGGGCTTCTTTTGCCGATTACAATCTGGATGGAATTCCGGATCTGTATCTTCTGAACCAGGCGACGAATTCGAGCCAGCCCCTGATCAGTGAAAATGGGGTTCCGCTGAACCGGGCCGTCATGCTTCTGGGAAGCAGGGTGACTCTGGCCGGGACAACCCAGCCGGTGTATCGTTTTGTTCAGCCTGCCCAGTCGATTGCGGATCAGGATATTGAATTGCGAAACCAGCCTGGCCAGACCCAGGACCCTGCTTTTCCGGTGACTGAGTTTCTGGTGGGTGTGGATGCCAAAACCGGGGATATGGATGGGGACCGCCGCCCGGATCTTCTGATTGCCAACAGGGACTGGCCGGATCGCCTTTTTCTGTCCAGAGCAACAGAGGAAGCGGTGGATGCACGCCCTATTTTCCTGAGAAGCCAGGGACCTGCAGATGGTGCCGTACCCGGAGATTTGAAAGGCCTGAACAGTCCTGATGTCCGGGATCAGTTCCAGCTGATGAATGGGGTTCTGATTGGCGACATGGATCGGGACAGCCGGGATGATGTCTACCTTCTGGCTGGAGACTCTCTGGGAACCAATCTGGCAACCAGAAACCGCAATGCCTTTTTCTTAAGCGAAGAGAATACTTTCAGAAGCCTCCGACTGGTTTCGGGAAACAGTGCGTTCGATGAAATGGAAGTAGGAGAATCTGTCAGTGGAGCGATTGCAGATTTGGATTACGATGGGTTTCAGGACATTTCCATTCTGAATCAGGATGCCCTGCATATTGTCTATCCTTATCTCCAGGCGGGTTCGAGCCTGAAAACCCCGGTCTTGAGTACGGTGCCTGCCTGTGCCCGTCTGGAAGGAACAGGTAACCGCAGCATTCAGTGGGTTGACGTCAATCATGATGGCTGGCTCGACTTTTATGTATCCCGTGGTGGAGCAAGCACCCAGACCAATGTGCTCTGCCTTTCCAATCCTCTTGACGTTACAACAGAAGGAAACTTCTTTGCCTTCGAGCTTCTGCCCCGCCAGCTCAAAGGCAGGACAGACCGTAAATTTACCCAGGCCAGAATCACGCTTTCGGGGACAGATGCATCCGGTAGCGCTCTGAATCTTCAGAAACTGGTGCCTTACAGCTATCCCCACCCAAGCAGGGTTCTGGTTGGAGCGGGCAGCATGAAGACTGCTACCGTGGTGGTGGACTGGAATGATGACTCCCGTTTTGCTTACGGAGTTTTGCCGGCCCAGATGACAACGGCTTCCGCAAGGACCTGGCATGTCCTGACTCAGCCCGATGATTACGATTATGTCCCTTTGAAATCCGGGTCTTTGGCCCAGGTGACAACTGTGGTAGCCTCCAAAACCACGAATATTGAGGCCGTTGGGGGAACGATTTTTGGAAGCACCCGCGAAGATCTGATTTTTGATTCCCTAAGAATCTTTCTGTCGACCAATTTTCCGGAAAGAACAGCGGCAGCGATCAACCAGATCATTCCTCAGGGGACCCTGAAACTTTATCTGGATAACTCCGTGGCAGGCCAGGCCAGCACAACAATTGAGGGGCTGGTTCCCAACGGCATTTTTGATGGAAACTCCATAGACTGGCTGATTTCAAGCACGACAGTGACATCTATAGAACTGGATCAGGCCGGAGACTTTACTCAGCTTCTGAATGTGGATGGAGTTGCTCAGGCTCCCACGGAAGCATTACTGCAGGCTCATTTTACCCGGATTGGATTTTCTGCCAGCACCAGCCCGGCCGTAACAGATGGTCCGATCATCCTTTCGCAGGTTCGCGCAGGAACAGTGACTTCCAATCTGTCCTTTCTGATGGTGTATTCGATTGATAAGCCCATTGATCCGAATTCCACGGCGACTTCCACTCAGATCACTTTCACACCTTATCTTCCGGCTCGTAAAGCCTATGGATTCGAGGGCACTGTGGGAACAACCAGCCGCTGGGACAAGACCATGGATGTGGTCATGCGGGGCAAGGCATCTTCGCTGATTTATCGTGCGGATTATCGCCTGAGCCAGACAACATCTTATATATCTCCGGTTTCTCAGCGAGGGGTTTCGGCGGGAGTGGATGAGATTCCACCCCAACCCCCGGTGATTGGCCAGGATGTACTGCCCTCTTCCACCCGCACGGCAACCAATCTGATTGTCAGGGGAACGGCTGAAGACAAAGCCGTCATTCGGGCACGCAATCTGACGAATGGTTCGCTGGCCGATGTGGTTCAGACAGTGAACGGAATCTGGCAGATCATCATTCCACAGCTTCAGGAGGGCAATAACCGCCTTGAGTTTGTGGCTGTGGATGAGTATGGGAATGTGTCGGATCCTTCGTTTGTTGAAATTCTTCTGGATACCCGGGCTCCCCAATTTGCCCGGGCAGTGGTGACCAATATCAATCTGACCAAGGCACTGGTTTCCTTTGAGACTCCCCTGGAATCCTCTTTTGCCACGGTGATTCTACGTTCGGATATGGCAGATTCCTGCAGCAGCCAGATTCCAGCCAACCGTCTTGGGATTTTTGGCTGTGATTCCCAGATCAGTGCTCTTGCGGCAAGCCTTTCCGGCAAGGTGATCCAGTGTTACGGATCGGATCAGAATGGAACTCGTCTGTTAAGGACCAGTCATACGATTCCGGTTGGGATTTCCAAGGCAAACTTTGGTCTTCAGATCGCAATGGGTAAAAATCCTCTTGGTCTTTGCCCGGACACTTCCTATCAGGTGGATCTTCTGGTTCAGGACAGTCTGGGCAATTTTACCTATACCTCCAGTGCACTTGCAGCCTTTCAGACTCTGCCGGAAAGTCTGATCCCAGCGGATTCAGACGGCGACGGGATCCCGGATTCGATAGAGTTTGATACCCAGTACCCGGATCTGGATCCTTATGATGCCAATGATGCCCTGCTGGATTTTGACGGTGATGGCATCAATAACGTGGAAGAATACAAAGCGGGCACGAACATGTATGACCCGTTTGATAATTCCAATCTCCCGATTCCCAATGCGGGTGTCGACCGTGTGGGCGAATTTGCCCTGAAGCCGGGAATCGTGGAACTGGATGCCTCCAGTTCCAGTTTCAATGGGGTTGCGACCTCTGCGATTGGCTATCAGTGGAGAATTGTTTCTGTGCCGAATCTTCCCGGAGAGACAGCTCCTCCAAGACCGACTTTGAACAATGCGACTTCTTCAAATGCCTGGTTTGTAGCCAGAAGGGCCGGAATTTATACGGTGGAACTGGTTCTCTTTACGGACAAGCAGGCGGTGACCCAACCGGATCAGGCTCTGGTGGAAATCCGTAACGAGCCCCCCCAGGCGATCCTGCCCCGGTCTCAGAACGGCCTGGTGGGGCAGACTCTGCCGCTTGACGGGCGTCGGACTCTGGATGCCAATGTCGAACCTCTGAACTACCGCTGGGTTCAGACCAGCGGTCCGGATCTGGCCAATCAGGCAATCTCTGATCCTGCTTTTGGAATGTTTGCCACCACATCGGCTCTGGCCAATTTCCGGCCAGGCCGGGTTGGCCGCTATGTATTTGAACTGGTGGCAACGGATAATGCCGGTGCCAGCGATCGTGCGCGTCTGAGCTATTTTGTGAACTCGATCAATGAGGTTTTTCCCACAGCGAACGCTGGTCCGGATCAACTGATTCGTGCGGGAGATGTCCTGGAACTTCAGGGAGATCGGTCCCGGGGGAGAACCCAGGGAACATCCCTGATTTACAACTGGCAGCCGATCAGTTCAGCTCTGCCGGAGATTGCTTTGGAATGTTCCGGCAAAACCTATAAATCACCCATACTGGCTTCGGCTTTGAGTGGCAAAAGGCCCCGGCTGGTTCTCTCCGAACCTGGACTGTATGCCTTCAATCTTACCGTCAGAGAGGATGGAAAGGGGCTGCTTTCGGAGCCGGACTGCATGGAAGTTCAGGTATTGCCGGTTGCCCGGCCCATGCCCCAGCCGGGCCCCAGAGTCGTGGCGATTCCGTCCAGAAGCCAGGGCCGGACTCTCAGTCTCTTGAAAGCGGTGGATTCGGGTTCTTCCGTGTACCGGATGCCGGTCAATTTCACGGTGCGTCTGGATGGAGGCAATTCTTTCCTGCCAACGGCAACCCCGCTGATCTCCATTCAAGAGGGTCAGGAAGCTACGATCCGAAGTACTTCTGACTGTACTTTCGGCGCGGGCTCCTATCCCTATCGCTGGTCTCAGGTTGAGGGGCGAGAGACCCCGCTGGTGCCGTTAAGCCAGAACTGCTCCACGGTCAGTTTTACTCCGGTTGAGCCAGGGGTCTATGTCTATGAACTTGTTCTCTGGTCCAGTACCAGCCTGGGACAGCAGCCCAGCATGCCAAGCTCTTTGGTCATTGTGGTGAACGATCCCAGTGGTGAAGTGGGGAACCGTGCTCATGTGCCCTATGTGGAAGCTGCCAGTGCCCAGGTTCGTAACAAAGGGCAGATTCAGCTCTCGGCTCCTTCCTGTGTGGATGAGGATGTGGCTGTTGTTAGTGGGGCCTCTTCCGTTGGAGAGCATGTTTATCCCCAGAACGCCCTGCAATCCTGCTCAGCGCTTGGGCTTCAGTGCCAGTGGCGCCAGATTGAAGGCCCTCCGGTTGTCCTAAGCGGCAGCGCGGACTGCAGCCCGGGATTCAATGCTTTGGCCGGGACCTATCGTTTCTCGGTTCAGGTGAACGATGGTACTCTTTTCAGTGTGCCGGATTTTCTTGATCTGGTGGTTACGGAACCGGGACAGAGGGTTCCCCAGGCCGCGGCTGGTGGCGATATCAGTACGACAGCCGATAGCCGGGTTTATCTGGATGGCTCCTTTTCGATTGCCTCTGGTACAGGGTTGAGCTATTTGTGGAAACAGTCTTCCGGAGTGCCGGTGGTCTTTACGGATGCATCTTCGGCCAAGCCCAGTTTTATTCCTCCGGTAGAGGGTCAGTATCGCTTCAGTCTTCAGGTTCTGGATGGGGCCAATGGACTCCTGAGTCTTCCGGATGAAGTCAATGTGCTGGTGAATACTTCTACCAGTCAGGTTCTGGGAACAGGTTCCGATACGGATGAGCTGGTTCGCTTTGAGCAGGAAGGCGGCGGTGGCGGCGGTGGCTGTTACATTGTGACGGCGGCTTCGGGTAGTTCGGATTCCTTTCTGGTTCTCTTCTATCAGTCTCTGAGGGACGAGTTCTTACTGCAAACGGACTGGGGTACCAGGAGCATGCGCCTTTATTATCAGTACTCTCCGGCTTTGGCCCGTCCGCTTGAAGATAGCCCGCTGCTTCAGGGGCTGAGTCTTCTGATTCTGGTGGCGCTGGCTTTAGGAATCCAGTTCCCCTGGCTGCTTTTTATGCTTATCGGGCCAGTATTTTTCCGGCGGTTTGCCAGCCGGAGAGCATTGCTCCGCTGAAGCCCCCCCCGGGCCGGATCCAGGCAGAGGCCGCCAGAAGATTTCTGTAGGGGGTTCGGTGTCCTGGCCGGAACATGCCACTTTGTTCGGGACTTTGAGCAAAGCCGTAAATTACCCCCTCAGGATTGCCGGTGTAGCGCTCGATGGTATGAGGCGTTGCCATTTCGGCATGCGCGAGGGGGGTTTCTCCTAGTCCCAGGCGAGTCAGCCATTCCCGGGAGCGCTGTTCCTTGAGTTTTCGATAGGCAGGATTCTGGCGTTTGGGCCACCCTTTCTGGCTGTCCAGAGCAGAAATCACGGCGGTGGGCTTATCTGGAGAATTCAGTCCGTAATTCACCAGCGTCAGGCCCAGTGTATGAAATTCCTCCAGAGGTAAGGCGGATTGCTGGTGCTTTCTCAGTGTTTCTTCCTCAAGATAAATGGTGCACCAGTGTGGAGAGGCAAGTGGTTTTTGAGGTGCCAGATAAAGGCTTGTCAGAGAAGGAGAGAGCCTGAGCTGGCCCATCTTTTTCTGCCAGGTTTCGTTCTGGCATAAAGCGGCGAGTCGGGGAAGGGGGAGGCCACTAAGAAACAGGGGGGCGGAATACTCTGTGCCCTTGTGAGTTATGACAGCCAGAATCTGGTTTCCGGCAGTTTTGATTCTGGTGATTTCCTGACGGTAGAGAATTTGTCCCCCGTGGGTTTCAATGATCGAAGCCAAGACATTGGAGAGAGCCTGGGAACCGCCCTTCAGATAATGGGTGCCACCAAGGATATAGCTGGCCTGCCCCACTCCCCACCAGAAAAGGCTCAGTTCATCCGGATTATGATGGTAATAACCCACATTGGCGAGCAGCAGCATGCGGAGTTCGGGACTGACACCCAGAGAATCGAGATAGTCGGTCAGACTGGTTTTTGTCAGCCATTCCATCCATTTGAGATCAGGGATTTTCTGATGCAGGGCGTGGCATTCTTCCAGGAGCTGAAAGATGGATGCAATTGCTTTGGATTCGGCAGGAAAACTTGTGACAAGGGTCTGAAAGGCTGCATCTCTTCCTACTGGCAGGCTCAGCTTCAGGGACTTGCAGATAACGGTATAGACTTCGGGGAGAGGAATGGATTCCAGAAGATTATGGAGGTTCAGCTCCTGCCAAAGCTCCATTTT
>CAZDAM010000060.1:0-4598 GCA_964503595.1 uncultured bacterium
GATGAGGAAATCTGAAGATTGCTTTTCACTTTTACAGAAAGAATGTTGCTTAATCGGATGACATCCTGTAAAAGCCGCCCCGAAGCCCGTTTGTAGTTTCTTACCGAACTGTCCATCTGAAGAAGAAATGCGTTTTTCATGCCTTCAAGCCCTGATTTTTTGGCTCCTGGAGGGCCTCATCAGGAGGAAAACCCGGGAAAAACGGATCAAAAAGGGTGAAGCCCATGAAAAGCAGGTCGAAGTGCCGCCTTCTTCCTCCAGGCCGGCGGTTTTTCATGAATCCATCGAAAGGAAAAAATTTCCCTGAAAAAAGCTGTCAAGGATGTTCCATAAGAAAAGACCGCATACATAAATCAGAAGGCTATTTTCTGCACAGGTCATGGGGGAATATAAGTTTCTGAATAGCACACCTTCGCAAATACGCGATAGCACCACTACACAACCCCAAGAAGAAACTTACGCCTTTCCCTTCCCTGAAGGGAGCTGCCGTGACCCTTGCGCATGAAATCAAGCTCCATGTCCCTGAGGTTTTCTGTTCTGCCCAGATCCACCAGGAAATGGCGGATCTCCTCGAAGGTGAAAGTATCCCGAAACACCAGATCCTTTTTCAGGATGGGAAGATTGAGATGCTTCATTGCCAGAAGACCGAAGTAATGGGCTGGAGAACACCGGTAGGTCAGACGAAAAAGGGAATCCAGGATCATCTTGCGGGACTCGGTAGCCCTCATGCTCTTGTGCAGATGTCGTCGAATGGAATAGGGCAGAAGTTCGAGGGATTCCGCAAATTCATCGGCGCTCATCTGCATGAAAAGCTCCCGAATCCGGGTTGTTTCAAACAAAAGCTTCAGGGACTGAACCTGGGGCATGAGAGTCCGGCTTAAGCCGATCTCTCCTTTCATGATGCACCATCTCCGGTTTGATACCGGTTGATAAACCTTCCAGAAATCCTGAAACCCGCGGGAACGGAAGAATTCAGCCGAGAGGGAAAAAGCAAAGGACTGAATGTGGAAAAAATATTCCCAGCTCCCAAAGGCGCCGATACAGTCTTCTTCTCCGCTCACAAGATCTGAAATCCAGTCTTTCAGACCCTCCCTGAAGTAGTACACACTGTCATTCAGAAAAAGAGCCCGCCGGAAATCCCGATCCCCCATTTTCTCGGTGAAATACTGCACTCCCTGCCGGTAGGCCCCGAAATCCATTCCCTGATTGTCGCAATGAAGAACAGTATGGCAATGCTTCTGCCATTCCAGGGGTTCACCTGCATTCAAAAGAATGAAGACATTCAGTTCAAGCTCCCCAAGAGCCTCCAGAAGATTTTTCAGATACCAGGGAATTCCGTTTTCCTGATACACCACCAGAAAGACAAAGTCTCCGGAAGCAAAGCGGCATTCTCCTTCAAAGATACGGGGCGTAGAAGTTCCCTGAAGTCTCAGTCTTTGAGAAGAGAACCAGCAGGGAAGAGAATAGTAGGCAAAAAGCTCCAGACTCCGGCGAAAATGGCCCAACCGGGTCCGCCTTTCCTTTTCCATCTTAAATCCGGTAACGGGGAGGTACTTCACCCTCCTCGATTTTCTTGTCGGCAACCAGTTCTTCAAAGGAACGGGAATAGGGAATACAGTCCCGGCGGCCACTGTTTTTCTGCCAGGCAATGATCGGGGCCAGCGTTCCCTCACGCAAATGGCGCCGAATCTGGGACTGGACCCCCATGCATTCCCGCATGAACAAGGGCTCACCCGCCAGATTCAGAAAAAACTTCTGGTGATAGATGCCGATCAGGGATGAGGCCATCAAGCCTCTGAGCTCCTGATGTCCCCTGCCAAGCATGACAAAAATCTTGCCCAGGGTATTCTCGATATCTGCACTCTCAAGCATGCCAAACACCAGCTGCCCACGGGCCGCCAACTGAATGGCCGCCTCAAGCCGGCTGATCGAGTTGATTTCTCCCAGTGAGACCACATCGGTATCCGACTGTTTGAGAATCCGCATGGCCTCGTCAAAATCCCTGACATCCTTTTCGTAAATCCGCCGGGACAGAAGGCTTGATTCAAATTCCGGGAATTCCCCCTCCAGCACATCATCAAACTGCACCATATTGCAGGAATGGCTTTCTCCAATGGATTTGAGCATGCAGTTCAAAGTCGTGGTTCTTCCCGAATCACTGGTTCCGGCCAGAAGAATCAGCCCTGATCTGTGAGACAGCCAGTCCTGCATGACAGCATCGGGAATCCTCAAGGCGTCGGCATCAGGAATGCCGGTTTCCACCAGCTTGCCGGAAAGTGCCAGGGTTCCCCTCTGACGGTAAAGGTGGATCCGGGCCGAGTAGCGGGGAGAAAAGGGATAACCCACCAGCAGGTCCTGACCTGCCAGGACGCGGTTCTTGTCGCCTTCTTCAATGAAGCTGTCCATCACCTGATAGACCTCCCGTGACATGACCCGATCGTAATCCATGGGCTTCACATGGCGACGATCCTGCATGACCGGGACGGTTCCGGAAATGATGTGAAAATACCGGCAGTCCGCATCAATGGTGGCTTTCAGGAATTCATCAATATGCCATTGCATTATATTTCCCCTTCCTTAAGCCCCCGCTCCAGCTGAGCCTTGTAACGGGACTCAAAAAGCTCCCTTTCCGACATGCTCTCCAAAGCAGCATTCATATCAATCTGCCCCATACGAATCAGTTTCTGCCAGGATCTTCCCAAAGACTGGCTCCCGGGGGCTGATTCCAGAAGCCCGTGTACTGCATTCCAGCGGCTCTCCCGAATCACGGTTCTTAAATTGGCATCGGGAATCATGATTTCTCTGGCGCAGACCATCCCTTTCCCTTCCTTGGCCGGACCAAGGTTCTGTGTCACCACAAGAGAAATGGCTTGGGAAAATCTCTCCATCAGGGTAATTCCGTCCGAGGCAATCAGGCTCGCAAGGGATTCAAGGGCCTGGGAGGTCGAGACAGACGCAACCGTACTTAATACCACCTTGCCATTCTCTGCCGCATTGATGGCAAATTCCAGGGCTTCACGGGTTCTGATTTCAGAAAGAAAGATCCAGTTTGGCCCACCTTTCAGAGCATAGCGCAGCCCATCTTCCAGAGTTTCCAGATCGGAGCCCACCTCTCTTTGGGTGATCGAGGATTTGACGTCCCGAAACAGGTATTCAATCGGATCCTCAAGGCTTAAAACTCTTAGGCTTCGATGGTGGTTGAGCCAGTCCAGAATGGCCGCACAGGTCGTGGATTTTCCCGATACCGCCGGGCCACTGATCAGAACCAGTCCCTGATGGAGATGAAAAAGAGCGTCGGTGATTTCCCGGCCAATCCCAATCGATTCCAGATTCGGCAGATCAAAAGGGATCTGCTTGAAGCTCATGGCCAGCTGTCCGCCCTCATAACAGGCACTGACCCGAAAGCGGGAAATCCCCGCCATGGAAAGTGAGAAGCTCACCATGCGGTTCTGGCTGAGATAGGCCATATGGGAAGGAGAAAAGACCTCTGAAGCAACACCCAGAATCATGGCGGCATCGAGCTGGGGATGACCGGCCAGCTCTCTCAGGCTTCCTCCGATCCGGATGACGGGCATACGCCCTACTCTCAGGTGCAGAACCTCGGCTTTCAGATCCCTGACTTCCTTCAGAAGACGCTCGACAAACTGGGCGGATGAATCATCTTCCGTAAGCACCAGCTTCTTGCGCCCCGCTCTTTTTTCGACAAGTTCGATCTTGTAACAGGCCTGCTTGAGTCTTCCCCTGGAGACCTTTTTCGTCTTGAGTTTTTCCAGCACCCTTTTGATAAAAACAAAATCTTCATCCGGCAGAGCCTGAAGAGAATCCACGGACTGATTCAGAAGGATTTGAAGGGCGGAATCAAACTGACCTCCTGCGTCACGAATCGCATCCTTGAACTGCTTCAAAAACATCGCTGCATCTTTCCTTACTCCAATGCATCCATGCTACCATTCTTGCGTGTCATTTTTCAGATTGTACCTCTGTCTGCTGCTGCTTTCCTCAAAGCCTTTTTCCCAGAGTCTGCCCAATCCCGCCCTTTCTCTGGATCTGGCCTTAAGCTGCCTCAATTCCCACTCCCTTCTGAAAGAACTTCAGACCTTTTCCCGAAACGGGATTCTGATCCGGGTCATTCTAAGTGCCCCAGACTGCACTCACCCCGGCTCCCTTGTGGATCAGAGCCCCCCGGAAATTCAGATTCGCTTTCTGGAAGAACCCTTTCCGGCAGCCGAATTTGCCGTTGTGGATCGAAAAACTGCCATTCTTCAGCCCGAAAACGGAAATGACGGAATTCTTGCCTCTCCCATCAGAATGGATGCAGCCACAGCCAAGGAATTCCAAAGCCGCTTTCTTGCCGTCTGGAAAACCCTGTCCCCCCAAAGAGCCCGGGAACTGCTCCTTGCCCTGAACCAAAGCATGGAAAACCAGACTCTGGCAGTCTCTGAACCCACTGAAACGCCGCCAGAAGAAATCGGCGAACAGGCTCCCTTTGTCGGCTCCAAAACCGGGAGGGTCTACTACCGCAACTCAAGTCCTGCGGCATCTCGCATCAAGGAAGAGAACCGGGTATACTTCCAAAGCGAGGAAGAGGCCCAAAAAGC
>CAZDAM010000060.1:4698-21407 GCA_964503595.1 uncultured bacterium
CAGTCCTGGATTCATCCCGTTCTGTTTCACAAAAAACTGGTTTTCAGCAAAAACCCGCTCAAAGCCCTGAAGGCCCAGTACGATCTGAAACTTCAGCTCAAGTCCCTTCATCTTGATCTCGCGATTGATTATCAGGGGCTTTTCAAAAGCGCCTATGCCATGAGCCTGTCCCAAAGTCCGGTTCGACTCGGTTTTTCCAGCGCCCAGACCCGTGAATGCGCCCATCTGCTCTATACCCATCGCTTAAACCGGGTCAAGGACAAGACCATGCACCGCACGGATCTCTACTGCCTTTTAAGCCAGTATGCCGGTGCTTCACTCCCATCTCCGGAACATGATGCCTATGGTTTTGAGTTTTCCTCTCTGGAAATGCAAAGCACCCGGATTCTTCTGCACCGCTTAAGGGTCAAACCCGAAGGCTACCTGCTCTTCAGCCTTGGCACCAGCCGGGAAACCAAGCGATACCGGGATGACTCCTGGGTGGATCTGGTAAAAAACTGCCGCCGCATCTACCCCAAAGTACCGATTCTTCTGGCCGGACACGGAGAGCGGGATGAGGCTCTTGCCCGTCAGATTTACCGCGCGATTGCTCCTGGTGATGCTGTTCTTTCCGCGATTGGCAAGACTTCGGTCCGGGAAATGGCCATGCTGGTTCGCCAGTGCATGGCCATTGTAAGTCCGGACAGCATGGCCCTGCATCTGGCCTCGGCCTTTCAGAAACCGGCGATTGGAATCTTTGGAGGGAAGTCCCTGACTCCGGTGATGGGATCTCCCCGAGCCAATGATCTAAGCCAGGCTCTGGCCAGCGAAATCCCCTGCTTTCCCTGCCGTCGCAATGCCTGCGACCACCATAGCTGCATGAAAGACATCACAGTGGGAGAAATTCTGAGAGGGCTTCAGCCCATGATTCCGAAAAAGTACCGAAAAGGAACTTAGAAGATTCGTTCAAGAGCCTTGATTTTCTTCGGGAAAATCGTGTCCTCGTAACTGAAATAGGCCATGTGCTCATCAATGCCAATCAGGCGAACCCGGCGCATATCCCGTGTCCCCTTGAGCCTTTCATCAACCCCATAATAGCGATTGCCAATCACAATATACTGCTGCTCAGGCGTTCCGAACTTGCCGGAAATATCAAAATCGGGAAGCTTGATCTCTTTTTGGGGCTTATCCTTGTCCTCACCCTTCTTGCGCACCTGGGGAGCCTGCTTGGCAACCAGAGCCGCCAGAGCGGCCTGGGGATCGGGCTGAGGAGCAGTCGGCTTCCTGTTATTGACCTGAAGCTTGGCTTTGGGGTCTTCCATTTTCTTGATGGTTGTATTACGGAAAGATTCTGCTCCGCCCCGAACCGAGGGGACCAGATTGCTGGAAAGCATAGGCTTGTGCAGGACATCGAACGGGTAGATAAACTGCTCAGCCGTGAGCCTGAGCTCGCGATTCTTTTCAAGAAGATCGACTGCGTTTTCGACCTGCCAGCGCGGGGAATCCTCTTCAAAGCCGCCTTCGGAGAACTCGTCTTCGTAAAACTCATCGCCACCACCGCCCCCTTCACCCATAAATCCGGAAAGGAAATCATCTGCAGCAAGAGGCCGGGTCAGGAGAATAAACAGTAGAAACGCAACCATTTCACTTTACATTTTACGATCGAATTCACAGTTTGGAAAGTATGTATAGAAAATCGGCTACAGGTTCGCTTTGGTTAACGCATGCCGGCAAGCCCTCCCATATAGTAGAATGCAGATGTGGGAAAAATCTGTCGCTTTCGAATTACCAACTCTTCCTTGAGCTTTGAGAAAGATATCGAGTTTGAGGGAGAAACTTCACTCCGGATTGGCCGGGTGGAGAGCAATGACATCTCCGTGGATGATGCCAAAATCAGCCGCCACCATGTCCAGGCCGAACTCAGGGAAGAGCGTCTTCTGGTCCGGGATCTGAATTCCCGCAGTGGAACCTGGCTCAATGGCGAGAAGATGAATCATTCCTTCCACTTAAGACCAGGTGAAACCTTTCGCATCGGCGATACGGAAATCACCTTTGAAATTCCCTCGGAGGAAACTCCGAATGCCCTTCAGGAAACTTCGGACAGGCGACCCCAGTCCCACTACCAGTTTTACCTGCAAAAGGACTTGAGCCAGAGCGTTCAGGCCGCATCCCTTCCCATTGAAGCGGGAGATGAGATGGATCGCTTCTACCGCAAGGTCCTACTGTTTCCGTTCTTTCTTCTCTTCGTATTCTTCGTGCTTTTTCCCAGTATGACCACATTCCTGATCTCCATGACTTACAGCGGCATTGCCCTGTACTTTTCCAAAAACCTGCTTCCTGGTCCGGAGGCCATGATGAGCGAGGGTTTCCGTTTGCCCATCACCAGAAGAATTGCCCGCCTCCAGAAAACCATCGATATGAAAATTCTGGAACTCCCCCCTTTTGATCGCAATCTCTTAATCAAGATGCAAAAGGAGATGAGCAGCTTTGTCCGTGAAAAGCTCCCAAAAATGGAGCGCGACATCTTCGCCCTCAACAAAAGCCTGGTTTCAGGCACCCTCAATCGCCTGGAACAGCGCCGGGAAATGCTTGAGAACGAACTGCGCAATACGACCGAAGAATCGATTTCCCTCCAGATTCAGAAGAATCTGACCCGCCTGAATCGCCAGATCAAAATGCAGAAGAACATCAAAAATATTCTGATGCACCTGATCCTCAAACTGGAGGACTACCAGATCCAGCTGGAAATTCTGGAGAGCACCCTGATTGCCCAGTCCTTCCGGGACAACTACTCGGACTTCTCCACCCGTTTTCTGGACCTTCAGGAAGACATCGATGATGTCTACCGTGAGTACAATGCCTTAAAAGAAGACGATTCCCTTCTTTTTGGGGGCAAGGAAGAAGAAAAACCCGCTCTGGAAGAAGGCGAAAAAACCGAGGCTCTTCCCGTGCAAACCGTTTCCAGAAGCCAGGAAAACAAATCCGGGCCCTCGGCCTGAACCAAAAAAAGCCCAGGACATTTTCTGCCCAAGGCCTGTTTGTTCAGGAAATCAGGAGTTACTGCTTCCCGTGAAGCGGAATCCATCAAGCCGCATAGCCGGTACGCTCATACGCCCAAAAGAAGTCAGACTCCAGGTATTGTGACTCATATCAAAGACCCGGTTCAAAAGCTCGGGCACACAGATATTAAAGCGCAGATTCTTCAGACCATGAACAATTCTGCCATTCTCAACCATGAAGGTCCCGTCCCGGGTCATGCCTGTTAGGGTCAAACGGCGTGGATCAATCACGTTGTCGTAGAAAAACCGCGTCACCAGAATGCCTTTCCTGGTTTCCTCAATCATTTTGGAAAGGACGGAATTTCCGCCGGAAACCCTGAGATTCAAAGGCAAAGGCCCGGATTTGGCCGGATAGGGCAGAGCATGTCCGGTACTGACTCCACGGCCCAGCTTGGAGGCCAGAACCCGATCGCTGACCGGCCCCACAAAAACTCCGTTCTCAATGATCGGACAGGCCTGACGGCGCACTCCATCATAATCAAAGGGAGCCCCGAAAGACTGGAAGTAGGAGCAGTCATCCACCACACTGATTCGCTCATCCATGACCTTCTGGCCGATTTTATCGGAAAAACAGGAACGGTTTTCGACAATCGGAAGCCCACCCAGAGCCATATAGCCCAGCCAGAAAAACAGAGTTTCAACAGCCGGTGGCTCCAGAATCACCGTGTATTCCCCTTCTCCCAGAGCATGAGGATTTTCACTCAGAAGAGCCTTTTGAAGAGCGATATCATAAAGCTTCTCCGGCTGAATGGCCTCCAGCTCATGACTGTGAAACTCGGACCAGCCGGTTCCACCATTGGATGTCCTGATGGAAAGGGTAAAGCTTGCGCTGGTGGCAGCATGCCAGCTGAACATTCCCTTGGAATTGCCCACAGCATAAACCTGATCCCCATGGGAAAAGGCTCCTGCCACTTCGACGTTGCGCTCTTTGGCATCATGAAAGATATTCTCAAGTTCAGAGAGCTTGGCATCAAAGCAGGCATCCATGGTCGGATGGTGATACCAGCTGGAACTGATGATCTCTTCCTTCTCCTCAGAAAGGCCCAAAAATTCGGGGTCTTCCTTCTGGATCCTGGCAATCGCAGCGGCTTTCTGGACAGCCTCGGTCACATCTTCACCACTGAAACGGTTCAGAGAAGCCAGGCCAACCCGTTTTCCATCCGCAACCTGTGCCCGAACGGAATATTCCTTGCGAAGAAGGTTCTGATGAACTTCGTTACAGCCAACCCTTGCCAGCTGTTCCTTGCCGCCGGTGACCATAACCTGAACATCCTTGCCCGAAGCCGCATCGATCGCCTTGCTTACAATATCGCGGGTACGCTCAACACTAATCATGAATTGACTCCTACACGCTGATTTTCAAATTTAGCCCAGGAGACCCCATGACCCACACGAGCCACCTGCATGGGCTGACCCTTGCCGCAGTTGGGGGTTCCCCAGAGTTTCCACTCATCCTTGCCGGCAATTCCCGTACACTGGCCCCAGAATTCCGGAGTAATCCCGGTATAGGTCGGATTTTTGACCATATCCGCGATCTTGCCGTTTTCAATCAGCCAGCCAATTTCACAGCCGAACTGAAAATTCCAGCGCTTATCATCAATCGACCAGGAGGAATTGTCGGAAAGCAGAATCCCTTTTCTGGTCGAGGAAATCAGCTGTTCCAGGGTTTCCTGGCCTGGCATGAGATGGATATTGGTCATCCTGACAATCGGAACGTTTTTCCAGCCCTGGGCGCGGCAGGCTCCGTTGGATCTGCCATCCTCCCGGTAAGCACAGTCCCGGGATTTGAGGTAACCGACAAACTGCCCTTCCTTCACCAGATCCGTTTTGCAGGTTGGCGTCCCTTCATCATCAAACCCGGCCGTTCCAAGCGCTCCAGGAGTCGCTCCATCCTGAACCAGATTGACCTTATCAGAACCGTAGGTGAAGTTCTTCCACTTATCCAGAGTCAGAAAACTGGTTCCGGCAAAATTGGCCTCATAACCAAGAACCCGATCGAGTTCCACTGCGTGCCCACAGGATTCATGCACCTGAAGGGCCAGCTGGCTTCCTCCAAGAATCAGATCCATCTTGCCATCCTCAAGGGATTTTGCCGTATGCAGCTGAACGGCCTCTTTAGCAATGCGCTCAGCATGAGCCATCAGGTCCATTTCCCTGACAGCCTCATAGCCTCGAGCTTCATGATTGCCCCGAAAACTTGATGGATAGGAGCGGGTCTGCACCTCTCCTCCCAGAAGGGAAGTTGCACTGATTCCGGCACCACTATGCAGGACCATCTGGGACAGACGAGCCCCTTCGGTATCCATGTAAAGGCGCTCTTCCCGATAAAAATCCATGGAGCCAGTGGTGATGGCTACTCCCTCTACCTTGCCCATCTCTTCCGAACATTTCAGGAGAAGTTCGAGCTTTTCCTCAAGACTTACCTGAAAAGGGTCTTCGGAAAAATCCGTACCCCAGTCAGCCTGAACAGCATCACGAGGGGACAGATTCAGCTGGGCCCGGGACACCCGGGCCGATGCCCGGGCCAGCTCCATGGCGCGCTCCACGGTTTTCTTCATCCGCTTCTTATCATAGATATCGGGATTGGAGGCAAAACCCCAGGATCCGTTGACCACAACCCGAACACCGATCCCAAAATCATAGTGGGAATCAACGCCCTGCACATGACCATTTTTGACGGATATCGATTCGGTGCGCAGACTGCAAAGCCTAGCATCCGCATACTGAACGCCCAGAAACAGAGCATAGTCCAGCGCTTCCTTTAAAATTTGCTCATTCATGATTCCATTCTAGAGGGTCAAAGAGCTTTCATCCAGTTCCATTTTCATTTTAGGGCTTGACGCTTCTGGTAATTACAAACATACTTAAAATGGGGAATGTATTCCTAAACGCAAATTTTGGTGGGGAGATAGGATCATGACAAGCAGCGTTTTGGCAGATTCTTGGATCTTGAAACTGAAAAACTCAGATAATCTGTACTATGGGGATCTCAACCACCCCTTCTTCGTCTTCGATAACCGGACAGACGCAGAAGAATACGCCCGTTCCCATTCTTTGGGACGCATGTTTCATGCTATCCAGGCTACCCCTGAACTGCTGCATCGCTATCTGAACTGTTCTTTCTAGAAATAGTCCTATAGGAAAGCCCCCTCTTTTTTGGGGGTTTTTCTGTTCTTGGGATATCTGGATCAATTTGCAAACAAAGAAACACCTGCCTTCTTATTCCCGGCCCCTTTCATGCACCAGAGCATGATGCCTGAAGCAAAGCGTCATCAGATTTTCCACCGTGTTCTTTCCCCCCTTGAGACCGGAATTCTATGGTGGATATGCAAAAACCGCCTTCCTTCACAGCGTTTTCCTTTGACGTGGAAGGTGCACTGGCCCTGATCGCGCAGATTGACAGCATGCTTTACCTCTGCCGGAATCGGTTTTCTTTTCTGTCCTGTGACAGACGTATCCCGCCCAGATTCAATCGTCTGGCCAGAGCTGGTGCTTCCATTCGTCCTGTTACAGATTCCAACCGGCAAAACGAAAGGCATTGATCCGGCTGCATGGTTTTACAGATTGCTCCAGGCCGGATTTGCTTCCGGGTGGTAACCCCAGATCGACCAGCTGGCAGGAAAGGGAAGATCAAGCTGATGCAGGAACACCAGAAAAATCCCCTGATGCAGAACCTCATGTTCCAGAAGACAGCTTAGGGTCTCCTCCCGGCTCATCTCGCCATGAGGCCAGCGGATTTTCTCCGGGCCTGGACTTTTCAGAGTTTCCTCCAGTTACTTGCCCAGATCATCCAGATAGGCTTTCAGGCCTTCGATATCGGTTTCCAGTCCAAAAGTCTCGGGATTGGACGCACCGCCATCGCTTCGGGAGTTGCCCTTTCCAGAACATCCCGGCTGAGCTTGCGGTGCATGCGATAGGTCATCAGCATCAGGATTTCTTCCCGGCCGGTTTGGCCAGAGTCACCCAAAGAAGCGAGCCTGCCAGAAGAAGGAAGGCAAAAACTCCAAATGCGTTGGCATTGCGGCTCTGGGAACGGGTTGCCACCTTGAGGCTCCCATCCGGGTTTTCCGCGATGCCAAGATAGATTTTGTCCCCCGCCTTCAAAGTCACTTCAGAAATCAGCAGAGCACCGGTTCTGGGCTGAATTTCAACCTGCCAGGTTCTCGTGGGACGTTCTTCAGAAAATTCTTCCGGGCTGACAAACAGATTTCCGGTCTGTTCCTTACCATCCAGTTTCACTGTAGTGCCGGCAGCAACATCCAGATGAATCCCAGGTCTTTGCACAATGGAAAGAATTTTGTCGGCCTCAAGACCGACAAGACCGACAACCATAACTCCGGCAAGAGCTGCCCCGGCAATCAGACCGGAAGAAAACAGAACTCCGGCTTCGCGTTTTTCCTCAATATCCGGATCCTTCTTGCGGGAATTCACATACATGCGAATCAGTCCCCCCACCATGATCGGGGTGGACAGAGACATGGGCAGATAAAGACCGACAGCAAAGGCCAGGGAAGAAATCCCGAGCATTTCCACAAAGGCCGCAATGAACATCCCTGAAATCACCAGGGCCCAGGGCAGGTTTCCACCAATCACACCATCCACGACCAGTTTCATCAGATTGGCCTGGGGGGCTGGTAAATCACCACTGACAATCCCATCCTTGAGGAGGGCCATGACCATACCCATGCTCAGGGCTGAGGCCAGAAGACCGACAAACTCCCCTTTCTGCTGGTTGAAAGGCGTTGCTCCGACCAGAAATCCGGTTTTCAGATCCTGGCTGGTATCTCCGGCAATTGCAGCCGCAATACAGACAAAGGCTCCGACAATCAGAACAGCAATCTTGGCATTGGGAAGTTCATGCAGTCCCGCCGACATAAAAATCAGACAGGTCACCAGAAGAGTTGCAATCGTCATTCCGGAAACAGGGTTGGAAGAGCTGCCCAGAAGACCCACAATCCGGCTTGAGACAGTCACAAAGAAGAAGGAAAAAACCACGATCAGGATTCCGGCTACAATGGCCTCGACGACTTCTCCCTCAAACAGATCAGAGGCCAGAAACACTCCGATACAGACTGCCGCAGCCACAGCACCACCCAGAATGAATTTCATGGAGAAATCACGCTCGGTGCGAGGAACTGTTTCATCCGAAGCCCCGCCTCCAAGATTCGCAAGACCGGCTTTAAAGGACTGCACAATCACCGGAAGAGATTTGATCAGGGCAAAAATTCCGGCAAAGGCCACCCCGCCCGCCCCAATATAACGGACGTATCTGGACCAGATCTGTATCGGCTCCATATCACGAATCAGGGTGACGGTTTCCGGGTAAATCGGAGTGCCCACGGAATCCCCGAAAAATGTAATCAGGGGAATCAGAACCATCCAGCCCAGAATCCCTCCGGAAAGCATGACCGCAGCAATTTTCGGCCCGATGATATAGCCCACTCCCAAAAGCTCGGGGGTAATTTCGGCTCCAACTTCTGCTCCTTTGAAATGAGGAAGATGGGTGGTCGGCTCCTTGCTCCACAGCCCGAAGAACTTGTTGTGCATCAGAAGCTGGTAGGCAGCACCAATCCCCAGACCCTGAAACAGGCGTCGGGCCTTGCTGGTATCTCCCTGGGAAGCCACCAGCACTTCAGCACAGGCTGTCCCTTCCGGGTAAGGCAGACGGCCATGCTCCTGGGCAATCAGGTAGCGCCTCAGGGGAATCATGAACAGGATTCCCAGAAACCCGCCAAACAGGGCAATCAGAAAAATCTCGGTCTGGGACGGTGTCATTCCCCAGATAAAAAGAGCCGGGATGGTGAAGGCAACCCCGGCAGCAAGCGACTCACCGGCAGAACCGATGGTCTGAACCATATTTGTTTCAAGAATGGTTCCGTCTCCGGTGAGCTTTCTGAACATGCGGAAAAACGCCACGGCCATGACGGCCGCCGGAATGGAAGCGGAAACCGTCAGACCAACCTTGAGCCCCAGATAGGCGTTGGCTGCGCCGAAGACAACCCCGATCAGACAGCCGAAAAAGATCGATTTCAGTGTGAATTCAGCCGGAGCCTCGCTGGCAGGTATGTATGGCTGATACTCTTCTCCCGGTTTCAGCTCCCGGTAAGCCTGCGATGAAAGACCGCCCTTGGGTTCGATGGATCCGCCCATTTCACACTCCTTGATTTTGCAAACTTAACAGGTTGGCACACCGGCCCCTTGAGAGTCACCCGTCACAAGCTGATTTCCTGCCGGATCAGACAAAAAATCAGAAATCCAAACCTTCCTGCAAAGTGATAGAATTGTCGGCATGAAAACGCGCAACACTCTTCAAACCCTGTCCCTTCAAAACAAAACTGTACTGGTCCGTTCTGATCTGAATGTCCCTCTGGATGGTACGAACATCACGGACGAGACCCGGATTCAGGCCAGCCTGCCCACCATTCAGTATCTGATCGAACAAAAGGCAACAGTGCTTCTTGCTTCCCATCTGGGCCGCCCCAAAGGCAAAAACAACCCGGAGTTCAGCCTGAAACCAGTCGCCATACGTCTTCAGAAACTCCTCTCCTGCCCGGTGATCTTTGTGGAGGACTGTATTGGTGAGGCCGTCACAGAAGCTCTTTCAAAAGTCCAGGAACCTTCCGTCCTGCTTCTGGAAAATGTTCGCTTCTATAAGGAAGAAGAGACAAACAATTCCGAATTCGCCAAAAAACTGGCAACTCCAGCAGATTTTTACATCAATGACGCCTTTGGAACCGCTCACCGCGCCCATGCTTCCACAGAGGCCGTAGCCCATCTTCTACCATCTGCTCCGGGCTTTCTTCTGGAAAAGGAAATCGAATATCTGGGCTCCATCTTCTCAAATCCCAAGCGCCCCCTCATTACCGTTATCGGTGGCTCCAAAGTCAGCTCCAAACTGACTGTCCTGAAAACCCTTCTTGAAAAATCCGACAAGGTTCTGGTCGGCGGTGGCATGGCTTTTACCTTCTTCAAGGCCCAGGGCCATGAAATCGGAAAATCGCTTTGTGAAGAGGATTTCCTTGAAGAGGCCAGATCCCTTCTGAATACCTACCAGGACAAGCTGGTTCTTCCTGTCGATATTCGCCTGGCTGCCGAATTCAAAGGTGGCATTCCAATCACCATCGCCAAGATTGATTCCTTGCCCGCAGATCAGATGGGACTGGATATTGGCCCGGCCACCGAAGAACTCTATATCAGCCATCTGAAAAGTGCCCAGACCGTCCTTTGGAATGGCCCTATGGGAGTATTTGAAATTGAGGAATTCGCCCAGGGAACCATGAAGCTAGCCCAGGAAATGGCTGGACTGAAAGCCGATACCATTGTTGGCGGAGGGGATTCCGTAGCTGCCGTCACCCAGATGGGTCTTGCCGATCAGATGAGCCATGTCTCTACCGGCGGAGGAGCATCTCTTGAGTTTCTGGAAGGAAAAACCCTTCCTGGAGTGGCCGCCCTGCTTTAAAAACAGAACTGTCAGCGGACCCGAACCGAAGATCGGGTCTTTTTTGATCTGTCACACCATTGCGTGAGGCATTGAACAGTTGGCTTGCGGAGTCAAAAGCGGCTTCTTGCTACAGAAAGCCTTCACCGCAGTGCTGAAGAACCGGAACAACCAGCCAATCTTCTGGAAAAAGACCTGAACTCTTTGGGCTCCCAGCGCAGTTCTCAGAACAAACCGGTTCTTCTGACTAATCGGTGATGGCATCTGAAGGATGCCGGTAATTCACCAAAACCCCGGAGCCCGGATAGAAATAGCCGTTTTCAGCAATATCGGTATACCCGTAAGGATTGTCGATTTCATCCAGTGAAAAGGTGGAGCCATAAGCCTTTACCTGACGGGTCACATAGAATTTACGGACCGGTGTCCCGGCTTCAGCCTGGGAATGTAGCCATTCAATATCATCGTTACGACATCGGATACAGCCATGGGAGCCAGGAGCCAATCGAATCGCCGCCCAGTCCACAATGCCTGAGCCATGTGTTCCGTGAAGATACTGGGCGTGGCGATCATTCAGTTTGGCGGTGAATTTGCCAAAAGCCCCTCTTAGAGGATCTTCGTTCCAGGCCGGATACTCATCATTGCTGTAGTACTGATGCCAGGAACGGATTTTGAAATCCCCGACCCGCGATTTGCTGTTATCACCCTCTTCGTTGTCCGAGTGGTCAGGATGACCGATCACAATCCGGAATTCCTTCACCACTCCCGAGTCATCATAGACTCTGAGGGTTTCCGAAGGCAGATTGATCAGAATTCTCACCCCTTCACCAGCATCCTCCGAGGCATTTGCCCGGCGTGATGGAAAACCAGAGCTTTCCGCACAGGTCGCTGCCTGTTGATACAGCTTGGCCAGAACATAGCCCCCGCAATCCAGAAGAGCCGGATAGGAATTCATCATCCGCATGAGGGATGTATAACCCAGATAAGGCCTTTCATCAGCAAACTGCCCGGAAAACTCAGCCTGGGCAATCTCAACCAGAAGAGAAGACTGATCACCCATTCTCAGGCGAAAGGGAGTAATGCCCCCACGACTCAGAAAATTTCCCATGGCAAGCATTTCTTCGATTCTGAGAACCCGGTGAAGGCGGGTGACTACCTCTTCAACCTGTCCTGAAGAAATTTCCGGGTTTGCGTCTTCTCCTCCCTGAGCCGCTGGAGCAGCAGAATCAGAAACAAATGAAGCGGCAATCCAACCCACTGTTCCACTGGAAAGACGAATCTGAATAAAGTCCGGATTTTCGGCCAGCACAACCGAATCCCCTTCCCGGACAGTTCCCAGGACATCTCCGGAATCCGGAATCGAACGTACTTCAAGCCCAGAGGTCACCGTCTGGACTTCTTGAGTATAACGGGAGTGAACCCAGCCCTCCTGAGCACCAAAACGAATCTGAATCCGATCCGAACTGCGACTCATGACTTCAAACTGCTGTCCACCCTGAACTCTGGTCACCACGGTATCGCGTGGGCCAGGCCCCTGTCTGACGTTCAGGTTGCTCACCCCATCACGAACCCGCCCTTGACCTGTTTTCAGGAGGTTTCGGGGTATCCAGCCGACGTTCTGTTGAAATTGCACCAGGGCATGGGTCGTGCCGGAAGAAAGAATTTCAAAGCCATTGCCCGAATGAATCCGAGTCAGGACTTCCGCTCCAAGACGAGGATATTTTCTGACATTCAGGTGGGTCACACCAGCTCTAAGAAAACCACTTGGAAAGGAAGGACGATGACTTCCGGGAATTCCCCGGCTTCTTCTTTGGAAGCTTCAGAGCTTCGGAAGAGGTCCGAAAAGTAATCCCAGACCCCAGCAGAAGGGCTGGAAAACACCAGCAAAAACAGGAGAACGGAATTCAGACAGGATTTTTTTTGCATGCACTGTTCACTACGCAAGTAAGAAAAAAAAGATTCAGCTATAATTCCTTCCATGCTGAAAATTCTGCTCTTTCTCTGCCTTTTGCTGAATTCAAGGGCGAATTGCCCATCAAAGCAAAAATTTATCCGCTCCCTTCCCGAGGATTACGATGCCCGCCTGCTCTATCCCGGTCTGGATCTCAAAGAAGGGTTCTCGATTTGCGATCTCGAGTCTCCTACCGGCCAGAAAATTCTGGTCGAGCGAGAAGCCGGAAAGCTTCTCTGGTTTGAGAATGATCTTCTCAAAGAGGAGATTCCGGTCACCACCGGGGACACTTCCATTTTTGACAAATCCCGCGAAGGAGACATGGCAACTCCGATCGGAGTCTTTTACATCACGCACAGAAACCCGGCGAGCAGCTTCCACCTCTCGCTTGGGCTCAGTTATCCAACACCAGAAGACGCCAGTCGGGGCCTCAGGGAAAAGCTGATTGATCTGAAACAGTTCATGGAAATCCGCCAGGCCCATGAAAAAAGGGTTCAGCCGCCTCAGAACACAGAACTCGGCTCCTGGATCATGCTGCATGGAGAGCCGAACCGGGCTCCGTCTTCTCTGACCCCTCTCTGGCTCAAGCGTCGTCTGGTCACCGCACGCAATTGGACCAGAGGTTGCGTTGGCATGACCAATGAGGATATCCAGAAGCTCTATCAGGTTCTGACTCCAGGATCCACCGTTGTCATCTTACCGTAAGGAAAGTCATCATGAAGACACTCAAAACTGATGTTGCCGTCATTGGTGCCGGTTCGGCCGGCCTGAATGCCTATCGGGCGGCCCGCGCAGCCGGAGCTGAAGTTCTCATGATTGAAGGAGGCCCCTACGGGACAACCTGCGCCCGAGTTGGCTGTATGCCCAGCAAACTTCTGATTGCCGCAGCAGAAGCAGTTCACCACGCGGATATTGCCGATGGTTTCGGCGTCAGAGTACCTGGAGTGGAAGTTGATGGCAAAGCCGTCATGCACCGGGTCAGAAACGAAAGAGACCGCTTCGTCGGCTTTGTTCTGGAATCCGTGGAAAATGTCCCTTCGGAAGACCGTATCTTGGGCTATGCCCGCTTTCTTGGACCAAATCTTCTTGCTGTGGGCGATGATTTACAGATTGAAGCCGAAAGAATCGTGCTGGCCACCGGAAGCCGCCCCCATGTTCCTGATTTTCTCAAACCCGTAGCCCATCGCATCCTGACAAACGATGAAATTTTTGAGCGGGATGACCTTCCCTCTTCCGCGGTTGTCTTCGGCACAGGGGTCATTGCCCTGGAACTCGCTCAGGCCTTGCACCGCTTGAGGGTCCGGGTTCTGGTTCTGGGTCGCTCAGGCAGGATCGGACCTTTCACGGATCCCAGAGTTCAGGAATCCGCCCGCGAATTCTTTCTGAACGACATCGATCTGGTTCCAAGCCCCAAAGCCCTTCGGATTGAACCTGAAGGCGAAAGTGTCAAGCTTCGTTTCATCACCGACACCGGCCGTTTACGAGAAGAAAGCTTTGCCTGGGTTCTGGTAGCTACCGGAAGGGTTCCCAATCTTGACCACCTCGATCTTGAGAAATCCGGTCTTGCTCTGAATGCAAAAGGGCTCCCTTTCATCGATCCAAAAACCCTTCAGTGTTCGGATTCCCATATTTTTATAGCCGGGGACATCACCGGAGAAAAAATGATTCTGCATGAGGCCTCCGATGAAGGCAAAACCGCCGGTACCAATGCCGGAAACTGGCCCCGTCTTGAAGCCGGACTCCGCCGTGCCCCTCTGGAAATCGTCTTCACCGACCCCCAGATGGTCATGGTCGGCACCCCGTTTCGAAACCTTCCTAAAAACGCTGCAATTGGTGAGGTTTCCTTCAGAGGTCAGGGCCGCTCCCGCATTCATCAGATGAATCAGGGACTGGTTCGCCTTTATGCCGACAGAGCCAGTCACAGATTCCTGGGAGCTGAGATGTTCGGGCCCCGCATGGAACACATGGGACACCTGCTCTCCTGGGCCGTTCAGGCCGAAATGAGTGTAGAAACCATGCTGGATATGCCTTTTTATCACCCCGTCTTCGAGGAAGGGCTTCGAACCGGTTTAAGAGATCTGAAAGCTAAGCTTTAGAGCAATTTGTATCCGCGTTTTCGCGGACCATTTTAGCAGTTTTTTGATTTTTCTGTCTGAGGCCTTGATTGGCGCCGCTCGTCCCTGCTCACGGGCGTCTTTGGCGAACAGTTTTGCACAAAATTGAGCTCATAGATCCAAACTCAAGGGCGGATATCCGATCCTTTTGATATGCAAAATATGAATGACGCTATAGAAGACTGGTTGGATGAATGCAGAGACGGTGATAGCGAGGAGCGTGTCAGCCGTCTGGCTGGCCATGGCCTGATTGCCTCCATGTATGATGAACTTGGCATTGCTAAAGCCATTGATGAAGTCGTGCCCTGGCACGAGAAATCGGAGATTTCATTGGGTAATCTGGTGAAGGCTTTCACGCTCAATGGCCTCAACATTAAGGCCAGGCCCATCTTTCGTATCGCAGACAACTTCGCCAAGCAGGACTTATACCAGCTATTTGAACCGGATAGCGGAGTCTGCTACGAAAAGCTCAATGATGATCGATTTGGTCGTTGTCTGGATGCACTCTTCGAATTTGGTGTTTCTCCTCTCTTCGGGCTGGTGATGAAACAGGCCAATCAAAAGCTTCGAATCAAGGCTCACTTTGGAAATCTGGACTACACCTCCTTTGCGGTAGATGGAGAATACTCGCGCTATGCTAGTGAGCTGATGCAGGAAGAACTCACAGCCATACAACCAGCGCGAGCCTATAGCCGCGATCATCGGCCTGATTTGAAGCAAATCAATTTGGCCTTGATGACAGATTCCTTGAATGGAATCCCGTTTTTCATGAAGCCTTTGTCTGGTAATGCCAGTGATTCCTGGGCCACTCAGGAAATCTTGAAAGGCTTCAAGGAAAACCTCACCACTCCGCACCAGATCCAGGGAGTGATTGCTGATGCTGCTATGGGAACCCGCGAAAGCCTGCAAACCCTGCACAAAGAAAAGATTCCCTTCATTACACGCGCTCCACAAACCTTTTCTGAGGTGAAACAGGGAATTGCACACGCCAAAGAAGAGTTTTTGCGGCAAACTCAAGCGGGTACAGTCTCTGAAAATCCTGCCGATGCGATTCCTCAGATTTTCACCCACGAGACAACCTTTGAATTGCCGTTGCCAAAAGAGAAGGACTCTGATGAGCCCGAATCGATTGCCCTTCGCATGGTTGTGATGCGCTCTCAAGCGCACGCCGAGCGCAAAGAAAAAAGCTTTGCTAAAAAGCTACAGAAACTCAGAGACGAGGATCAAAAACAGATCCGCAAACTCAAGCGACAGTTGTTTCATTGTGATGAAGATGCCAAAGTTGCTATCACTGCTTTGGAGGCTGATTTGAAGGTTCTCTCCACGGCCTCTTTGGATATTGATTTTCAGGCTGTTTATGACTCCAAAGGCCGCCCAGCAAAGGGAGACAACCCGGATTGGTACAAAATCTACATCATCGGAGACACACCGGAGTGTCCTGAAAAGATTTCCCGGTTGCGGCTTTACGAAGGCTGGTTTTGCCTCTTGACCAACGTCTTAGAAGAGCAAATGGATGCAGATGAGCTGTTCGCGGCCTACAAAAGCCAGAACAAGGTTGAGAGAGGCTTTCGTTTTCTCAAATCACCTCACTTTCTGCTCCCGGCTATCTATCTGAAAAAGCCCTCGCGCATTGAGTCCTTAATGTTTCTGATGAGCTTATGCCTTCTGGTTTACTCGGCGTTAGAGAAGACCATTCGAGATGTATTAGGAGACTACAAGGAGGCTTTTTTCCCTGAAAAAGGACGCCCCAACCGCAAAACACGCCGACCCACGGTGGAATATATTCTGGAGGAGATGGTGTTCATCTCACTGCAAAAAAACTCGGATGACGAATGGGTTATCGCTGGAATCCCAGCTCACATCAAAAAAATGCTGGCCTTACTGGGACCCGCATTTGTGCGCAATTACATCCCAAAACCAGAACTTAACAGCACTTAAAAATAGCAATGTAGCCTAAAAGTGCCCGCGGAATGTCGGTTCTAAAGCTGGATCGGGTTCGAACTTGAATCCTGCAGATGTGTTTGGTTTCGGCATATGTGACTCTCCTGATTGCCCTGAAATCTATGTTATATCAAAATCAGGTGGCTCAACTAGCTCACATTCCGCACATAGCCTACCGGTACGCCAGGAGACAAAAGCAAACAAATCCAAACAGGTTTCAGTGGGGTCAT
>CAZDAM010000061.1:0-20724 GCA_964503595.1 uncultured bacterium
CTGACAACAGAGCCGTGTGAGGGAAAACCTCATGCACGGAATCGATGGGGGCGGCGGGATAAGCTGAAACGGTGAAGCCTGCTGCCCACCCGGCCTATCCGTTGGGCTGGGAAGCGCCGGAGCCGTTCTTCTGGGGGCTATTCTGTTTCGGGAGGAGCCCAACGGGCCCAAAATCATCTGTCTGCTTGGTCTACTGATTTCGGTGGCTGGCCTCAAGCTCGCGGAGAGTGCCTCCTAAGATTTCAGGATGGTGTGCTCCGTGGGAAGGATAAGTTCGAAGGTACTTCCTTCACCCGGAACCGATTCGAGACGGATATCTCCCCCAAGCTCCTGCATGCTGACCCGGACCGAGTCCAGGCCTACTCCACGTCCGGAAACGTCGGTGATTTCTTCCTTGGTGGAAAAGCCGGGATGAAACAGATATTCTAGAATCTCCTGACTGGAAAGGGAGGAAGCGGGATTTGAAAGTCCTTTGGACTGGATTTTTGCGAGGATTTTCTGTGGACAGATCCCCCGGCCATCATCCCTAAGACGGATGCGAATCTCCGTTTCGGTCTGGGTCAGAAGAAGGGCGAGTGTTCCTTGAGGGGCTTTCCCGGAGGCTATCCGTTCTTCGGGATCTTCCAGTCCGTGATCCAGTCCGTTTCTGAGAAGATGCAGAAGATTGCCGAGGAGTTTTTCTGCGATAGCAGAGGGAAACAGCAGGGCACCAAGGTCTTCGGAATACTGCACCTGTTTGCCAAGTTTTGTCGCCAGTCGGCTGGTTTCCGCCTTGAGTCTTGAGGAAAGATGATAGATGGAATCAGGATCCAGATGCAGAAGATCTTCTCTGATACTAGGGGGGGTATTCTGGAGGATCTCAAGCCATTTGAGGCGTGGGATCTGGATAGTCTCTTCTTCATTTCGGCTACCGAAGATGATCTCGAACTGTTTCTTCATACGGGAAAATTGCCCCAGAAACTGCTCCAGATGGATTTCAAAATCCGCTGAATCCGTAGTCTGGGTTGCCCGCATCAGGGCGAGATCGTCCTCCAGAATGTGCAGAGTTTCTCCCAGATAGTCCAGATTCAGGGATAGGCAGAGCCCTTTCAGGGTGTGGGCGGTGCGAAACATTTCAGGGACGGTTTCAGGACCCATCGCCATCAGGCCGTTCTGAAGGGAAAGGGATCCTTCTTCCAGCTGATGCAGCGCCTTCTGAAAACCTTTCCGGCCAGCCTGAATCATGGCCGAAACGGCGGCTGTGGCATTCTGGGCCTCTTTCTGGGAGCGGGCAATTTCAGCCTCAAGTTCCAGTTTCTGAGTGATGTCTGAAGCTAACACCATACAGGCCAGTACTTCTGAGTCTTCCTGAATGCGCTGGAAATGGAATTCCAGAATACGGCTTCCCTTCTTTAGGTGCAGGGTGGCCAGCTCTTCCCATTGATCCATATCCGGGTTGTCAAAGCCAAACTCCAGCCAGGATTCCAACTGGATGAAAGCGTCTGCTTCGACCTCGTTGATGGGAGAGAGGGAAAGGGTAAAGAAGGTTTTGCCGGCAAGTCCTTCTTCACCCAGAAGGGTTTCACAGGAGTCCGAATAGCCTTCCTGGATCACACCCTTACGGTTGCAGATGAAGAGCCCGTCCCGGATATTGGAAAGAATCATGCGATTCGATTTCAGGGCCGAGGAAAGTTCTTCTGTCCGCTGAGCCACCAGCTCTTCCATCTTGCTGAAGAGCAGGGTGGATTCGATACAGACGGCAGCATGGGAACTGAAAGTGCTTAAGAGAAGCTCATCCGATTCCTTGAAGCCACCCTCGATTTTGTTCAGGACCTGAATGACCCCGATTACCCTTCCCTCGATATTCTGCATGGGCATGCAGAGGATATTGCGGGTACGAAAACCGGTCTTCTGATCAAAGGCAGGATTGAACCGGGAATCGGAATAGGCATCGGGAATATGAATCGTGACTTTGTTTTGCGCTACGGTTCCGGCAATACCGGCACCAACAGGAAAACGAATCTCACTTTCGGTTCCCTCGGCTATCTGGGAATAAAGCTCCTGGTGGGCCTCATCGACCAGAAACAGGCTGGTCCTTTCGGCTTCCACCAGGCGCGTGACAGAATGAATCGTGAATTCCAGAAGGTCTTCCAGATTGTTGAAATTGGCCAGGGACTGAAAGACTTCGATCAGTTCCGGCAATTTGCTGTGATAGACCTTCTGTTCTTCAGAGTTCATAAATCTATTTCAATCCCAGATTGGTTTGGTGCCACTGAAAATGCTCTTCCAGAAAGGTGGCGATGTAGTAGTAACTATGATCAAAGTCTTTCCGAAACCGGAATTCCATGACCTGAGACGAGTTTTTTGCTGCCTCCTGGAGAAGCTCGGGCTTTAACTGTTCAGCCAGAAAATTATCCTGAAGACCCTGATCCACAAGGATGGGAGCTGTGGTTTTTCCGGCTTTCAGAAGACAGGCTGCATCATGCCTTTCCCACAAGGCCCGATCCTCGCCAAGATAGCCTTTCAGGGCTTTCTCCCCCCAGGGGCAGCGAGTGGGAGAGCTGATCGGGGAAAAGGCGGAAACGGACTGAAAAAGTCCGGGATGATTCAGGCTTAAGGTCAGGGCCCCGTGGCCCCCCATGGAATGCCCACTTAAGGCCAGAGCGCCTTTTTTGATGGGGAAGTGTTCCTGGATCAGGGGAATGAGTTCCTGAATCAGGTAATTCTCCATCTGGTAGTTTTCCGACCACGGGCCTTGGGTGGCATTCAGATAAAAACCGGCACCACTGCCGAAATCGTAGCTTTCGTCCTCGCTTGGGAGGTTGAGTCCCCGGGGGGAGGTGTCCGGGGTAATGACAATCATGCCGTACTCACAGGCCAGCTTCTGGGAGCCCGCCTTGGTGACGAAGTTTTCGTGAGTACAGGTCAGCCCGGAAAGCCATAGCAGGGCGGAAAGCTCCTGCGTCTTGGCGGAATCCGGAAGATAGACCCCGAACCGCATGGTGGTTCTGGTTGCACTGGAGGCATGATCGTAGACTTTCTGGGTTCCTTCAAAGCAGCGAACACTTGATACTTCAGTGAGACTCATCGTTTCGCCTCAGAAAAGAATCACGGAGCGGATGCTCTTGCCTTCGTGCATGAGATCAAAAGCATGGTTGATGTCATCAAGCCCCATGGTATGGGTTACAAATTCATCCACTTTCAGGCGTCCATTCATATACATGTCCACGTAGTCAGGCAGCTGGGAGCGGCCTTTTACACCACCAAATGCAGATCCTCTCCAGACACGTCCTGTAACCAGCTGAAATGGGCGGGTGGAGATTTCCTGTCCGGCTCCGGCGACTCCGATGATGACCGACTCGCCCCAGCCTTTGTGGGCGCATTCCAGGGCAGCTCTCATCAGGCCGACATTGCCAACACATTCAAAGGAATAGTCTACGCCGCCGCCGGTAAGTTCCACGATGACTTCCTGAATCGGTCGATCATAGTCCTTGGGATTGACGAATTCGGTAGCGCCAAGCTGGCGGGCAAAGTCAAATTTTTCCGGATTGATGTCGACCCCGATAATGCGGGATGCCTGAGCCAGAACAGCTCCCTGGATAACGCTCAGGCCGATCCCGCCAAGTCCGAAAACAGCGACTGTGGAGCCGGGCTCGACTTTGGCGGTATTCAGAACTGCACCGACGCCGGTAGTGATGCCGCAGCCCAGAAGACAGACCTTATCCAGAGGAGCATCAGGACTGATTTTGGCCACGGCGATTTCCGGAAGTACGGTGTATTCGGAAAAGGTGGATGTGCCCATATAGTGATAGATGGTTTTCCCGTTCAGAGAAAAGCGGGAAGTGCCGTCAGGCATGAGCCCCTTACCCTGGGTGGAGCGAATCGACTGACAGAGATTGGTCTTCGTGGACTTGCAGAAACGGCACTCTCCACATTCGGGGGTATAGAGGGGGATGACATGATCTCCCGGTTTGACGGAAGTCACGCCGGGACCGACTTCCTGCACAACACCACCACCTTCATGACCGAGCACGGAGGGAAAAATTCCTTCCGGATCGGCTCCGGAAAGTGTGAAGGAATCTGTATGACAGACACCGGTGGCCACAACCCTGACCAGGACTTCGCCTGCTTTGGGGCTTTCAAGATCCAGGGTTTCGATGCTTAACGGTTTTCCGGCTTCCCAGGCCACAGCAGCACGTGTCTTCATGATTCCCTCCTTCAGGAATGAAAAATTGCCGGGCCATTGTAGCGTGAGAAGGTAGCGGCCTCAAATCAGGATCTGGAATTTCACCAGGATGGCGCGCAGAAGGAAATAAAAAGCGGCTGTCAAAAGGCTTCCAAGCAGCATGGCAGGGGGAAAGCCGAATTTTTCCATCAGGGGCGGAAGGACCAGAAACATGGGAAGGGAGGGGAGAACCATCCAGAACACGCCACGGGAGAATTCCGCAATCTGGGCCGGAGGCGTTCCTTCCGCATGCATCCAGATCATGGCGAGAATACTGGTGATGGGAAGAGCGGCAAGAAGAGAGCCAATCAGACTGAAGCGCCGGCTGATTTCACTGATAAGAACGATGAGCCCGGCAGTGATGAAGAGCTTGATGAAATACCACATGTCAAAACTTTATCGGCAGGCTGGTGCTCGGAGGCATTTGGGCGTGAGAAGGTTCAATTCTGAGGAGATAGGTTCCGGGATCCAGAGTGGATGTGGGCGGGTGACTTCTGTTGGTCGCTGGTTGAAACAGCCAGTTTCCTGACTTCAGATCCAGCTGAAAGGAGTGGCGGAAACCTGGTTTGAGTTCCAGAGGCCAGTTGTAGACTTTCTTGGTCATGTAGCGGTTATCAATGGCCCGAAAGCTTTCTTCTGGATTCCTTTGATTCTTGAGGGTGATGTTCCAGCCCAGGGTATAGAGTGCCCAGTCCCATTTCAGAAGGGCTTTCCCCTGATTGTGGACTTCCACCCGGATCAGATCGGGGTCGACCGGATCCTGCCAGGCCCGAAGGGACACTGAATCTGATGCCTTGGGGGAAAGCAGAAGGAGAACCAGAAAAAGCAGGGTGCGGAAAGTCTGAAAGAGCATGTCCGGTATTCTATGGGGATTTTTGGGAAGTGGGAAGTCCGGAAAATCAGGGCCCAGTAATTTACCATTGGGTTAAACGGGGGTTTTGATGGCTGCAGATCCGATAAGTGCGACATTTCAGGCGTTGGCAGATCCGACAAGGCGGGCAATTCTGGCCCGTTTGGCCAAAGAGGGGGAGACGGCAGTGAAAGAGCTGGCCGAACCTTTTGATATGAGTGGGCCGGCCATTACCAAGCATCTGAAAGTTCTGGAAAGAGCTGGCCTGATTTCGCGGGGAAGAACAGCTCAGTGGAGGCCATGCCGGATTGAGCCAACCCGGTTGAAAGAAGCAACTGACTGGCTGGAGCAGTACCGGGAGCTTTGGGAAAAGAGGCTGGATCGTCTCGAAGAATATCTCCTGAAAATACAATCAGAATCAAAATGAGGTTGACAGAGTTTCAAAGTGTGACTTGAATGGTTTCATGGCGGTTGCACGATGTGATCAGATCCGTTCTAAGTGCCCGATTTCTCTGGGGCTGGATGTTTTCGGGGATCGATGGAGCCTGTTGATCCTGCGGGACATTCTGTTTTTCCAGAAGCGCTGTTATAACGAGTTTCTGGAAGCTCCGGAAAAAATTTCCACCAATATTCTGGCCGAAAGGCTGAGCCGTCTGGAAACCAAGGGGTTTCTGACCAGAAGCCGCTGCCAGGAAAATCGCCGCAAGATCTTTTACTCGCCAACTCTCAAGGCTCTGGATCTTCTGACGGTCCTGATTGAAATCGTTTTGTGGGGCGAAGACCATGAAGCAGAGTCCAGTGCTCTCAGAGATTTTATGCGTAGAATGAGAAAAGAGCGGGAAGATCTTATTCTTGAGCTTCGTTTCTGCTGGAAAAGTCGGGATAGGGAATAAATTCGGACTCTCCCGGCACGGGAGGGAATTTCCCGGATTTCCAGTCTTCTTTGGCCTGTTTCAGGCGCCCTTTGGAGCAGGAGACAAAATTCCAGTCAATATACCGCGGGGTGGAGAAAACGGCTCTACCAAGAATGACCAGTTCGGTGCCTTTTTCCATACGGATTTCAGATGCATTCTCAAGAGGGATACCCATTTCCAGCGGATTGATTTCCTCTTCTCCGATACAGGCTTTTCCCTGAAGAACATAGACCCCCAGCTCAAAAATTCCGGTAGGCAGGGCCAGGATCTGGTCCTGGTGGACATGGGCGAAAAGCATTGGCCACATCAGTTTGATGGGGGATTGCAGGCCAAAGGCGGAGCCCAGAAGAACCCGGATCTGGTGGGCCTGATTGGAAATTTCGGGAAGCTCCTGGCGGGAATGGTGAGTAAAGGATGGTTCGATTTCTTCCTTGCCGTCAGGAAGGGCAAGCCAGAGTTGCAGCCCATCCAGTCGATGCGAAGAGTTCCGGATTGCTTCGGTTTCCCTTTCGGAATGGGTGATTCCTCTTCCGGCTACCATCAGATTGATGTCACCCGGCACGATTTCCTGCAGACAGCCCAGGCTGTCCCGGTGAAGAATGGATCCTTCCAGTAGACAGGTGATTGTAGCAAGACCGATGTGAGGGTGGGGACGGACGTCAATTCCCTGCCCAGCTGAAAACTGGGCTGGTCCCATGTGATCCAGAAAAATATAGGGGACAATCATGCGTTGAGCCCGCTGAGGAAGGAGGCGTTTGGCGCAAAATTCTCCCAAATCCGCTTCATGAGAAAAAATTTTTCTAAGATTGCTTGACACAGAATTTCTTATATGAGAATATTTATTTCCTCGATGAACGACATGGGATTCGAGATGGCTAAGTCCAAAGGTCGCAAGACAGCTGGATATGCCACAAAGGCTGAAGTGGAGAGTGGATTTTAAATCCATAGCCTCATTCGGGAGCCAAGGCCGCGAAGTTCTGAGAAAGGGCAGGGCGGCAGAGACTGGAAGCAGTCTGAAGCTCGAAGAAGGGTAAGACCACAGGAGTCCAGAACGGTTGAAGGAGTCACTGGCTAAGTTCGCGGCGGCAACGCTGACGAAACGCAAAGGACTCATCGGAATCAAAACCGCCGAAGCTTTGAGAAAAAGCATGGGTGGCAGCCGCCGAAAGGAGAGGCTACAGTCCGATGAGGGGAAAACTTCAGGAGCAAAGGTTGAAGGCGGCACTGGATTTAAGCCGGCGGCGAGAGTCGCGGGTGAATATCAAAGGACCGGTTGGGAAACAGCCTCAGGCCTGTAGAAACAGGATCGAGGTTTCGAAAGTGAGCTCCTTTTTGGGGTGAGCCTGAAACGTCCCGGCAGGGGGAAATCGTCATGAACCCGCAGGAAGGGTCAGTGTGGCCTGAAGGACCGCAAGGTTTTTTTAGGGTAGCGGATCTGCTGTAGAAAACCTCTGGAGTGCAGCTTAGGTGAAGCACAGGAGAGGCTGAAGGAAGGGGTAACTTTTCTGGAAGCGGCAGAGACGAGGAAGCGCTGGGGCTCCGCATCCGGCCCATGTGTATCATCTTTTCAAAAATCCCGCACGGAGTTTTCCGGAGCGGGATTTTTGTTTTTTCCCCTATCCTCTGGAAGGCCTGTCTTCATCTTTCCTTCATGTTCCGTTTGTATTCACTTTTTAGAGAACAGTTTCTACATGTAGAAACTTGTTGTGCAACGCATCAATTCTGAATCTACTGAAGTCAGACATGTAGTAACGAGTTTCCTCTTGACTCCATAACGCTTCCAGAGCAATCCCATGTCTATCTCTAGAACACTCAACTCAGACATGTAGTAATGAGTTTTCCAACACATCACCAGACTACAAGTCAATCAGATATCCCATCCGATTGCTCTTAAGTCCCATCAAAGCATCTATCGCCTTCGCATGAAAGGCAATCTCTTCAAATGTCATGCTTTTTGGATGCTCTAGACCATCAGTCAATCCGGCCTCAGGTGGTCCAAGGCTTTTGTTTTATACCGGTCCCAAGTACTTGCTGGTTCTTCTTGGACTCTATCTTCTGCTTCAAAAGCAGTGGAAGGTCTTTTTGGGAATCAGTCTTTCAGTGGGCCTTGTTGCTTTCCTGAAGTCCCTGAATTCTCAGGCCTGCCCCTGGGATCTGATTCATTATGGAGGGGCCCTTCCCTCCATCCCTTTGTGGAAAATGTGGCCAGCAACGGTAATGGAACGACCCCACTGCTTTCCTGCAGGTCATGCCAGCGTGGGGTTCTGCCTTTTTGCCCTGAGTTTCAAGCACCAGGATAAAGGCGGGTGGGTTTTTCTTCCCCCGTTTTTTCTGGGTTGGATTCTGGGTGGGTACCAGATGGTCAAAGGAGCCCATTTTTTCAGTCATACACTGGCCACCATGGTGATTTGTCTGGCTGCCGGTGCTTTTCTGGTGAAAAAGGATACCTAGCGCTCCTGGGAGACCATTCTTTCCAGAAGGCTGATCAGATCCATCTGGATGGCGTAAACAGACTCCTCGGATTCCTGCTTGGTGTCACGGACTTTTTCATGACTTTTGTAACAAGGTATAAAAGGGCCAGAATCCGGAAAATAGGAATAGTGTCCTAATGATGGTGGAGGTAGGCTCATTGGATATCAGGATGAAGCGGCCTTCGTGCTAAACTCTCGCACCTATGGAAAGAATTACAATTCAAAACTTTTCCCGCCGCTATGGGGATTTTCTGGCAGTGGATGACCTCAGTTTTACGGTGGACGAGGGAGAAATCTTTGGTTTTCTGGGGCGCAATGGAGCTGGGAAAACCACGACCATTCGCACCCTGATTGGCATTCAGGAGCCGGATGAGGGAAAGCTTCTGATCGATGGAAAGCCCTTTGGGCCGGATTTGCGTTCCCGCATTGGTTACCTGCCTGAGGAAAGAGGAGTCTATCTCAGGGCAACGGTCAGGGATGCCATTCTGTACATGGCCCGTCTGCGGGGTCTGAGCCGCAGTGAAGCCACCCGGAAAATGGAAGCCTGGCTTGAGAGAATGCGCCTTTCTGAGCATGCTGGAAAGCGGATTCAGAATCTATCCTCAGGGATGCAGCAGAAGGTTCAGATCATTGCGACTTTGATTCATGAGCCTGAAATTCTGGTTCTGGATGAGCCGTTTCGGGGGCTGGATCCCATCAATCGCCAGATTGTCTATGACATTCTGATGGAACTGAAACAGGCGGGACGCACCATTCTGTTTTCATCCCATGAAATTCATGAGGTAGAGCATTTCTGTGATCGGGTGGTTCTGATGGCAGGAGGCAAGGCCAGGGCCTATGGTCGGGTTGCGGATCTGAAGGAAAAATTCGGGCATCCATCGCTCAGAATCGGCTTTGAGGGTAACCTGCCTGAGCTTGAAGGGGTCAGATGGAGCTCTGTTCATCAGGATTCGGCCGAAGGGGAACTTCTGGAGAACGCGGATTCACAGGAAATTCTGCAAAAGCTGGTGCAGGCCGTCAGGGTCTTTCAGTTTGAGCTGGCCCGACCTTCCCTGAATACAATTTTTCTGAACCTTTGTGGAGACGAGGTCAAGGAATGAAGTCTGTTTTTCTGGTTGCCGAATTCGAGTTTATGCAGACCGCCAAGCGTTGGCAGTTTCTGGCGGTGACCCTGGCCTTGCCGGCTTTTCTGGTTTTCATTACCTGGGTTTCCGTAAAGTCCGGGACTCATGCGACTTCTACCTTTGAAGATGCTTTAAAAGGTGGCCAGAGAGTTCTGGTCGAAGATTCCAGCGGTCTGTTTTCCTATGAGGGTTCGGAAGTTTTTCAGCCGGTAGCCAATTGTGTGGATCATGCAGAAGAGCTTTTGGGGCAGAAGCATTACGCCTGTCTGAGAATGGGAAGAGATTATGCCCAGACGGCTGCGATTGAAATCATTGCTCCTGATTCCAGAGTGATTGGAGCCAGTCGCTCGCTGGTGCCAGTCCTGAAGGATGAGTTTCAGAAACAGCTGATTCAGCCTCTGAAGGAGGAAATCCGTTCCCGGATTTTTCAACCGGTGACTCCCCATGTCATGGTTCTGACCCAGGATGGCGGTGTCAGGCCCTATGATTACAATCGCCTGATTGTGCCGGCCCTTTTCATGCTGGTTTTCATTCTTTCTGTATCCACGGCAAGTACCTTTCTTCTGCAGTCCGTTTCAGAAGAGAAGGAAAACAGAACCATGGAGATGGTGCTTTCCATGGTGGCGGATGTACATCTGATTGCCGGAAAGGCACTGGGTCTTGGAGCTGCGGCTCTCCTTCAGGTCGGAATCTGGTCTCTCATGGGAATTTTGACGGTTCCGATGATTGCCCGGTCCCTGGGGATTCCCCTGAGTCTTGCCGGAGTTCCCTGGGATCACTGGATGATCGCCGTGATTGTGCTGATTCTGGGCTTCATTCAGTTTGCGGCCCTCATGATTGGCACGGGAGCACTGGGCGCGAACTTCAAGGACTCCCAGCAGCTTTCGACTTTTTTCCTGATTGGTTCGATTCTGCCGATTTACATGATCCAGATGGTCATCTCCGATGCCGATGGCTGGGTCTCCCGCCTGCTTTACTACCTGCCAGTCACAGCGCCGGTGATCGTGGTCTTTCGCTATTGTGTCTCCGACCTGCCTCCGTGGGAGGTGGGGCTTGGAATTCTCTCCCTTTTCCTGGCCGCATGGATCGGGGTCTGGCTGTCTGTGAAGATGTTTCGGATTGGATCCCTGATCTACAACCGACGCCCGAGTCTGAAGGAAATCAGGCATGCCCTCAGTGGAGAGAAATGAGTCTTCCATAAATTCATCTTCTGTATGAGCTTGTGGGGCTTTCAGGGGACGGGCTGAGTCTGTTGCAGGCTATGCGGCTCGCTCAGGGCAAGAATTTATCATCAACCCTGCCTTCAGGAGCTAAGGGACGCACTGGCCCGGCAGGCCAGAATGGCAGAATTCATGCCAGAAAGAGAAGAGATGAACCCATAACCATCATTCCGGCGGCGATACCGGATATGGTGGTGTGGGCATTCCCGTAGACGCGGGCGGCTGGTAGAAGCTCATCAAAGGCAATGTAGATCATGATACCGGCGACCAGGGCAAAGGTGATGCTGAGGGTCAGATCACCCATGATGGGAGCCAGAAGAAGATAGCCGACAACTGCCCCCACAGGTTCGCTCAGTCCACTTGCCAAAGCTTTCCAGAAGGCCTGGATACGGTTGCCGGTGGCATGGTAGATCGGAAGGGATACGGCCATGCCTTCGGGGATATTGTGGATGGCAATGGCCAGAGCGATGGGCAGCCCGATTTCTGGATCCTTGAGGGTTGCGCTGAAAGTGGCGAATCCTTCCGGGAAGTTATGGATGGCAATGGCAATGGCGGTGAAAAGACCTGTGCGTTCGAGCATGACACTGTAGCCGGTCGGGTTGGAATCGGGCTTGAGAAGATCGAGTTCGCTCTCGGCCTTCAGATCATGGGGGTTCACGTCTTCGGGAATCAGAAAGTCGACCATAAGACTGAACAGAAAACCGGCGAAGAAAGTGGCTAAAAGAGCCCAGCCACCCTGGGTAACCCCAAGGGAATGCTCAAAACCTCCTCGGGCCTTGGGCAGAATTTCCATAAAGGAGACATAGACCATGACTCCGGCGGAAAAGCCGAGTCCGGAAGAGAGAAACTTCTGATTCCCTCGCGGAGCAAAGAAAGCGAGGGCAGCGCCGACTCCAGTGGAAAGGCCGGCCAGCAATGTGACACCGAGTGCAATCATAAAGGGATCCATATCTCCTCCTAATTTAGAAACATTCTAAAGTAGAGGGGGGGAGGATAGTGGGAATGTTCCACTGCGAATCAAAAAAGGGCGCTTCGAAAACCGCCCCTGTGCCACCTATCGAAAGAAAACTATTCGACTGAGCAGGAGCCCTTGAACCAAATCCAGAAGAATACATTTTCCTCCATGCAGGAAAGGATCAGTCTTGGTCGGGACCGCTTTCCCAGAGGCTATCTTGACGACCTGAGCCCACTCCTTTCCAGATCCGGATGATTTCCGGGCTTTGCATCAGCCCCATCAGGGTCCGGTAGCGGGGTCTTAGGGTCAGGGGGGTCTGAATCGGATAATCCGGATCACAAGAGAGCACCATGGAATCCGAGCAGGCCCCTTCCATGTGAAGCCCTTCCGGAAAGTGCCAGCCATAAGGATCGCAGTCCTGCCAGCCAAGTGGAATCAGCAGACGGGTATGGGAACCGGTATTGCCAGAAAAAGATCTTTTTTCACCAAAAGCATTGGCACCCTGAATTCCTCCGAAGGCATTTTGGGGTTTGGTATATTGTTCCAGAATGGGGAGATGAACTTCAATTGCATCGGTGTACAGCCCATCAACCGGGTTCTGGGTTCTGGGGTTCTGGCCCAGAATAAGGGCCTCACCCAGACGAAACTCCACCTGATGACAGGTTGGGAAGTCATGGTCGATCCAATCCAGTTGGGATGAATTCCCTATCGAAAGAATGCCGGTTCTTTCACCAAAGAGGGCGGACATCTGGCGAAGAAGGGTATGCAGTTCTTCCTTTCCCGGGTGGATTCCATTCAGGCAGCTTAAATTGGTCCCCAGTCCTGCCAGCTTGATTCCTGGCATGGATCGGATTCTGGGGATACTGTCAGAAGCCATTTCCCAGGGCATTCCTTCCCTGAGATCGCCGCATTCGAGCATCAGAATGATTTCATGTCTTTTCCCAATCTTCTCGCAGGCAGCTGAGAGAGCCCGAAAGGATTTCAGGCAGCTCTGGTGGGACAGGGCAGAGATTCTGACAACATCTTCGGCTTCCTCCGGCAGGGAGGGGCGCACCAGACGAAGATGAAGATCGGGCCAGCGAAGAGAAAGCCTTTTGAGGCGGGATAGCCGGGAATCTCCGAAATACCGGAAGCCCGCCTGTTTCAGGGTATGGATGACAATAGGGTGGGATTGAAGAAGTTTGAGAACAGGCAGGAACCGTATCCGGGCAGACTGACTTTTTTGGGCCAGTTTGATGGCGTTATGAAGAACTTTGTTCAAATCAATATGGACTTGAGGTCTGGCTTTCATTTGATTCCTGTTTCAGCGTAGTACAATAGCCCCATGATAGAAGAAGTCTGCGTAAAATGCGGTAAGCCCGTACCTCTGCAGGAACAGACCGCTCTTTTGCGCTGTCCCTGGTGCAAGGATTTTTTCAAGCCACAGGCAGAATGGATTTTTCTGCTTGAAGAGGAGGCCCTGGCTCTTGAGTCTGCTCTCCCGGGGGATTTTTGGGTAAAGCAGCCCAGGATTTTCCGCTCCCTGCTTTTTCTTCTGGTTTTATGGGCTACGGTGTCCCTGCTTTCCCATAGCCTGCTAAGCCTTTTACCGTGTGGCCTGCTTGTTTATATCGTGGTGGTTTTCCTCAGAAGGCGGAGGAGTCCGCTTCACCAGCAGATCCAGGCTCTAAGGAATCAGGCTGCTGAAAAAGAAGAAGCCTATCAGAAGCAGCTTTCCCTTGACCAACAGGAAGACTGAATGAGCACGGTTGTGCTAATTCTTTCCCTGGCAGGCCTCGCGATAGGAGCCTATATCATTACCCGGAGCTCCAGAGCTTCGGCCAGTAAGGTCCCGGGCGATACTGGAGGCAATGCAGGCATCAAAGGTGGGCAGGAAAGTCCGGGTTATGTTCTGGAAGATACTTCTTGTCTGGAGGGAGTGACTGTTGAGTTTGAGGTTCACCCCCTGTCTCGTTTCAAGATGATTGAGGTGAAATTTCCTGAATATCTTTCAAGAGCCGGAGATAAAATTCAGGATTCAGAGGAAAAAGCTGAATTCATGAGCCGGGGCAATCGGGTTGTGGACTGTTTTCAGAGCTTTGATCCGGAACCTGTGCTAGAAAGGATACAGAGGTTTGGAGCTCTTCAGAATTCGTTCTTTTTGTCGCTTGAAGTAGAAGTTTCCCAGGTTGTTGAGGAGACTGTTCAGCTGGTCAATCAGCTTGCCGTGGCACCGGCTCTTCTGAATCTGATTGAGACCAGGGTGGAAAGGATCTGTCAGTTCAGTGATGAACTGGTTCAGCTTTCGGAGGAATGGGAACAGGCCCGGAATTTTGAAGCTGTTCTGCAGCAGAATAAAGACCTGATCCTCAACAAACTCAAGCTTTTGTCAGATGAAGAGCTTCTTGAAGGAGAACTTAAGGAGTTTGTGAATCTTTATTTTACCCTGTGCTCCTTTGAGCTTTTTGAAGGTTTCAATGCAGAGCGTCTGTCAGAAATAGAGCGCCATCAGGCTTTCCTCCAGGTGATTATGAGTCGTAGTCGCAGTAACCTGAGTGATTTTGACGTGAGGGAAGCTCAGAAGATTCAGAAAAATATTCTGGGTCTTCTGCGTGTGATTCACGATTTTTACAAGAAGCTCTACGATGGCGTTTACCTCATGCTTGAGAAGTTTGAGCAGTCGAGACTAAAGGAAATGAGGGCTGTCAGGGGTGAGATTCAGGAAGCCCTGACTCTGGTGGAAAAGGATCTCCTGCCGGTTTGTGAGCGCTTCTCTTCTCGTGGTGGTACTCTGGAGCTTGACTATAACAAGACGTTTCAGAAGATTCTGGGTGCGGGTTCTGACTCCATTCGCCGAAGTCCGATTGGGCTGGCTGCGGCTGAAAACGTCAACAGCTTTCTGTCAGGAAGAATTTCAGATGCGAAGGATCTGATGGGGTCTGAAGCCAGAAAAATTCTTAAGGTGCCGATGAAGAAGCTTTGGGAGCAGATTCGCAGGACTCTGGAAACCCCAGAAGAGTGAGTTCGACTTCCTGAGGGTTTTCAATCTGGGGAAAATGGGCTGAGTTTTTGATGACAGCCAGCTTCTGGCAGGAGGATGTCTGCTCATCCAGCCAGCTTTGAAGCTCTGTTTCATCCGTTTTCAGGTCCTTTTCGCCAAGTATCAGAAGAAGAGGAACAGTAATATTCTCTGTCTGGATCCGGTCAACACTTTGAAGATCAGGCCAGAGCTGAATCAGGGACTCTTCTAGGTGATCCCCCAGCGAAAAAGCTTCATGAAGGCTGTACCAGGGGTGCCAGAGAGTGGAGTAGAGGGCCGTGCGCCAGGCATCACGATTATAGATTTCTCCTCCGAGACGACTGACCCATGTTTCGATTCTGACACCTTCGCTTGGACTTAAGGGAAGCTTGATCTCATCAAGCTGGGCATAGGCTCTGGAATTGAACTGCTCTCGTGCATAATTCATCAGTCGCTCGCGAATTCTCCATAAGGAAGTCTGCAAGCCAAAAACGGGACTGATACCAATCAGGCCGGCAATCTTTTGGGGTTCTCTCTGATAGGCATCCAGGGCAAGGAGAAAGCCAAGATCGTGGCCTAGAAGCCAGATGGGTTCCGACTCCCGGCCCATGAGAGCCTCCAGACTTTTCTGCAGAAGCTCAAAGCTCAGGCCTTCTGTAGGCAGGGGGCTTTTTCCCGCTCCGGGCTGATCCCAGTAGGTGATCTGGAATTTTTCTTCAAGTTTCTGGAAGTGCAGGGGCAGAACCCAGTTTTCTGAGCGCCCGGGTCCACCGTGAATCCAGATCAGGGGGGGGGTATTCTTCTTTCGGGCCCTGCGGGCAACAAACTGGGGCTCACTGGCAAGAATCTTCATCCCGGCGGGTTCATCCAGAATTTCTCCGGCTTTGAGGATTTGGGAATTTCGTTCAAGAAGGCCTGCCCGCAACTGATAAAAGCAGGCACTTCCTCCAATCAGAAGAAGCCCGCACCCAAGACAGAAAAAGGAGAGAAATTTTCGAAAACTCATAGCGGTGCGTACCATATCAGAAGACTCGGGGCCCTGTCCCCTGTGGAACTTGCCTCTTGGGGCGGGACTTCTTATGATGAGGCCATGAAGGCCAGAGCTGTTCAAATTCTCATATTTCTGACGCTGGTTTGTCTTGTTCTATCCGGGATGCTTCTCTATTGGCTGATTCAGCCGATTCAGATTCAGGATCTCAGCGGAGAATACGGAACGCTGAAGGGTCTTTCCTTTGACTATGAAAATCATCTCAGGGTTGAGAGCCTGCATTTTCGTCTCAAAGAAGGCCTTGAGGTAGAGGCTTCAGAAGTGAATGTGGGCTGGGATCTGAGCAGGCTCTTTGACAAGAGGCTTGAGGTTTTCGGCGCTTCTTCGCTCTGGCTGCGTCTGCCTGAAACCAGAGAGGAAACAGAGAGTCCTGCTTTGAGTGAAGAGGAGATCTCCTCACTTTTCATGGATGCACTCAGGCCACTGCAGGAGTTTGAGGTTGCCCGAATTTATCTGCCCAGCATTCAGATTGAGCCTCTTGGCCTGGCCTTAAGCCTTCCGGAGGCCAGTTTTACTTCAGCGACTCTAAGGCTCATGGAGCCAGAGGTGACTCAGGCCCCGTACCGGGTTCAGCTGAAAAAACTTGAAGCGCAGGCAGCTGCATCCACCCTGAATCTGAAATTCAGCGATCTGAAAATTCTGGAATCCAGTCAGCTTCTCCTGGCCCTGGAGAAACTGGGCATGACTCTGGTTCAGGAGGAAGAAAAGCCTTTGGATTTGCAGGTGGATCTTGAGAGTGCGCATTTCATTCCCCCCAGGACATCTGCGGAAAAAACTTCGGCGGAATCGGTCCCGCCCCGGGAGCTGGTACTGCCCAGTCTCCCTCTGTCGGTGTCCCGGCTTGCTGCGACTTCGGTTTCCGTGGATCGTCTGCCCCTGAAAATCCAGCTTTTGCAGGCTTTTCTGCAAAAGGATTCCTGGGGTATTTCCCGTCTGGAAGTCCAGAACAGTCAGCATCAGACTTTTCTGGTGACTTCGGCTGTCCTCAACCCGCAAACTCTGGAGTGGCAGGCTGGCCTCAAAGGAGATGGTTTCATTCTGGATTCGGGAGAGTTTTCCTTGCCTCTGGATAGGCTTCAGGTGTCGGTTCAGGGTCAGGTTAGAGGGAAAGGACTGGATTCCTTTGAGGGAGATCTTCTTTATGATACCGAGATTCAGACTCAGAATGTTTCATCCCGTCTTTGGGGGAGTGTGCGCAAGCAGAGTCTGTATCTGGATTTGAATCCGGTTTTGAGTGCTCCTTATGGAAATCAGGGGCTTGGCTCGATTTCTCTGATCGCGGACTTGAAAATGCCGGAAGTCCTGATTCGCTCCATTCGGGCCGAAAGGCTGAATCTTCCCATGGCTGAATCCTCTTTTGCTTCCCTTGAGATGACGGGGCAGGTGGATCTGAAAACCCTGGGCTGGAACTTTACTGCCGATATTCTCAAACTGGCCTCGCCACAAATCAGGGCATCCGGTTTTCAGATGAGGGCCAGCGGTGTCAAAACCGTTTTTCAGGCCAGTGCTTCGATTCAGGAAACGGTTTTGCTGACCGAGGTTCTTTTGCATCACCCTGTCCTTGAAGTGGCAGGAAAAGATGGAAAAATCGGGGGAGCCCTGGAGTTTTCCGAGCTTTCCCTGAAGAATTCCCGCCTCAAGCAGCCCAGGATAGATTTTGACTGGAATACCGTTCTGCTGAAGCTGAAAATCGCTCATGAAGGAGGTCTTTTAAAACCTCAGGAACTGGGAGAATGGGCCTCCTCCCTCCCTTCGTCCGGAGCAGAAACTCAGACAACGAGTACGGGCACAATGATTCCGGTTTCGATCTATATTGAGCCTCACCATCCATTCATCAGTGTGATCGAAGAAGGAATGATCCTGGATATGTACCCATCTGGTCATGTCCGTGTGGATAAAAAAGGACAGCTTTCTGGAAGCGCCATCTTCCGGGTTCCCCGCCTGGTTGTGGATACAATGGGTCTGCATCTGGAAGCGACCAAACCCGGACGATTGCAATGGGTGAACTCCAGAGACGGGCTGGATTCTGAGGAGCTGATGGAATTCACGAGTTCAGATCTGGGGGCCCAGCTGGGATCCATGTGGTCGGAAGGCCAGTCCCAGAGCCACGTGGAGACCGGGGTCTTGGTAGAGCTTCAACTGCTGGCAGAATACCAGGGCAGCCGGTATCAGATTCATACTTCTGGATGGTACCCCCATTTATTCTGGAAACTGACTAATCTTGATGGCGAGGATGAGGATGGCGTCCTGGGGGCAATTCTTAAGACTCTGGCGGGTAAATTCGGCGAGACGGACAGTGACGGGGGTGGCGAGGGTTTTCTGTCGCCAACCATGTTTCAGAATCACCGGAACACTCTGGTCAACGCCGGTCTGGGGGCCCTTTTGAACCAGAACATGCCCCAGCAGATCCGCCTTCAGGCTGATGTTATGGGAGATCAGAAGACGGTTGGCATAGAAACCACGGCGAAAAAGGGACTTAGCTTTGGCGTAAAGCAGGAGTCCGGAACGGAAGGGGATTCCCGCTCCCATTCCGTACAGTGGAACCTGAATTCGTCCATGAAGTTTGAAATGGAAGACACGTCTGGAGACAAGGAAGAGCAACAGTTTCGCATGAAACGTTCGATCCGCTTTTGATATATGACGGATTTAGGCATAAATTAGCGGCAGGTCATTTTATGCACAGTTGGTGTATGAGAATGTATTCCCACATTTTAGGTAAAATCCGATTTGGGTCCAGCTTCCTTTGGAATTGGCGGAACAGCTTTGACCACAGTCCGTGTGTTCTCAGTTCAGGCTTATCTGGTGTGATTGTGGAAACCTGCGTGGGGGGACGGTTTTTGTGTTTTTATGTAAATTGCTCTAGGAATACAGAGTATAAAAGCCCTTTTAGCAGAAGGCACCTTGAAATCAGGGAAAAAATCCATCTTGTGGGCGAATTTTTTCAATGGAGGGTTTGCTCTCAGCGTCCGAGCAACTGCAAAACAGCCTGACTGGAAACCTGCCCTTGGGCCATCATGGCAAGGCCGGTTTTCAGCATCATGAGGCTTCGGGTAGAGTTGACCGATTCCTGAGCATAGTCTGTATCGCGAATCAAGGATTCGGAACGGGAGAGTTCAGTGCGCTGGGAACCAAGTCTCTCATAGCGGGATTCGTACTGGTTGGTCTGGGAACCGATGGAGGCTCTGGCGGAAGAGACATCATTGACGGCCCGATCAACCTTCCCCAGGAAGGCACTGCGGCTTTCTTCGGAACTGAAATCAACGGAGTCCAGACCCAGAGCGCCGGAGCGATAATCACCGAAAGAGAAGCGGCTGTTCTGTCCCTGGTTGGCGCCATCCTGAAAATTCAGTTCGGAGCGGCTGACATTGACGGTGAAGTCGCTGTTGGCGGCATCGCCTTCAGCCAGGGCTCCCAAATCGAGATCCAGGCCGGGGAGAATGCCCCGGGCGCGCCCTCCGCTATCAAGAGAGGCTTTGAAACTGCGGCCACCGGCATCACGAAGCTCGACTTCACGGACGGTTTCTCCGTCTTCACCGGTGCTTTCCACAATTCGTCCGGAAAAGGAACCGGTAACCGGGAGAGGTCCGCGGATATAGCCCTGAACTTCGGAATTGGCCGAGGTGACCTTGCCCGAGGAGCTTCCGTCCAGAAGATTACGGGTATTGAACTGGGTGCGCCCTGCTGAATCATCAATGCTTGCCAGAAGCTGACGGGCTTCGTCCTCAAGGGCGCGGATTTCATCCTCGCCATAAGCGCCGTTGCCAGCCTGAATGGTGAGTTCACGAACCCGGTTCAGGGTATCGGAAATCCCGGAGAGTCCACCTTCGGCTACGTTCAGAAGGCTGATACCATCCTGGACATTGCCGGATGCGGCATTGAGTCCGCGGATCTGGCCTCTTAAGCCTTCGCTGACGGCTAAACCTGCGGCATCATCGGCACCGCGGTTGATGCGAACGCCGGAGCCCAGACGCTCCAGTGACTGGCTCAGGCTGCGCTGAGCGCGACCAGCAGGCTGATAGGCTGCGATCGTATTTTGACTTATAACCCGCACTTGGCCTTCCTTGGGAAAAATTACCCCAACCTAACAATCAAACCATTTTTATGAGTTTGTGTCAACGCTGCGAAGAAAGTTTTGATCCTTTTTATCCTCCAGAAGTTCCATTTGCGCTTCAATATAGTCCCTGGAATGCAGGAGCTGATCTTCAAATGCACGCACAGCCCCGACAGCTTCGGTCTCGAGGTTCTGGCGCTCCAGAAGCCAGCCAGAAAGGTTTTCATCGGCCCGTCCCATCAGAATTTCCACCCGGTAGCGCAGGTGTCGGCGGTATTCCTGTTTCTTCTCTAGGGCCCGTTTCTGCTTCTCCAGTTTTTCGACGGCATCAATTCGTGCCAGAAACGATTTTTCCAGTTGATTCAGCAGGTGATTGGCCCTGAAGGCATCGTTCAGGATGGCTTCCTGTTCCTGTCTTTTTCGATCCAGTTTTTCAATGGTGGTGAGGGCATTGGCTTCAGGGGAGTTGAGAAGCTCCCGGGAGATGTGCTGACATTCTTCGATGATTCTTCGACACTCCTTAATGCGTTTCTGGACTTCGCTCTGGCGAGCCATCAGGTAGTTTCTAAGCCTTGTATCCCAGAATTCCAGGAGATTGGCGGGGCTTAGGATATAGGTCCGCATTTCTTCACGAAACAACTGGCGAATCAGTTTTTCCTCTTCCCGGAGGCTCATCTCCCTGATCCAGGCATGCAGAATGGCGCCACTTAAAAAACCGACGGTTGCGGTAATCAGAGGGCCTACGAAGGAGTAACCCAGAGATAACAGGAAAGATGCCATGGCAATGGAAATGGGCAGGGCGACCAGAAGAAACAGGGAGAAGAGCCAGCCAATGCCTCCGATGGCGACCGAAGCTGTGATCAGACTCATCATAAAGAGTCCAAGGATC
>CAZDAM010000062.1:0-20418 GCA_964503595.1 uncultured bacterium
GGTTCTGGTTCTGGTTCTGGTTCTGGTTCTGGTTCTGGTTCTGGTTCTGGTTCTTAGGGGGAGATTCGTTCATCAGAAGCTTCTGAATGAGCTCTAACCCCGATTTTGCTCTTTGATCCGAAGAATTTTCCTTCAGCATGGACTGCCAGATCGTACCTGCCTGCATCAGATTGCCAAGATGCAGTTCAGTGCGGGCCAGAGCATGCGCCGCCTCGGGTTTCAGACCTTCTGGAAGAAGGTCCCCATCAAGATTCTGAAGAACGATCCGGGCCTCATCGAATCGCCCCAGCTTTTCCAGACTCAATCCTTCAGCGTAGCGGGAGACTGAGCTTTGCGGTCTCTCCTGAGAAGCTTGGGAAAATGCTTCAAGGGCCTTGAGGTACTGGCCCGCAGCATAATGGGAATGCCCCTGATGCATGGCTTGAGAATAGGTTTGTGCCTGCAGGGAAGGACTTAGAAGAAGAAGCAGAAGAAACGGTGACAGCCGAAAGCCCCAGCCAGCCAAAAAGCAGAAAAATCCAATCGCCAATGGAATCTGATAGCGGCTGATATGCTGGTTGGACTGCCCTCCTCCATAGTCTGCCATGCTGAGGGTATCTCTGAGAAAGTCCAGAAGACCCTGCATTCCTCCTCCGGTCGGATCGGCAAGCTGATATAGGCCGCTGGAGGCTTCTGCCACTTTCTGAAGAATGCTTTCATTCAAACGGGAAATCACCATATGCCCTTTCTCGTCGGAAAGATTACGCCCAGGCTGGTCCGGATCAGGAATCGGAGCTCCGGACGGGGTTCCAATCCCCAGGGTCAGAATCCTGATGCCTTGCTCCTGAAGGGATCGGGCCCGGCTTACTGCTTGAGGATCATGTTCCTCTCCATCCGAAATCAAAAAGATGGCCCGGGAGTTTTCCGAAGATGATTCAAGACCTTTGGCCGCTTCTTCCAAAGCCAGATCCAGAGCACTTCCCTGCATGGAAATCAGATCCGGATCGAGAAGCTCCAGATAGCGTAAAACCGCATCCCGATCATGAGTCAGTGGGCAAAGCCGGATTGCCGTTCCGGCAAAAGCCACGATTCCCAGCCGATCGCCAGAAGCCCAGTCTGCCAGATCCCGAATTCTTCTTCTGGCTGTCTCCAGGCGATTGGGCTGAAAGTCTTCCGCCAGCATGCTTCGGGAAACATCCACGGCGATCATGACATCAAGTCCTCGCTGCCTGACCTCGACAAGTCTTTTTCCATAGCGGGGGCCAGCAAGCGCCACCACCATAAAAACCCAGGCGAAAAGAAACCACCACCGGGCAATCTTCTCACGACCCATCTGCCCAAGAATCTGACGTTCCATGATCTTCTCTCCTCCCAGAAGAGACCAGTATTTCTTCAGTCTTTTCCGGGAAAGAAAAAGAGGAAACAGCATAAAAAGAGGGACAAGCATCAGAAAAAAAGCTTCAGGATGATCCCAGATCAGTTGTTCCGTCAGAGGAATCATGCCGGAAACCTCCTGAGCCAGGTCAAGGCCAGAAGCTCAGCCAGAAACCAGGCCAACATGGCCAGAGCCAGAGGATAGACAAAGTATTCGTCGCGGTTTTCGTGGGTTTTTGTAACCGCTTTGGAGGTTTCCATCGCATCGATTCTGGCATAGACATTCTTCAGGGCATCCAGATCTTCGGCCCGGAAGTACTCCCCTCCAGTCACAGCTGCGATTCTTTTCAAGGTTGGCTCATCCAGATCACTGGGTATATCGACCCAGGCAACACCATAGGCTGTCTGCTGCGGCATTTTGGACATCCCCTTGCGGCCGATCCCGATGCAGTGGACCCTGATTTTATGCAGGGCGGCGATTTCTGCCGCCTGCTCAGGATCCATATCACCCGCTGTATTGGTGCCATCCGTCAACAGAATGATCACCTTGCTCTGAGACTCCAGATCCTTCATCCGGGCAACCGCCGTACCCAATGCTTCGCCCAAGGCCGTCTCTCTTCCGGCCATACCAATCTGTAAATCATCAAGCTGCCGCGCCACCATCTCATGATCCAGAGTCAAGGGTCCCTGAGTGAAAGCAACACTGCCAAAGACAACGATCCCGATGCGATCGTCCACCCTTCCACGAACAAAATCTCTGGCTACTGCCTGAATGGCAGTCAGGCGATCCACGGCTCCTCCATTCAGTACAAAGTCATGAGCCAGCATCGATCCGGAAGTATCCATGGCCAGAAAAATATCCACTCCATGACGTACAATCTCCACCGACTTATGCCCCAGCTGGGGGCGGGCCAAAGCCAGAACCAGTGCGAAAGCGGCCAAAAACCTCAGAAACCGTGGCAACCAGGCCAGCCTTGTTTTCAAACTCCTCCCACCAAAACTCTGATTGGGAAAGGAGGACAGACGAAAAGCCGGTCTCTGTCGCTTCAGTTCCAGAAAAATCAGCATCCCTACAAGCATAAGGGCCCATAGCCAGTGCAACGAACCCAGGATTGGAACTCCAGCCTTCACGCCATCCCCTCCTCTATAACCGCTTTGATCAACGCGGAAAACTCCAGAAGCGGAAACACTCCCCCTCCATAGCGAAAATGCTCGAGCCTAGCCTGAAGACTGGCCAGGCGGTCCGAGGAGAAATCAGGAAGTACCAGAAGATCAAGACGTGCCTTCGGGCAGCCTCTTGCTTCCATATATTCGTACAGGGCTTCAAAAACAGCTTCATCCGGCTCCACCGGATTCCTCAGGTAAGATTGAAAGACCTCCCGCCCCGCAAACACTTCCTGCTTCTGAGATGGTCTTGCCAGATAGAAGCCAAGGGCCATGGTGGCAATGACCCCTGCCAGCAGCAAAGCCAGCAGGTTCTGGTCTCCATCCTCCGGATCTTCCTGCCACTCAGGGAGTCGGGAATCAATGAGGGTAAGACTGATCCGGGCTGATTCGTGGGAAACGATTCTGACAAAGGCCGGAGCCGAAGTCTGAATCCCACTCGCATCCCTGGCAATCACCGAAGGCAGCCAGTATCCCCCCGGGACTTTCGAGGTTAAAACTCCCTCCAGAACTTTCAGATATTCCTGGCCAACCGTTTCCTCTTTTTCCCGACGACTCAGAATTTCAATTTCCTTGGGAAAGTCAGAAAGCTCCAGCTGAATCGGTCCGTCTTTGCCATAGGCCTGAACCTTCCAGTTGATCGGCTCACTGGACACAATCTGCATCGGGGCAACTGACTGGGTCACTTCAAGTGGCCAGATTGCGGTAGAACAAACCAGCCACAGAATGATGGATTTCATTTATGAAACCTCTTCAGCAAAGGGTTTAAAGGATCCTTGGTCGTGTCAACCGAAATCAGCATGGCCCCTGACTGCTTCAGAAGCATTTCCGTCGATCGCTGAAACTCCAGCTGCTCGGAAATCAGACGCTCACGCATTCCACGATTCCCCAGATCCACCAGAACACTTCCTCCATCCTCAGCTCTGGAAACTTCTACAAGTCCCAGATCCGGCAACCCTGCATCCAGAGGATCGGTGAGCTTGATGGCAACCACCTGATGGCGGCGGGCAACCCGCCGGAAGGTTTTTTCATAGCCCCGATCCAGAAAGTCCGAAATCAGAAAAATCACTGCCCGGCGGGGCAGAACCTTTTCCAGAGTCAGCAATGCCTCATTCAGACTTGTTCCTTTGTTCTGAGGCTGAAAGGAAAGGATATCCCGCACAATCCGAAGAACATGATGACGTCCTTTGCGGGGAGGAATCACATGTTCGGCCCGATCCGAAAAAAGCATCAGACCCACCCGATCCTTGTTTCTCGTTGCAGCAAGAGCCACAAGACTTGCGATCTGGGCAGCGATTTCATGACGGGAAAGTTCGGAGGAAGCACAGTCAAGAGACGCCGAACCATCAATGGCAAGCATGACCGTCAACTCTCTTTCTTCCGTGTACTGCCTCACATGAGGACGCATCAGACGGGCTGTCACCTTCCAGTCTATGGTGCGGACATCATCGCCAGGCACATACTCCCTGACTTCGGAAAACTCCATTCCCTGGCCCCGAAATGCCGAGTGGTATTCCCCGGCAAACATGCTGTCTACCAGACGCCGGGCGCGAATTTCCATGCGCCGGGCTTTGGCTAGCATCTCCCGGCTGATCATCAGGGCACCTTCACCGAATCCAGGATCTGTTCCAGAATATCTTCAGCCTTCTTCTCTTCTGCCTCTGCTTCAAAGCTCAAAAGAATCCGGTGCCTAAGAATATCCATCGCCACCGCCCGGACATCAGCCGGAATCACAAAATCCCGACCCATATAGAAAGCATTCACCAGGGAGGCTTTCATCATCCAGATCGAAGCCCTTGGAGAAGCACCAAAACGAATCAGCGGGGCTAAATCATCCCGGCCAAATTCTCCGGGATACCGTGTAGCCCGGATCAGGGAGGCAATATAGTCCAGAAGCTTTTCATCCATGCGAATCGCCGAAATGGCCTGACGCATTTTCAGAAGCTCTTCTGGATGCAATACCGCCGAGGCCTCCTTAGGCCTCGGGCTCGAATGCATTTTCAGAATGGAGATTTCTTCTTCCCGGCTTGGATAACCCACAACAATCTTCAGCATGAAACGGTCCACCTGGGCTTCAGGAAGAGGATAGGTTCCCTCCTGATCCACCGGGTTCTGGGTCGCAAGAACCAGAAAGGGATGGGGCAAAGGGTAGGTCTGATCACCAATGGTGACCTGATGTTCCTGCATCGCCTCCAGAAGGGCTGACTGCACTTTGGCCGGAGCCCGGTTGATTTCATCCGCCAGAACAATGTGGGCAAAGACCGGACCCTTGCGGGTATAGAATTCTCCATCACGGGGGGAATAGATTTCTGTTCCCATCACATCTGCCGGTAAAAGATCCGGGGTGAACTGGATCCGCTTGAAGCTTGCATCCATTGCATCTGCCAGAGCCTGAACCGCTGTTGTCTTCGCCAGACCCGGCACACCTTCAAGCAGAACATGGCCCCCACAAAGAAAACCTGTGATGAGGCCCTGAAGCATGTTTTTCTGACCCACAATCCGCCGGGAGGCCTGCTGGAGCACCTGGTCGATCTTTTCCCGCATCGCATCAAGATTCAGATTTTGCGCTTCTTCCATGTCGTCCTTTCCAATATAAAAAACACCCCGGAAGAAACAGGCCTTCCGGGGTGTTTTCAGGCTCAGCCCTGATTGGTCATCCGGGCTGGCTGTACCCACTCATCATACTGTTCGGCAGTCAAAAGCCCCAGTTCGATAGCAGCCTGTTTCAGAGTTTTATTTTCCTTATGTGCTTTTTTAGCAACTTTGGCCGCATTATCATAGCCAATGTGCGGATTTAGAGCAGTCACCAGCATCAGGCTGTTCTCCATCAGCTCCTGAATCCGGGTATGGTTGGCTTCAATGCCTTCCACACAGTTGGTGCGGAAGGAATCACAACCATCGGCCAGAATCCGGGCACTCTCCAGAAGATTGTGAATCAGAACTGGCTTATAGGTGTTGAGCTCAAAAGCCCCCTGGGAAGCTGCAAAACCAATCGCCGCATCATTGCCATAAACCTGCATTACAACCATGGAAAGAGCTTCACACTGAGTCGGATTGACCTTACCTGGCATAATGGAGGAACCCGGCTCGTTTTCCGGCAGCAGCAGTTCGCCGATGCCACACCGTGGGCCTGAACCCAGGAAACGGATATCGTTGGCGATCTTCAGAAGGGCTCCGGCCAGGGTTTTCATGGCTGAAGAAGCAAAGGCAATGGAATCATGCGCGGCAATCGATTCAAACTTTACCGGATTGGAACGGAACTCATGTCCGGTCATGGAAGAAAGCTTGTCCACTACCTTTTCTGCGAACTGGGGATGAGCATTCAGACCAGTACCTACAGCCGTCCCTCCTATCGGAAGCTCGGCCAGATCCTTCAAGGTGAATTCCAGACGATCCAGAGCATGATCCAGTTGGGCAACCCAGCCGGAAAATTCCTGACCCAGAGTCAGAGGAACTGCATCCATAAGATGGGTACGTCCGATCTTGACCACATCGCGAAAGCCTTCGCCCTTGGCGTGAAGAACGTTTCTCAGCTCTTTGACCGCAGGAATCAGACTTTCCTTGATGGCCGCGAAACCTGCCAGGCGCATGGCTGTCGGAAAGCTGTCATTGGAGGACTGGCCTTTATTGAGATCATCATTGGGATGAACCGGGGTTTTGGAGCCCATCTCTCCACCGGAAATTTCAATTGCCCGGTTGGAAATCACCTCGTTCATATTCATATTGAACTGGGTACCGGAACCGGTCTGGAAGACCACCAGGGGAAAATGCTCATCAAGCTTGCCCTCAATGACTTCCTGGCTGGCCTGAAGAATCAGTTCGGCCTTGGATGGATCCAGCGCTCCCAGTTCCGCATTGGCCCAGGCACAGGCCAGCTTGAGCTGGGCATAGGCCCTGATGAAAGGCCGGGTGAAACGAATTTCACCAATCTTGAAATTTTCAAAGGACCGCTGGGTCTGGGCGCCCCAGTATTTATCCTGAGGTACAGCGACTTCCCCCATGCTATCGCGTTCGACTCTTTCTTTCATGGAAACTCCTTAAGGATTCACAGAACCAACCGGAGGCGGAGGATAGCACAGGAAAGGGATTGGTTCAGCCCGCTCTGATCAGAAATCACCCTCCTCGGAGAGCTCTTCCTGATAGCGAGCGACCGGTGTTCGGACAAATCGAGGCTCACGCCCCTCATAGGCTGCCCGGCCTTCCTCAATCAAATCATCAATTTCAGAAAAATAACGGCGGGAATGGTGCACGAGATTCAGCTTTTTTACTCCAGCTTCCCGTGCCAGAAGACCAGACAGATAGGATGTACTGTGATGATGGCGGCGGGCAAAATCCCAGTCCACCTGCCGAAAGAAAGATTCAATCCACAATTCATCCAGATCCTGGAAAAAAACTTTCAGTTTCTGGTGATTCTCCCCACCGCCAAGATGATCCATGGCATATCCAAGGTGAAACCCCTTTTTGATGCTGAGAAGAGAAAACAGATCCTCCGCTTTTCTCAGACCCTCTTCGGTTTGAATCAAAGTCTTAGGAAGATCCTCTTCAAAAGCTTTCTTCAACATCCCTACCCATGGTCCCGGCTTATAGGGAAGATCACCGATTTTAACCTTATCCCCTTCCTGCATGCGATACGCCACGGAAGGAATCCTGTGATCCAGAAGACAGTGATAAACCCTGATATTCTCAAAGCAGAACATTGGCTCACCAGGCTTGAGAGATACTGTCGAAACCTTCTTCCTCTGCCAGTGAGGAGGAGACATGCGGTAAATTTCGACTTCGTGATCCGATACCAGCTCCCGGACTTCAATTCCAGGCCTGCGTCCAATCAGATTCCAGGTATAACCCTGAAATTTCCCTTCAACGTTACGGGCAATTCCGACCGGCCCACAGATCGTGAGCGGGTTTCTACCTCCCGCCCGGTGCCGGAGAATAAAATCAAAGTAGGCAAAATGATCCAGATGAGTGTGGGTGACAAATACTGCCCTGGTTTTCATGACATCCGCAATCTGAAGCTTTGAGGCATACCCGCAGTCAAAAACATAATTGTGACCATGGTTTTCCGGTTCGGCCACAACGCAGATATCTTCATGCATACGGCTTTTTAGGGATGAATAGATCATAGAAAAGCGACTTCAGCCGGGAATCAGAACTGAAACTGAAGCCCGGCCTCGACCACATAGTCCCGGGAATCATCGGTAAGCCCTAACGAACCATTCCAGTACCATTTGCGGTATTTGTTGATGGTGTTCATGTGCCCGTAAACCAGCTGAATATCCTCAATGCGAGAATCGTAATCCTTGCCAAGATTGGGCAGAGGAGCTGGACCAGAAGCCGATTTGTTGAAGTTAGGTTCCCCAAACAGAGTCTGAATTCCAAAACGCTCTGTCTGGCGATCGTTACGCTTGCGTTCATAGAGCCAGTCGAACTTGATGCGATCTCCCTGATCCGTGATGATGTACTTACCATCCGAGGACAGGGACTCAAAATAATCCTTCTGCTGATATTCAAAATGGAAGGTCTTTTTCAGGCGGGGAGTCAGATTCATTTCGGCCCTGCCCATGAAGGTATACTCCATCTTGTTTGGAAGGCGAGAGACAATGGCGGCCCCGGCCTGCTGGCGATAGGAATTGGTCTTATCAGTGAAATTACCTGTGATCCCCCACTGATACTGGCGATTCTTGCCTCGCTTCAGGGTATTCTTGAAGCCAAGACGCATATTATCTCCCGGTTCTTTACGGGAAACCTGATCTGCCAGTGTGGAATAATTACCCTGGAGAGTATAGCCCATAATCCAGTCGAGCTTGCGATTCCCCCCGATCAGATTGGAGAATTCGACATCAAAGCCCATATTGAAGCCAGTTCCAAGCGGGGCCTTGTCAAACCCCTGACCGGTTTCATTCATCGCCTGAAAAACCCGGTCTTCTCCAGCAGAGAGCTGTTCCTTGCCCAGAGGAAGTCCCAGCTTGAACATCCACTTGACCCCATAAAGCCCCTTCCTGGCTTCACGGGTCACCATAGTATGGGTTACGCCCACGTCCTTGACACCAGCCAGGGTATCTTCCACAGCTCCCGGAGTCTTCAGGGTCGCATGCGAATAGGGAATCACAATACTTAGATCATTCTTCTTGTTCAGCTGATACTTGTACTGGGACTCAATCGTGTAGCGTTCGATCTCCTTCTTGCGTTTGTCCCGTCCAGTGAAAGATTTATTTTCGAAGATAAACTTGAAGTCACGGCTGCTTTTTCCTTTCTCCAGGGCGAACCGAAGATCCGCAACAAGTAAAAACAGAAACAGATTTCGGAATTTCAAGGTTTCTCCTTCGCAGGCGCTTGGACTTCTGGGAGACTCTATGACGTCTGAACGCCCCGATTATACTTTAAGGGGCATGGCAAATCCATTCTCTTCTGGAGCTTCAGGCCAATGCTTTCGGACGAGAAATGCGATCCATCCGCCAATCCTGTCTTTCTCCCTCTGAATTCAAGCCCTGCAGCCACTCAAACTTTTCTGTCCGGTATAAGAAGTCTGGTCGACAGGTTTCTTCTCTGCGCTGACCCCCATCCTCATACTCAAAACTTAAGCTGAGCTTCTGCTTGAGTGCCCGATTGATCGCGGACAGATTCAGGGGAAGAGAAACTGAGAACAGCTTTTTAGCATCCTGAAAATAACGGACCGTTGTCAGGGAACCCAGTTTTGCCGCTGAATTTCCATCCTTGTGAAACCGCCGCATCAGATGAACCAGATGCATGGAATCATCCAGGGCGCGGTGAAATTCCCTGGCGGGAAAAGCAAAGTGGTGAACGAGGGTTTCCAGCTTGTGGTTCATGATTCCGGGTACCAGAGCTCGGGACATCTCAAGAGTATCCCAGATCTGGTTTTTTGGCATTTCAAGCCCTTCCAGAAGATATTCTGCACCCATAAAACTGGCATCGAACTCGGCATTGTGCGCAACCAGGACAGTATCCTGCCCTAAAAACTCATGGAATCTGGGGAGGATTTCCCCTGCTTTGGGAGCATCCGCCACATCCTCATTGGTGATACGGTGAATTTTTGTGGCGGCTTCCGGAATCCATTTTCCCGGATGCATCAACTCACTGAATTCCCCCAGAATTTCCCCACCCAGCGTAAACTTGATCGCGGCCACCTCGATCATGCGCTCCTGAATCGGGAAAAGCCCGGTGGATTCAATATCAAATGCGGCAAAAACAGTCTGGTCATTTGCGTTTATCATGGCAGGCATTGTTCCATAAGCTGTCAGGCGGATCAACCCAAGAGAACTTTATGCCGAGAAGAACATCAATGAAGCGCGTTGTCTTGTTTCTGGCTATATGCCTTGGAACCGTATTCGCAGAAGAGGAATATCTGCCCGAATCCGTTCTTCTGGATCACCATTTTCTGATGTATCGGCGAGGAGACAACCGTCGCCTGCTCGAAGACACCCAGATGGCACCTTCCCGTCAGAATCTCAATGTCAGCTCCCGTCTGAACCCCATTCAGAATTTTCGTCGGGTTCTGGCCTCCCGGGACGAGGGTTTAAGAGCCATGATTCGATCCTATATCCGGGAAATCACTTCTTCCAGCTACTATGTCGCCCCTGCTACCCGCTTCCCGGATGCCGATCCCGGTCGCAACCTTAGCCCGGTTCTTCATTTCATAGATGGAGACGGAGCTTATCACATCCTGATCCGGGTCAACGAAAGCCGTTTTGATCTGGTCGTTCTAAGACCAGCCCATCTTGAAGATGGAACAGAAGGAGAAGATTACTACTCCTCCCACCGGGTTGAACACTATCCACTGGAAAGATTTGTCGAGCTCGCACGTCTGAGCAAGAACCGGGTTCTTGCCATTGGTGTTTATGAAGATGGCAGCAACGATCCCCCCCACCTTTCCGGGCGTCAGATTCCGATTGAACCCGTAGATCTTCTCGCTTTGGAAGATGAAATAAGAGAATATATGGTGGCCCTGTCCCCTCAGACTCAGCCCCAATCCATGGAGGCCCTGAGCCGTAATCGCATGCTCAACTTCCTGGAAGGGCTTGAGGAAACCAGACAATATGAGGCACGCCTGCTGGAAGAGCGGAAAAACCTGATTCGCATGCGTCTTCCCTGGCTGGATCTTTCACCTGCTCACAATCTTGAACAACTCAGCGTGATTGTACAGGGAGCCATCATCGAAAAAATCTACGAGCCCTCTCCCCTGGCCTCCAACTGCCCCGGAGAAATCGTGGAAGGCAACCGCTGCCGTCCGACCACAGAATGGACAGACAAAACCTGGGAACTCTACCGCGAACTCTACCGCATTTCAGATCTGGCTGGAGCTATCTATGACGGGAAAATCTAAACTGCTGCTTGCTCTTCTGTGGATCACTCCACTTGATGCCAGAACCGAAATACAGAATAATCCAACCCGTGGTGTCAGTCTGATGCTAAGAAGCGGCCAGCTTCTAACGGGCGATATCATCGGACTTGAAGAGGGTGTCTTCCATTTCAGGGATGCCGAGGAAATCCATCATCTCCCCATGGGATGGCTTTTACCGGAATCTGCCCGCTTTGTCCGGGACAATCAGGAAATGATTGTTCCTCCGGATACTCTCCCTCAAGGTCCTTATACCTTCAATCCTTCTCCGGTTCAGAATTTTACTGAACTCAGACAGATCCAGATGGATACCAAGGAGATCTCCCTGGTTTTCGTCGACCCAAGCGGCAAACTGGTGGAAGGGTTGGGGAATGTACTTTCCCGAAGCGATGAACTTAAAAGTGCCCTGAGCTTTCTTCCAACCTACCAGGTTGGTACGAAAGCCGAACTGGATCAGGCTGAACTGATGTCCCGCCAATACAAATTCAAATTCCCGGGAATCCTGATTCTACGTCCAGGGAAACAAACCGAAGCTCTCTCCGATATGCGCGATCCTGCTGCAATTGCCCTGGCCATTGCTCCCCTCGCGGCCGAGAATGCAGCCAGCCAGGAAATCGAGAACGAGAAGCAAAAACTTGAAGAAAACTGATGCTCCGGCCTAGAATAATGATATGAGTGGTATGGGCGGACACAACACAGAAGACGAATCGGATTTAAGAATCAAAATGGCAGAACATAATTTCCGCATGCCTCCGGGAAATGATGAGAAACCCCGCCTGGATCCCATGTGCATCTGCCTTACCCAAGCCCGCTGGGGTGCTGGAGAATGCGGCCCGAAGCTTCTGGAAAACCTGCTCATAACGCTATCGCAGTCCAACGTAAAGCCACGCTGGATCCTGCTCATGGATTCTGCTGTCTTTCTGGCTACCGACAATACCATTCTGGATTGTCAGGATGCCTGGAAGTTCTTGATTGACTCCGGCGTAGAAGTCCTGATCAGTGAAACTTCTGCCCGTCATTATGACCAATTGTCTTGCATCCGTTTTGGCACTGTGATAAAGTTTCACCACATCACAGACCTGCTCCTGAGGGCAGAGAAGTTTGTGAGTCTGTAAAGACTCTTAGCTCAGCTGGTTAGAGCGCTACGTTGACATCGTAGAGGTCAGCGGTTCGAGTCCGCTAGAGTCTACTTTTCTTCAGATTCCGCCAGGGTATCTGCAATATCCTGGTGGATCTTTTTTATTTTATCGACTTCTTCTTCCTCTTCTTCTTTGCCTGGATTGGCCCGAAGAATATTCTCCACAGACTCAAACCATTGCCAGAATTCCTGAGCATCCGGATGATTCCGCATCCGCTTCAGCTCATACTCGGACATCGTATGAGTAACATGCTGAAAAAGATAGGCAGTCATTCTGCGAAGCAGTCTGAGCTCCTCTTCCAGTGTATAGCTCTCCCGAATTTTGCGGCGGACTTCCTCAACCCGCTGGGGTTCAAACCTTGATGACATTAAGAACTCCTACCGGCCATAGGCCTGATCAATAAAATCCTTGACCTTGCGAAGCTGGCGCGTCGTCAGAGGAATATCTCTGGTCTGGTTCTTGATGAACTCTTCCACCTGATAAAGAGGCAATACAGGATATCGCTCCGAATCATTCACCTTAAGTTTTACATCCTTATCTGCAAACACAACCAGAGGCTGTACCCGAACCCGATGTCCATTGGATGCCAGAAACTGCTCAAAAATACGGGAAGTCCGCTGAATCTGCTGGACTGGAGAGCGGATCTCCCGCTCGTAATGACGCCCACCACCGGAAGATTTAATCTGAAACCAGCCTTCCTTGCGAGCCACAATCGTACCCTTGATATTTTTTGTTTCTACAAGAATGATTCCCTGATGGGTCAGAAGGAGATGATCCACCTCATATCGCTGGTTTTCATGGCGGCCTTCCAGGTTATGGTATACCGCAAAAACATCTTCCAGATCGTCCAGAAACTCGGCAACCAGACGCTCTCCATACTCACCATGACGCTTGCGGCGCATACGATGACGCCACTCAACGAACCGATCCCGATACAGTAAATAAAGGATGACCAGAAACTGGATCACAAGAATCAGATCTTTCACCCCAATCGGACTTTTCCCTTCGCCCACCAATTCCTCAATTCTTTCTGTTGTCCTGCCCCGCCCTTTCATAAGGACAGTGGCGACAACCGTTTTTACAGCAATAGCCCCGGCGCTTCAGATATGTGGAAGTAAGTACAAAAAGTCCGTCTTCCATATAATAGTCTACGCCTTCGACCAGCTTCTGATTCACCGAACCAGCTCCTCTAAAGCCTGATCCGAAAGTTCCCACGATGTGCCTTCAGCCGTATCCAACAGACGTAAACCCCTGACAGCAAGCTCATCCCGGATTTGATCTGCGCGTGCAAAATCCCTGGACTTGCGGGCCTGGTTGCGTTCTTTCACCAGTGTGTCCACCCAATCCGCTTTCAGGCCCTGGCGAGCAAACCAGCGGGCATGAATATCCCGAAAAAAGCTCTCCGGATCTTCCTGACAAATCTCCAGAAGATTCAGGAATTCCATGAGAGACTCCTTAAGAGCCAGAAGTCCCTGAATCCTTCGTCCCTGCTTCAGACCCTTTAAAGCTAGGACCTCGTTCATGGCCTGAAACCAGCCATGCACCGTGCTCATCGCTCTGGGAAGATTCAAATCATCGTCCATTGCCTCTATGAATTCCTTCTCGAAACTCTCCGGATCATACTCCGGCAGAGGCACAGCCCGAAACTCCGGGAACGCCGTACTCAGTCTCTGCACCGAAGAAAGAGTCCGGTAGAAAGAATACAGCTTTTTCAGACCCTGCCGAAAGGCCGCATCCGAGAAATCAATATTGGATGCATAGTGGTACTGGTACAGATTCCAGCGAATCAGTTCCACGCCATATTCTCTGAGGGCATCTTCAATCGTGATGAAATTGCCCGTGGACTTTGACATCTTCTGCCGCTCAATAGTCAGAAGGCCACAGTGCACCCAGGTGCTGGCAAATCCACATCCATGCCTGGCTTCGGACTGGGCGATTTCATTTTCATGGTGAGGAAAGACCAGGTCCCGGCCACCACCATGAATATCAAACCGCTCACCCAGAATGCAGTTGGACATCACGGAACATTCAATATGCCAGCCCGGCCTGCCCTTTCCAAAAGGTGAATCCCAGGCTGCACCTTCCACATCCTCAGATTTCCAGAGCGCGAAATCCAGAGGATCCTCCTTATCCGGATCGGCATCAATCCTTGCACCCGTACGCATGGCATCAGGATTCTGGCCGGAAAGCTTGCCATAATCTTCCTTGCAGCGAACCCTGAAATACACATCGCCAGATGAAGTGACATAGGCGTATTCCTTCTGAATCAGATTTTCGATGAATTCGATAATATCAGGAATATAATCGCTGACTTTGGGTTCATGATCCGCAGGCTGCACCCTTAGGGCATCCATGTCTCTGCGGGAAGCTGCAATCATGCGAGAAGACAATTCCAGAGGAGAAAGCTCCAGCTCACGGGCACGGGCAATGATCTTATCATCCACATCAGTGAAATTGCGGACATAGGTAACCTCATACCCCCTGAATCTGAGCCAGCGGGCCAAGACATCATACAAAATGGCCTGCATGGCATGACCCAGATGACACTTGTCATACACGGTGACACCACAGGCATACATGGAAATTCTCCCATCCACCAGAGGCTTGACTTCTTCTTTACGACCACTCAGGGTGTTGGTCAGTTTCATCGTCATTTTTCCTGTCTGCTATCCTGGATAAATCAAGCGTAAAAAAAGCCTGCACCGAGGTGCAAGCCAGAAATGCGTTGTAAAAAAATAGGTTCAATACTCATGCAAATCTTCAAGCATCTTATAGCCGCGCTGGTGAATTTCGGAACGAACATCATACCAGGCAATCTGCTCACAATTAGCATCGGAAAATGCCTGGAATTTATCTCCCTTGGCAAACACCTCAAAACCAACATTGTATCCGCCCACTGCTTCAATTACCCAGCACTTGACGGTACAGACCTTACCTTCTTCATCACGAACCTGAAATCTTTTGACTGCCATTTTTGATCCTTTTATGTCGCCCGTATTCCGAAACGCCGAAAATGCAAAAGCCGCGGCAGGAAACTGTTTTACGGAGTGCGAACCGGCGAAGTTTACAGGATCGCAAGGTAGTTTCCAAGGATCTTTTATTCCATACTTGCCAAATGCTGGCAAAGAGGAATCAGAGAGCCTGCTAATTTCTCCCATTCTCTGCAAATCGGAAGTATTTTTGGCCTTGAATTCCGCTGAGCCTCCCTTCCCGCAAAACCAAGTACCAATCCCAGAGCATCCAGATCCTGACGGAGCAAAACCACGGATGCGCAACCTTCCAGATCTCCCGAAAAACTGGCGTACAATCAGAGGTTTGCAACTGCGATAGTCCCACTCTATAGGATTCTGAACACCACAACAATTCTCGCTGCAGTCGAAACCAGCGATGTCGCCAGAAGCCCGGAAAAAGCTTTCATGGGAGAAGCTAAAAGTTCTTCAGGTTCTTTTCTCGAGTCAGATTTCAGGTCGAACTGAAAAGCACGATACAGGACATTTTGCACAAAGAGGAATCATTAGCGAATTTCTTTTCTTTCAAATACGTTTTAATGTCTACCGAACCTCGGAGCGGAACCGGGGTTTTCCTTACCTGCAACGAAAGTACAGACCCCTGAGTTAGGGGTTAACCCGAACCGGAGGCTGTTTCAAAGCACATCCCGGATGACAGGAAGAGCAATATTCCGAAGAGCCATGAGGTCTGATCCAGGCACAGGCCAAAAGACTGCAGGCCGGGTTTCTTTTCAGACCCAATCCCCCGACAGCCTGCTCTCCAAATGAACCCAGACCAGGCATCATGAACCGAACGATACGACGTCCTTCCCAGGCAGGAAGAACTTCAAAGCGGGCCGTCCGGGAAGACACAGAATCAAGATGACACTCCCGGCTCAGTTCAAGCGTGATTCCGGCATCGTCTGGCAGGTTCCCGGCTGGATGGGGGGAGTTCTGGCTGATAAAAATAGACTGATAATTGTTTTCTTCACGAAAAGAAACACCCACTTCTCCTTCCCTATCCTGCAATAGGAACCGGGGAGAAAGGCGACGAGTCCTCAAACTGACCCCGGCAAAGTGAAAGGCCCCCAGAAGATTCAACTGTTTTCGCATCTGGCGTAGAAAATCAGGGGTCACTTCAAAGCCGCTCTCTCCCTGGAATCCGAGAATCTGAACTCCCCAGAAGTGAGCTTTCAGACCCGCATTACCCGAGTCTGTACGCTCTGGAAGTTCCTGAAAATCTGTCATTTCGAGGTGATAGGGAACCGACCATTCCTGCATCAGGCGGACAACCGCCTTTGCCGCTTTCAAATCCATCGGCAGTTCAAGCCTCACGACAACAAAATCAGGCACCCAGCTTTTTTGAGCCACAGTCCTTCGAAGCATGGATTCACTCAGACTCACTCCAAGCTTCAGGCGCTCTTTCCTGAATTTCTGTTGAAGTTCAACCAAAGAAAAGCCCAGTGGCAGATCCCCGGACAGGTGCAGAATCACTCCATCAAATCTTCCCGGCATACGGGATTGCCATAGAAGCAGAGCCTGAGCCAGAGGCAAGATATTTCCCACCTGTGCCAGAGCATGGGCAGCTTCAGCACTCAAACTGATTTCCGCCCAGTTCGAAAAGGCCGCGCGGGCCATCCATAAATCGCTGTCTCCTCTGAGTCCTGCCAACTTCTGAATCCAACCGGATGTAGCATCAAAGTCAAGCTCCCCCTCTGCGGACACCAGATGGCGGATGGAAGCCTGAGATAAGCGCTGCACCAGACCGGAAGACGGCATTTCATCTTCCAGAACCAGCATGTCACCGCGCATGGGATTCTGAAGAACAGGCAAAGCTGCCTGCGTGAAGGAATCAGGAAACAAAAAGGCCATCAGAATGGGCAAAAAAACAGAACGGGCCAGCATTACCTGAAGGTAACACCGGCCCCTTGTATGCGGCAAGCCGCTATGCACTCAACCAAAGCCCAGCTTGCGCTGGGAAAATTCGCCGGCGGCTCCGGAGGAAGAAGCGCTTGGAAAAAGACGATCCACGTCTTCGCGAAGATCACGAACACGGAATTTGATGTAATTTTCTTCGGCTTTTTCATCCATCACAACATCACCATTGAATACCAGAATCTGCTCTTCATCCACCAGGAAAGTCAACTCAATCAGAGGGTGGCTTACCTGAGGCAGAAGATTTCTGAGAGCCTCAATGGTTTTTCTGAGTTTCTGAATTGAAAATCCCTGCTGGCGCAGCACCTTGGAGATTTTCAACTGAAACAGGTCAGTGAAGGTGTAAAGACGATATTTGGATTTACGTCGATAGGACGGCTTGATAAAACTCGTCTTGTCCCAGTATTGAATCTGGCGATAGCTTATATCTATCACCCTGGCGACTTCCTTTGGCGTAAAGAAGCTTTTCATCGGACATTCCTCTGTTCAACAATGAATACTGCGTCTGATCTGCGACTGTTGTTGCTTTGTTTTTGCTTTGCTGCGATTTGTCTGCGGTTTGTTGGAGTCCGAAAACCCAACTGATCCGATCTTCGGTCAAAACAAGGTGTCCTGTTAGCTGATCCCGTGGTGAAATCGATCTTTTTTTGTCTGACAAAATCGCCAAAACACTGGACTGGAGCCACTTCCGGACGATTCCGTACAGAAAACATCCCGACCCAAACCAGATTCAACAAGACACCGTCTAAATCGCTACCATTCATTCGAATCAGACCAAAGCTTTGCAACATAAGACGCTAGATTCACTATCCAACCAAGGAGCAAGGTCCCGAGCCCACGGAACTCCAACAACCATGGATTTCAACAAATTCAAGCAAATCCGATGCCATATTCCATTTTATTGTACCAGAAGATGCAAAAGGATCCCAATACCCGACGATTCCGGCACATTCAAAAGAGATCATCCACGATCATGAAAAGCCCGCTTCTGACACATAAGCAAGTCAAGGTTTTCTTTTGGGAAGACTTTCATTTTTCCATGGACAGCATGAAAAAAGAACTCAACATTCCCTTCTGGACCAGAAACTTTCGAAAAGGCCACATTTTCAATGCCATAACCAAGTTTCTGGAGGAATTCGCAAAACGCACCGAGAGCATCCTGAACTACCCCATCATCCCGTACAACACCCTTACGGCCAATATGCTCCCGCCCGACTTCAAACTGGGGCTTGAACATGGGAATCAGGTGATGCCCCCCATCAGCAAGCTCCGTGACAACCGGAATCAGGTGCCGAAGAGAAATAAAAGATACATCCATGACAATTCCCTGGATCGAAAAAGGCAGCTGTTCCGGTTTCAGGTCGCGGGCATGAAACTGCTCCAGACTGAACACCCTTTTATCCTGTCTGAGCTTCCAGGCAAGCTGATTGGTGCCCACATCCACAGCAAAGACCTGCAGGGCACCATTTTGAAGCAGAAAGTCCGTAAATCCTCCCGTAGAGGCTCCCACGTCCATAAAGCTCAGGCCCTCAACCGGAAAGTCCAGGGCCTGATGGACAGATTCCAGCTTGTCTCCTCCTCTGGATACATATTTCATCTGGTTCTTCAATTCCAGAACAGAATCCTCAGCAATCAGCTTCCCCGGCTTGTCCTGGCGTTGGGTGTCCACCATCACCTGACCTGCCAGAATAAGGGCCTGGGCTTTCTGGCGGGTCTCAACAAGACCCTGCTCAACCAATAAAACATCCAGTCTCTTCTTCATGTCTTCTCCGTAAAAGAACAAGGCCCCCTGACTGCAAAGCAGAGAGGGGGCCAGAACAGCTTCCGACGTAGAATCAACGCTTGGAGAACTGTGGACGACGCCGGGCTTTTTTAAGACCTGGTTTCTTGCGCTCCACAATACGTGGATCGCGAGTCAGATATCCGGCTTTCTTCAGAACGGGACGCAGATTGGGATTGTACTGGCACAAAGCGCGAGCCAAACCCAGACGCAGAGCACCAGCCTGTCCATGAGGACCACCGCCGGCAACTGTCGCACGGACCTCGATTTTGTCGAGAGTGTCAGTTGTTACCAAAGGATCCTTGGCCTCTGCAACCCAGATAGGGTAAGCCAGATAATTCTCAATGCTTTGACTGTTTACAGTAAATTTGGCTTCCGTAGAAGGGAAGACCCAAACACGGGCTGCCGAGCTTTTGCGACGGCCGGTTCCGTAGAATCCCGAGGCTTTCTTCGTGGCCATGATTACTCCTTGATCCTCAGTTCAGCTGGTTTTTGGGCTTCATGCGGATGCTCGGCACCAGCATAAACCTTCAGGCGACGATAAGCCTGACGACCCAGTACAGTGTTGGGAAGCATACCTTTGATAGCCTTCTCAATGACCACGGTTGGATTGCGATCCATCTGATCCTGAAAATTTCGTTCCTTAAGGCGCATGCCTGTGTGCCAGTAATATTTTTTCTGCTGGGCTTTCTTGCCGGTTACACGAATTTTGTCAGCGTTAATCACAACAATGGTGTCACCAGTCATTTGGTTGGGGGTATATTCGGGCAGGTGCTTCCCGCGCAGACGATGCGCTATATAAGAAGCCAGCCTTCCCAGAACCACATCAGTGGCATCAACCACAAACCAGCGTGATGGAATTTCACTACGCTTGGCCATATATGTACTTTTCATTACTCAATTTCCTCCGAAACAGATTCACTCACACACTACTGCTCGGGGCTTATTAGCGAGTGGTTTTTCGGTTCACCGACAATGTAAGGAGTAGGAGGTTACCCTGATAGACCATGAAATGCAAGACTTCTTGGTCTAAAAAATCAAGAATCTGAGAGCAGGACAGGGATTTTGTCTGAGAAAGGATCGAAACCAGGTCTACGTCAGCGGCATGTAGAAGAGAAATGCCGTCCTGGGCATTGTTGATGGAACGTTTTTGCCCCGGATCTGGTCCTCAAGTTGGAGGCGACCGTCAGACCAGAGGCATCATCAGATGCCCGGTTGATCTTTTTTCCACAGCCAATCCTCTCAAGGGATAGTTCTCGGCCTATCACGCAAATGTCATGCAGCTCTTCTGAAACAGAAAACAGGTGCAGATAAAACCCTCAAATTCCGCCTATCACTCTACACAATCACATAGCCGGAACGATTCCTTTCGTTTTGCCGGTTGGCAATCTGTCACAGGACAAGGGGAAGACACAATTCTGGCCCAGGCCGTGAAACCCGCGCTGGAGGCGTCTGTCGCAGGCCGGAAAAGAAAACCGGTTCCGGCAGAGGTAAAACATGCTGTCAATCTGCGTGATCAGGGCCAGTGCACCTTTCACTTCAAGGGGAAACGCTGTAAAGGAAGGCGGTTTTTGCACATCCACCACAGAACTCCGGTCTCAAAGGGCGGAAAGAACACGGTAGAAAATCTGATCACGCTTTGCTTCAGGCATCATGCTCTGGTGCATGAAAGAGGCCGGGAATAAAAACCCGGGTTTCTTTATTTTT
>CAZDAM010000063.1:0-20349 GCA_964503595.1 uncultured bacterium
ATGGCGGCATCAGCGCGTCGAAAAGGCTGTGGATCGCATTCTTTTTGGCTTGAGCGAAGAAGGGGCTGGTTTTCACGGTCAGTTCGTGGTGGGAAGCACCCCTATACCGTGGTAGAATGAAGCTTCTTGCAGGTAGCAGAGCGGAGTACGGAGTCGCAGTATGAAACCATCCATTCTGAGTTCGGCTGAACAGAAGTTTGTTCAGGAACGCATCCTTGGTGTGCGTCGACAGCAATTGGAAGGGCTCAGTCAGGATCATGTCCTGGCGGAATTTTTAGCTACCTGTGCCACGGAAAGTGTAATTGTAGCCTTTGAAAAGGATGGAACCAGGGTTGCCTGGAGCCAGAAAACCGGCTTTGAGGTTCAATTCGCTCCCGACTTCCTGAATGATAACGCTCAGCTGGCCCAGTGCTTCCTTAAGGTGCGAAAAGCGTTTTTTGAGGATCTTCTGGACGAAGAAGCCCTGAAAAGTCTGGTCGGTACCAGAGTTTCAGAAGGTGCTTCGGCAATGAAATTCGAGACTTCTGTTCCCCAGGCGGCAGAACCGGTTGCCGAGGAAGCTGCCCCAGAACCAGAACCAGAACCAGAACCAGAAATGGTCGAAGAAGAATTGGTTGAGGTTGAAGGGGAAGAGGAACTTCTTGAGGAAGTCGCTCTTTTCGGGGACGAAGAAGAGCCGGTAGCTGAGGAGGAAGCAACTTCTGAATCAGACGAGGCTTTGGCTGAAGAAGCACCTTCTGAAGATGTGGCAGGGCCGATTCCGGAAGAGGCTTTGACTGATCTTGAGGATGATTTTGATCCGGATGCCATGCTGGCAGCTGTCAGCGATGCCAACAGTACGATTGAAATTGATGAAGACGCTGCCCTGGCAGCGGATGAGTTCTCCAATCTCTCGGCTGGGGACGATGAGGTTCACGGGGCTCATCACATCGAGGAAGCGCCTGTCGTGGAAGAACCTGAAGCTTCTGCTGAGGCTGAGCCCGAAAGCCCTGGAGAGCCGGAAGCTCCTGTATCCAGCGGGGATCCGATTGAAGACTTGAAAGCTGAAATGATTGCCAAGGGTATGGATGAGGCTAAAATGAACAAGCTTCTGACCGCCGTGAAATCAGGTCGGGCTACGGTCGATGCCGTACGCCAGACCCTGCAAAGAGCAGGTTAAGCAGTCTCATTCAAGAGCAGAAAGAAGTTCTACCTGCTATGATTTCTTTGGGCAGGTGAAAAATGCGAAAAAAACTGATTCGTTTTGACTGGGCGATCAAGAAAATCTTTCGTGAAGTCTCCGCTCTTTACCCTGAATACCGGCTGATCAATGTGGCCCGTTTCAATGAAATCGCCCGGGTTCCGCTCGATGAACGGATTCATTTCTTAAAAACGGAAGAGATCAAGCCTGATTCTCAGGCTCCGGGTCTTCTGGATGTGGCCGAAGCCCTAAGCGTTTTAAAGCTCTCCGATAAGGACAGCCGTGCCTCCACTTTGGCCCTTCAGGATGGGATTCTATCTGAGGAACAGTTCAGGCATAAAATAAGGGAGAATCTAGGTCGGGGTTTTGATGATCTGGTGTATTCCTATCTTGAACCTTTGGAGGAAAAATGATTGTTCTGGAAGAAGAACCGCTTCGGATTTTTCTACTCTGCGCCTTTATGGTTGCTGGTCTCAGCTCCAAGCTGATTCTGAATTCCCTGCTTCAGGCGATCAATCGATACTGGTCTTTTCGTCGCCGTAAAGAGGGTTGGGAACCGCCGGAGCCGGAATCTGTCCACAAGGGATTTGCTCCACTTGGTTCGGAAATCATGCAGGAGCGCCTCAAAATGGTCTGGCGCAATGATCTGGAAAACTTTGTTCCGTTCTCAGGACTTTTTCTTTTCAGCGCTATGATGCTCTTGCCCCAGCATCTGCTTCAGGCCGTTCTGGCCATTTTTCTTGGAACACGCTTCTTGCATACACTGTCCCTTTTGGGGGGACTGCTTCCGCTAAGGGTTCTGTGCTATATCACCGGCCTGATTCTTCAGATCCTGATGGTGCATTACATCCTTCTCGTGATTGCCTTTTTAAGCTGAAGATGAAATATAAATCTCCTCCTTTGAGAAAGAAGAATCCCGGTATGAAGATTGATGATTCGATTTCTCAACAGGATCGCCAGAGTCTTTGTGACAAGGTTCAGTATGTGGGAAACCCGGTGCATAAACGGAATCCGGGTGATTTTGGCCTTATTCCTCCCAGTGCAGCGAAATATCCTAAGACACTTTGTGATCCTACGGGTATTTTTCGCAAGGAAGATGCGTTGAAGGTCATGCAGGATGGAATTCGCCACGGGCTTGTAAGTCAGAGTTATGAGGGGGAGTTTCCCCGCCTTGTCTGGGGTATTCATCATCATGGCGAGAGCTGTTTTGTGCTTGAGTTTCGTTTGGATTCAGTTCAGGGAACTTATCATGGATATCCTTTGCAGAAGATGGATGCTCGTTATCAGGAAGTTTTGAAGAAATGGAAAAACTGAGTTTTTTGATTGACTGGCTGAATCCAGACCCGGCTGAAAAAAAATTGCTTTTGTCTTCGACAATGGCAGATTTTGGCTTGCGAGGGATGGGAAAAGATTTTTTTTCACATCTGAATAGCCTGGATGGTGGCAAGAGAGTTCAGTCGAGGTTACAGACTTCTCTATATCTGGTAGGTGACTGGTTGTCCGAACATTTCTGGCGTATGGCATATGAACCTGCCAAAGGATATGATTTAGCTGAATCTTCTTATGATTGGTTAAGGGCTCATTGCATGGTTTCAATTGGCAGGGGGTATTGTTGGCCTCATCTGTTTTTTTATGGAGATGGAGATTCAGTAACTGCTGAGCTAAAAAATTTTCCAAAAGAATCTGTGATTCCTCTTCACTTTATAGAGGAGGGAAGTGTCCAGATTTCTCATCAGGAGTTTTTTACTTTGGTGTTGGAGTTTCTGGGAAAAATTCAGGAGAGATTGAAAAGTCAGAAGCTTTCAGATGAAGGTTTTTCTTTGGATCTGAAAAGCCTTATAGAAGAATGGAAAGATATAGATTTTCATCAGTATCGTCGTTTGGAAGCCTGTATGGGATTGGGGATTGATGAAAATCCTGATTTTGTAGGAAGCGTTTTATCCCTTTTTGATGAATCTTCCAGGCTGGAAGATGTCTGTGAAATTGTGAGTGATGTCAATTTGGATAGTTCTGGGTTAGCACAACTTCAGGATACTTTTCAGATTTTGCGAGATAAAGCAAATTGTGATGTTTCGGTCCTGAAAAACTGGGATACATCTGGTGCAAAACCTTCGATTCATACTGCTTATCAGTGGGCCAGGATTCTAAGGGAAAAACTGGACATTGATTCAGGGGCGGTTTCTGAAAAGCATTTTTCCGATCTTTTACAACTCCAGGTTGGCAAGGGCTTGGAGAAATTACCAGAAAATGCATGCTTTGGTATGGGGGAATTTCAGCCGGATGGCAAGGGATCCCTTGTTCTGACAAAAAAGCACCCAAGCAGTAAGCGTTTTCAGTTAGCGCGGCTCATTGGAGATTTTGTGATGTCTCATCAGGATTCCAGTCTGCACATAGCGGGAGAAACCTATTCCATGCGTCAAAAGATGCAAAGAGCCTTTGCCGCAGAGTTTTTGTGCCCGGCAGCTGAGCTTGAATCTTCCTATGATCCCCGCAACCGGGAGGATTTTATTTCTTCCAAAGCGATAGAGTATTCCGTATCAGAACTCGTGATTCAGCATCAGGTAGACAATTCATTTTAGGGAGCCTGAATGATCATGTTTTCCACAACGAAGTTGGTGACAACAGGTTGCTGAAACTGGGAGAAATTCAGCTGGGGTAAATCAAAAGTGGCCTTCAGGGAAACTCCCTTGAAGAAGTCTGCAGTTCCACCTGCTTTTGTAATATAGGGCTGAATGGCGAAGTCCAGCCTCTGGGGCGAGTTGGAGCTAGCTCCATCCGTGGCATCACCATACCCTCCACTGGAATTCGGTGCATTGGTAATAGATGCACTGTTTCCGGCAATCGTCCGGTAGCCGGCTGAGATGGAGGCGTTCAAAGGGATATAGGCTCCCATATTGCCCGCGGTTTCCGTTCTGATTTCAAAAGAAGGAGTATTGGCATAGGCATAATGCTCATTCGGGTTGGCTTGATTTCTCAGATCAAAACTGAAATTTCCGTTATAGCTCTGCAATTGGGAGAGCTGGGAGAGCTGAATCTTCAAAGCATCCGGCCAGTCGGCAAGATTAAAATCGGTCACAGGACTGATATAGGCAGTGGATCCCACAATTTTGGAAATGTAGCCGGGCTTGTCGCCAATTGCAATCTGGGGACGGTTCAGGCGGGAGGCACCACTTCTTGAAATGATGTCAAAGGTATTGGAAGGTCCCATGGCAATCCAGTAGGCCCGGTTTGGAGTCAGCTCCACCAGAGGGGAAACAGAAGTCAGGGAATTATAGAACTGGGTGGAAAGCTGATTTGGAGAATGGATGAAACCAAGCCAGCGGTTGCCTTCCACGGTCATAATGGCGTGAATATGACCAAGAGATGCGTGCTGGGCCACAAATGCCGAAGTGCTGATGGTGGTCTGGGTCAAAGCCCGAAGCTGCCAGCCATACCTGTATTCCAGGGCAGGGAAAGCTTCTGTACTACAGCCTGAATCCATGGCATAAGTCCATTCCTGATTCGCGGAGACATAGTAGCCGTCATAGGCCTTGAGGGATTGGATTGCGTTGTATGAAGTAGCGGTAGGAGTGCTGTTTCCGGAATAGTGCGTAAAAATGCGCGAAGTTCGGGATATATGCCAGGCCGAGGTGATTTTGGAGGCTCCGGCACCAAAGGCTGCTGTTGCGGTTCGCGTACAGGGCAGACTTACCAGGGTGGTTCCCGTGGGAAGGGCTGCTGTCTGGGTGATCCCGGAAAACAGCAGGCCGATAAGAGTGATGATGAAGCGATGCATGGTATGTTCCTCTAAGAGCTTTTTTTAGGCTGACAGTGTACCGTATTTGTAAATATTTCAAAAAAACAAGTTTGACCTGCTCGACGGATTTTACAAGTGGGGCATTCATGAGGGTGGAAATTGGCTAAGCTGCGCGAAATGGAAATCACCCTGGAGCCTGATTGGGTCGGGGATATTTTTGCCCTGCTGCCAGCAGATTTTTCCTGGGACAGGCTGCATTTTCTTCATTTTCAGAAAAGTGGTCTTTCGGAGTGGCTGGCCCAGCGCGAGGAAATTCTCTACGCCTTTGAGCGATCCTACCCACGTCTCCACGAAATCGTTTTTGATCCCCGCTATCAATCGGGTGCTCTTTGTCGGTACCAGGTGTCAGGGCATCCATTGGCAGATTCCAGAGTCATGGAGGAGAGCAATTATCAGCCTCCGGGAATGCTTGGATTCACCAATCAGACTCACTGGTCCGTGCTTCCTCCTTTATTGAAAAAGGGAGATGTATTTGAGTCGGGGGTGCTTCTGAATACTCACTCGATGAGGTCTTTTCCTCCTGCCTTCTACCGTAATTTTCAGATGAATTCTCCTTATGGGCTCTGGGTTGCGGTTTTGATTTCCAAGGAGATTGTAGAAGAGTTTCGGATTCATCCCTGGAATCTGAGCTTTCTCATCGAAGGAGCAGAGATTGAGGAGGGGCAAGTATGGGTTTTTGAAATTCCGGGAGCCTCATTCATGAACGAGGAAAATCCTGAATTATTGGGTCTTGATGATGATGAGTCAAGGCCACGGGTTCAGGTGAGCCGCATTTTGAACTGGCAGACCTGCCAGGAGTGGATGCGTCGGGAAGTCTGTTGGGAGAAGGAGCCCTGGAAGGAAGAGCTCGGGATTCCTGATGAGCTTCAGTCCGATTTGTTGGAGGAGGAGTCCCTGGAAGCCCAGGCGAGTCTTCTAACCCGCTATGTGGCAGAAGGGATTCGAAGCTTTGCAACGGGGCTGTCCTTTGAAGCCTGGCCAAATGAAGTGCTCAGGCGGGGTTATGGGAATCCTCTGGAAAAGGCTGTTTTGCTGAAGGCTTTGCTGGTTCAGCATCAGATTCCCTGCACTCTCATGATGGCTTCGGTCAATGCCAGTTCCATGGTGCCTTCCGAGTTGCCTCATCTGGACTTTCCAAGGCCTCTGGTGAGCGTGGAGCTGACTCCGGGGCAGCGAAAAATTCTGGATCCTTCGATTCCGATCTGGGCTGGGCTTCGCAGTGAACGGCACTGGGCAGGAGCGGAGATTCTACCTCTGGAGTCCAGTACGGTTCTGAAGCCGTTTCGGCTTTGGGTCTCTCCTTCGGAAGGCTCCAGTCTGAAATGGGAGATTCAGTGGAAGGCCAGCGCCAGGGATGATGAGCTGGATTGGGTTCAGATTCGTGAAACTCTGGGAGGGGTAGAAGCGCGTCGTATTTTTGAACGCTGGGGTAAATGGGATTTGAAGGAGCTTGGCAACCATCGCCAGCAGGAACTCGATTTCTGTTTTATCCGGGGTTCGGAATTCAAACTCAAGCGCATCACTTTGGAGCGGGACGGGGAGTTTGCGATTCTTCAGATTGAAGGGGAGCTTCACCGGGGATTTCAGATTCTTTCCAACGGAAACCGGGTCCGGGGTTTCTGGTTTGCTCCGATTCGAGGGTATTTTCATACTCTCTATGGCAATGGAACCCGTACCAGAGGAATTCGCTGTGAGCCACTTGCCATGGAAATGGAGCTTGAATTTCAGCATTCCCAGATGGTTGAGATTCCGGTGGATCCGTTTCAGTGGTCGTATGAGGGTATGGATTTGACCTGGTCTCAGAAGTTTGAGGCCCCACAAAAAAAATCCCGGGCTGTGATGAATCTGGAAGTCAATCGCTTCAATCTTTCTCATGAGGCCTATTCTTCTCAGATGGAGCGGTTCAAGAACTGGGCGGATTCGGGTCTGCCGTTTTTCTGGGAATCCCGGCCCCCGATGCTGCGTCGGGTGATTGATTCCTGGAAGAATCTGTTCGGGATGAATTAAAACCAGGGAATGAAAAAAAGCCCCACCAGACTGGCGAGGCTGATTTTTCAACAGAAGTGAATTACTTCAGAAGATCCAGTTCCTGAATGTTCTTGTGGCGGATTTTGGCATCGATAGCCCAATCCGGAGTTGGGATATTGCCCCAGTCCACAGTTTTCTCGGATAGGGTATTCATGATGGAATCACCCGCTCCCAACTCAAAAGCTTCGTTGGAGAAGGAGCTGAAAGCCGGATTGATTTCTTCCCAAAGGGCCTTGGCTGCTGTGATTAAGACAGTGTCTCTTCCCTGACGCAGATCCTCCATGGTCTGGGTTACCAGAATATCGGGTTGGCGGGGCCGACCTTCGATCATGGAACCAAAGGGAGGGTAGGCTCTGGCATGAGGTACATAGACCTGAAGACCGGAGTTTGGCAGGGTGAATGGAATGGGGGAGCCACTGCCCGCACCGTTGGGGGAGCCCACAATGGTGATGCGGTCGAATTCATCCAGAATGGTCAGGAAAATATCAGTTGTAGAGTAGCAGCCACCATCCGTCAGAACGTAGACGGGCTTGTCATAAGCGGCGACCGTATTGGTTCTCTCATTCAGAAGCAGTCTGAGATAGTAGGGCTGGAAGCGTCCGTCCTTGAAGTGCTCGTTCTGAACTTCTTCCAGGCTGACTTCCAGGCCAAAAGCCTTGGTCAGGACATAGTGGATGGTTTCCGGAGAGGTGAAAACTTCTTCGAGTTCTTTTTCACCCAGCTGGGGGAAGGAGGCCCGGAAGAAGGCCTTGCTGAGTTTGCGGTCCATCCAGGAATCATTGGGGGATTTAGCCCCGGAATTCAGAAAGTAATTGGTGAAGAGAACACCCCAGGGGCCAACTCCACCACCGTTTCCACGCATATCGACGATCAGGCCTTCTGTGCCTTTCATGGCAGTCATGACCTGTTCCATCTGCTCAATCGGATCTTCGGTTTTCATCCAGGTTTCAATCGCAACATAGCCGATGTTGACATCCTTGAAAATACGGACATCCATTGGCAGTGGGCCTTCAATCGCAATCTGCTCGGCTTGGCTTAAGTCAACGGAGGCATCATCGGCGAAGCTGCTGGTGGATTTCTGGGCACCAGTTGCAGGAGCCATGTTCCAGCGGGCCTCAACCTCAACGAGTTGTCCGTCAGCCTTGCGGAAAACCATTTTGGCTTTGGGGCTTTTGGGTTTTCCCAGAAGGGGACTATGGATGTAAAGCTGGCTTGCCAGAGAATTCCAGAACTGCCCTTCGGAGGAGGCAGCCTGAAGAGGACGGTAATCGGATGCCAGCTGGCGAATGCTTTTGCCATCAAACTGAACCAGTTCATCGCCCATTTCTACACCGGCTTCGGCAAACTCGGTTCCGGCCACGACTCCGGCTACGGCAATACGCTTGCCTTCCACCAGGCGAAACTGAATTCTCTGGAAGAAGATCGGCTCGGTTTCACGGATTTTGGTGAAGGCTCCGTTGTAGCAGTGTCCGTCACGAAGCATGGCCTGAGCTTCGGTCACGGCGGCATAGAGTTCCATGTCACTTTCAGAAGCTTCCAGACGCTGAAGCATTTGCTCGCGCACGGATTCCCAGGCGATTCCATAGTCTTCTTTCTTCAGGTCAAAGAAAACATAGGCATCTTTGTAGGTCTGCCAGAAATATTGAAAGTCTTCAACTCTTTCCTCGACAGTGAGGTCAGCGTACAGGGACTGAAAAACGATTGCAGAGCCAAACAAAAGACTTCTTAACAGATTTCGCATGGATTCTCCCGGATCAAAGTCAAAAGCAACAGGAAAGATACTACGCACAAAGTGAGAATTGGTTGCAGAATCCGCTTTTTTTTCTGGAAATGAAGAAAACTCTATTTTGAATGTATAACTTTAGAATTAATGTAAAGTCAGGCCTGTACATTTCGTACACAAGAATGCTTATAGGCTGAAACTTCGCGGCCACCAGGTCAGACCGGATCGGGCCAGTGGAGAGAAGATTGTTGTCGGCCTGATTCACAAACTGAATTCTCCCTATTGAAATCCTCTCGGGGCTTGGTCCATGCTAAAGGCATGATTCCCAGATTTTATTTTCTCACTGAAGACGAACAGCTTCTGGTTCAGACTTTTTCCAGCCGTTATGTCATCAACGGTCCCAGAGTATTTTTCAAACCTCCCTTTCACAGGGTTCTTGAAAGGCGCAAGGTGGAGGCCCTTTCCCGCCAGGAATACCTGCATGTCAAACATTCCCTGAGCGGTGAGGTGCACCTGGTGGAAGGTCCGGGTCAGCATTTTTTGCAGGCCTATGAAGAAACGGTGTTTCATGGCGAGCTCCAATCTCTGGCGCGGGATGAGTTTGTCCGCATCATCAACCGTATGGATGGACGGGAGAGAATTGTGACCGGTGAGGGGGTCTTTCTTCTTGAGCCATTTGAAGAGGTTGATGGAGGGGTTGAGACAGCTCCGATTCTGGATGCCTGCACGGGAGTGAAAATCCGTGACAAGAACGATGGCCGTCTGAAGCTGATTACCGGGGAGAAGGTTTTCTTTCCCAAGCCACATGAAGAAATTGTGGAAAAAGTCGATCGGGTACGGCTTGAAGAACATGAAGTTCTGGTTCTGAAAGATGAGAATGGCCGGTTTCACTTTCGTAAGGGAACTGATGAGGAATCGAGCTTTTTTGTCCCTCCTTACTGGACCAAACACCTGAGTTACTGGTCATCCGGACTGAACAAGGATAAGCGAGGCCTGATGATTACGGGCTTTGATTTAAGGCCCAAGTTCATGTGGTATGAGTTTGATGTCAGGACACGGGATAATGTGGAACTTTGTCTGAAAATCACCTTTTTCTGGCAGGTTCTGGATGTTCAGACCCTCGTCCGGACGACAGATGATGCCTCCGGGGATGTCTGTGCCCATGCCCGCTCTCTGATTATCCAGAACATTTCCCATGTGGATTTTTCAGAGTTTCTGGCCCGTTTCAATGATTTGGTACGTGAGGCTGTTATCCGGGAAAACGATCCTTTCTATCAGGAAAGAGGCCTGAAGATTCATTCCGTGGAAGTGCGTGAAATTGCATGTAAGGACACCAGAACCCAGGAAGTTTTAAGTGAGATCATTCAGGAGACGACAAGCAGGATCAACCGGATCCAGAAGCAGGAATCCGAGAATGAAGTCAGCATGAAACGACTGGAAGGGGAAATCGTCTCGGAGAAGCGCCAGCAGGAGCTTCAGGAAATGCGGCTTGAGCGTCTGGCGCGGGAGGCCAGGGCTGAAGGTGAGCGCCAGGCTCTTGTCGTCGGTTCCTTTCTGGAATCTCTGGATGAATCCCGCTTTTCCGGGGACAAGCTCAGGCTTTTTGAGGTGCTTCGACGCAAGGAGATGATGGAGGCTCTGGCAAGCAAGGACGCCCGTATCTTTCTGACCCCTCAGGACCTTGAATTAAAGCTTGATATGAAGGCGGACTAGAAGAATCTGGTATAATGCCCGCTTAATACTTTTATGAGGGCTGGTAATGGCAGATAAAGCGAAAAAAATTCAGGGTATCTACATCAAGAACGAAGAGCAGGTCGCGGGTATTCGCGAGGCCGGCAAACTGGTTGGAGAAACTCTTCTGATGCTTGGTGGCGAAGTGAAACCGGGTATTACCACCGAAAAACTCAATCAGCTCTGTCATGAATATACTCTGGATCACGGGGCGATTCCGGCACCCTTGAATTACCGGGGATTCCCCAAGTCGGTCTGTGTCAGCGTCAATGAAGTTGTCTGTCACGGCATTCCCTCGGATCTGGTCTTAAAAGACGGCGATATCGTCAATATTGACGTGACTTCGATTCTGAATGGCTACTATGCCGACTCCAACTTCACTTTTTACTGCGGCAATGTTTCTGATGAGGACAAGCGTCTGGTCGAAGTGACCCGTGAATCCATGTTCAAGGGGATTCAGCAGGTTTTCAAGGGAAACCGGCTTTCCAATATCGGAGCCAAAATCCAGAAATTCGTCGAGAAACGCGGCTATTCCGTAGTGCGGGATTACACCGGGCATGGAGTAGGGATTGAGTTTCACGAAGAGCCGACGGTTCTGCATTATGGTCGCCCGAATCGTGGCCCTGAGCTTCTGCCGGGCATGGTCTTTACGATTGAGCCCATGGTCAATGCCGGGACCTACAAAGTTTTTCTGGATGAGGAAGATGACTGGACGGTTTATACCCTTGATGGTCGCCGTTCCGCCCAGTTTGAGCATACCTGTCTGGTCACTGAGAATGGTGTTGAGATCATGACCTGGAATGACGAACTCTGGAAAGGCTATTCCCGCCGTTACATCATGGGTGAACCCGCCTAGAGCACTGCTCTGATAACGGTTCTTTTATGCTTCTGGGGGGTATCTCCAAAAAAGGCGGCCTTTTATACGACAATTCCTGTCGTGTAAAAGGATCTGTTTTCAGGAGACATATATGCCCCAGAGGGCTCTTTGATGTGACGAACCTAAAATGTGGTTTTATCTGTTCGGTGCTCCAGAATCCGGCAAACCGGCACCAAATGATGGGAGCCCTGGTTTCAAAGGGTTTGCCGCGGGTGCCGGAATATATATTCACCAGAATCAGTCCGCCCTTTTCGGCCATCCGATTCACAAATGCCCGGAAAGCTCTGGCCTTCCGGGCTTTCATGACTGCTTAGCAGGCTGTCGGGCCAAACGGAGTGGCCTTCCAGATGTCATTGGCGTATTCCCGAATCGTGCGATCCGAGCTGAATTTACCCATGGAACTGATGTTGATACAGGTTTTGCTGTACCAGGTGTCCTTGTCCGCATAGGCCTTATTGGCTTCCATGCGGGCCCGGTCGTAATCCATAAGATCCTTGAGCAGGAAATAGTAATCACCTTTTTGCAGGAGAGTATAGGTCAGGGGCTCAAAGAGATCGCGGTTTTCCGGACTGAAGAAGCCGTTTCTGACCATGTCCAGAACATTGCGGATTTCCTCGTTCTCATTGTAGATGTCCCAGGGGGAATATTCCTCGGATTCCCGAAGGCTTAAGACCTCTTCTGTTCTTAAACCAAAGATGAACATGTTCTCTTCGCCCATTTCCTCAGCCATTTCCACGTTGGCTCCATCCATTGTGCCAAGGGTAAGGGCTCCATTCATGGCAAACTTCATATTGCCGGTTCCCGAAGCTTCGGTACTGGCGGTAGAAATCTGCTCGGACAGGTCGGTTGCCGGAAACAGTCTTTCCGCCAGAGTGACCCGGTAGTTGGGCATGAACAGAACTTTGAGCTTGTCGTTGGTTTCGGGATCCTCATTGATGAAGCGGGCCACTGAATTGATCAGGTGAATGATCAGTTTGGCATTGAAGTAACCCGGAGCAGCCTTGCCGCCAAAAATGACGGTCATGGGGCTTTTTAAGGCGTTCCCGTCCTTTTTCAGCCGGTTGTACATCATGATCACATGCAGAATATTCAGAAGCTGGCGCTTGTACTCATGAATCCGTTTGATCTGAACATCAAACATGGAGTGCTCGCTGACCTCAAGATCCAGTTCTTTTCTGATGATTTCCTTCAGAAGAATCTTGTTGCCAAGCTTGATACGCTCAAGCTCTTTTAAGACTTTCCTGTCCTTGGCGAACTGCCCGAATTCCCGCAGGCGATCCATATCGCAGATCCAGCCCTTGCCGATTTTGGAGGTAATCAGTTCCGCAAGCTCGGGGTTGCAGTGCAGAAGCCATTTTCTGGGGGTGACCCCGTTGGTCTTGTTGTTGAAGCGCTTGGGATAGACCTGGGCAAAGTCCTGGAAAAGATCCTGAACCAGAAGCTTGGAATGAAGAGCGGCCACCCCATTGGTGGAATGGGAGCCGACAACGGAAAGATAGCCCATGCGAGCCATTTTCTCGGCACCTTCTTCAAACAGGGACATGGAAATGATTTTCTCCAGATCGCCCTGGAATTTCAGGGTTACGTCCCTTAAGAATTCGCTGTTGATATCGTACATGATCAGAAGATGGCGGGGGAGGAGCTTTTCAAAGAGTTCCACGCTCCATTTTTCCAGAGCTTCCGGCATGAGAGTGTGATTGGTATAGGCACAGGTTTTACGTGTGATCTGGAAGGCTTTGGCAAAAGTCAGCCCTTCCTCGTCAATCAGGATCCGCATCAGCTCAAGAATGGTCAGGGCCGGGTGGGTATCATTGAGCTGGATGGCGCATTTCTCCGGAAGAAGGTGAAACCTGGTGCCGTTCTGGGCCTTGAAACGGCGGATCAGATCCTGCACGCTTGCCGAGACAAAGAAGAACTGCTGCTTGAAGCGCAGTTCCTTGCCTTCATAGTTATTATCATTCGGATAAAGTACCTTGGAGATGCGCTCTGCCTCGTTCTTGGCTTCAACGGCGGCCAGATAATCACCCTTGTTGAATTCTTCAAGGTTGAAATCACTGGTAGCCTGAGAGGACCACAGCCTCAGGGACAGAATGGTTGCACCCTGCCAGCCGACAACCGGGACATCGTAGGGCATGGCCTGGATATCCTGGGTGTCCACCCACATGCACTGACCGGTCTTGGAGCCAGGTACAGGAATGACCCGTCCTCCGAATTTCACAATCGCGGCATCGTTTGGCATGGGGCGTTCCCATGGGTTGCCATGTTTAAGCCAGTCATCAGGCTCTTCGCGCTGGGCTCCGTCTTCGATATGCTGACGGAAGATGCCGTACTGATAGCGGATCCCGTAACCCATTGCCGGATAGCCCAGGCTGGCCAGGGAATCAAGAAAGCAGGCGGCCAGGCGGCCCAGACCACCATTGCCAAGGCCCGCATCTTCACCGACATCCTTGAGATGATCAAAGTCAATGCCGATTTCCTTACAGGCTTCCCTGACTTCTTCCATCATCTGAAGATTGAGAATATTGTTTTCCATCAGGCGGCCCATCAGGTATTCAAAGCTCAGATAGTAGACATGCTTGCAGTCTTTGGTCTGAAAATCATGCATGCATGCAAGCCAGCGGTCTGTGAACTGTTTTCTGACGGCCACCGCCAGACTCAGGTAGCGGTCCCAGTCAGAAGCTTCGCTCTCGGTTTTGAGGCAGTCATAGTGAAGATGGTCTTTATAGGCGTCAACCAGTGCTTGAACCCGGGATTTTTCAACTTTGGGCATGGATCTTTCCTTTGTGGTCAAATCAGGGTTGTGGGATTATACCAGAACCTCGAAATTTGATAACTCCTGGACAAATTCTTCGTCATGTAAAACGAAAATCAGGAGCCCCTGATAGTCCTTCAGATCATTTAAAAGCATTTTTCGGACCTGAATCTCCAGGTGATTGACGGCTTCATTCAAAAGAAGAATTTCTGATCGGTCATCAGGTTGAGGGGTATCTGGTGCCTTTGACTCATTTGTGCCAGAACGAGAAGGAAGTCTTTGTTCAGACTTCCAATGGATCTGTACCCGTCATCATTCAGTCATTGGCCCGTTCTTATGCGGAAGTTCTTGGCCTGAAGAAAGATACCGAGGAAATCCAGAACTGTCCGGCAGATAAATAATCTGGCAGCAATCAAAAAAGCCCCGGAAAAACTCCGGGGTTTTTCTGATCGTCTGATCGGATCAGACAAACTTCTTCACATCGGAAAAGGGGGGTCCCGGTTTTGCGAACAGGTAGCCCTGGCAGTAGTCCACTCCAAGCTCCTGTAGCTTGCGGTACTCGGAAACCGTCTCGATTCCCTCGGCAATCGACTTGGCATTGATGGACTTGGCAATATTTAAAAGCGCGGTAATCATGGTCTGCTTCAATGGATCGGTATCTACATTGCGGATCATGGAAATGTCGATCTTGATGTAGTGAGGCTTGATTTTGAGAATGGTCTCAAAGCTTGAATAGCCGGTTCCTGTATCATCCAGAGCAATCTGGTAGCCCTCGGATGTATAGCGGCCAATATCCTCGATAAAGGATTCGTAATTCTGAATAGCCAGGCTTTCGGTAATCTCAAAAACCAGGTTTTCCGGATTCAGGTTGTACTTGGCCAGTATTTCCTTCAGATAGACTTCCCTGAAATAGGTTTCATGGATGGTTGTGGGAAGAGCATTGATGAAAAGTTTTAGCTTGGGATTCATGGCCACGGCATTGTCCACGGCTTTCTTGCGGCAGACATTGTCAAGCTCGAAAAGAAGTTCGGATTCCTTGGCAATCTCGAAAAGAAAGAGCGGATTGAAGAATTCTGTGCCTTCCGGGCCACGACTCAGAGCTTCATAGCTGAAGATTTCTCCGGAATGGGAATCGACCATGGGCTGATAAACGGTGCGGATATCCTCATCCAGAATAATCTGCTGAAGGGTTTCCTTATAGCGGATTTCCGTGTGGTAGACATGGAAGGTCGACATCAGACGGGCTTCTTCAATCGCCCGGTAAATCATACGCTGGGGATTGAGCAGGGAGTTTTTGACAATGAAGCTGTAGCCAATGCGCAACTTGGGCTTACGTTTGAGCCATTTGTAGGTAGTAAAGAAGATGCCGCTTGAGATGTGGGCATGGATCCGACGGGCAATGGTTTCCAGATCGTTTTTTCGGGAGCCGCCGATATTGCGCTTCTTGGAAAGAATGATCAGGAAAGCATCATCAAATCCATGGCATTTCAAAATCAGGTCCGATTTTCTAAGATATTTTCCCTGAAGACCGAGAATGGTACGGGTGACATCGCGTTGAATCGAGTCATAGACTGCAGCACCGTAGTCGTTTTCGATTTTGACCAGGTTGTAAACATCCAGGTAAATGACGGCAAGGGAACGCTGAGCATCAAAAAAATTCAGTGCTTTCTTCATCGAGTGGGGGCCGAGGATGGGAAGTCCGGTGACTTCGTCCAGTAGTTCGGTCTGTACTTCGTTATCTTGCATCGGGAGGTCATTCCTTTCCAGGTGATAGCTTTCACGGTAGCGGATCGTGCCCGGATTGAGCAACCATTGACAGCCACGGGATGCTTGGAATTTGGCAAATTGATGGGATATAAGTCAGGTTTGGTCTATAGAATCAAAAAAAGCCCGCTCCAGTAGATTGGAGCGGGCTCCTAGGAAACCTGTCCTAATTCAACCCGTTTGCAGGTTGTTTTATCCGCGAGCTGGGATACGGCCTTCGGAAACGGTGTCGAAGCGCTCGGAAGCCTTGGCCAGATCGACATTGGCGAAGAACTGGTCAATATAGGCTCCGCGGCCACCCGCTCCGAAATCTACCATGTAGGCATGTTCCCACACGTCCATGACCAGAACAGGCTGGAAATGGGCTACGTTGCCCTCCTCATGCAGCTGGATGAAGTGATTGGCAAGGGCTTTGGTTTCCGGATCGACATAAAGCACTGCCCAGCCAATGGAGCGGGATTTTCCGGTATTGGCGAAATCGGCTTTCCAGGCGTCGACACTACCCCAGCGGGCTTCGATAGCGGACTTGAGGTTGCCATCCAGGCTGCTTCCACCGGACTTAAGATTTCCGAAATACCACTCATGCAAAACCATGCCGTTGTATTCGAAACCATAGCGGCGGCGCCGATCCGTGTAGGCGGGGGAGCCTTCCTTACCCTCTTTTCTGAGGGCATCAAGCTCCGCCTCCAGGGCGTTGACCTGGGTTACATAACCTTTGTAGAGGTTCCAGTGCTGATCGATCTGATCGGCGCTGATGCCATTGAGGTTTGCTGGTTTCAGGTGTTCTTTTACTTCATATGTCATGTTGATGTCCTTTCCTGTCCGGGTCTTGTCCGGCTTTGCATGTCCCCGGCAAAACCTTTTCCATTCCGTGCAGTCTGGAATAGTGCCAAAAACATAACGGATGGATGCAAATGGATCAAGGCCCTGCAATTCTGGTGCGATTTCGTGTGAGGGCGGTCAGTTCATTCAAAAAGGTGGCGTTTTCCTCGGGAGTACCGATGGTGACCCGCACGGCTCCGTTGGGTTCCAGGGGAATGGGGCGTACCGCAACACCTTTGTGCAAAAGACCGCTGTAGATTTCCTGGGCCTGAAGACCCCCTGTGAAGAGCAGAAAATTGGCCAGGGAAGGATAAACCTTCATACCCAGCTTTTCCAGAGCAGGTTTGAGTTCATCACGACCCTGAAGGGCCGTGCTTCGCACATGCTCCAGCCATTTTCCATCTTCAAGGGCGGCTAAAGCTCCGACCTGAGCTACATGGTTGATGTGAAAGGGCAGCCGGACCCGGTTGAGGATATCCTGAAGCTCGGGTCTTTGAATGGAATAGCCAATGCGGACTCCGCTCAGGCCATAGGCTTTGCTGAAAGTCCTTGTGATGATCAGATTTGGATATTCCTTCAGAAAGGAAAGGCTGTCAGGATAGTCACAAAGATCATAAGCGTACTCAAAATAGGCTTCATCCAGAACCACCAGAGGTTCGTGTCTGAGAGCTTTGAAAAAATCCTGGAGCTCCTGGCGGGTAAACCAGGTTCCGGTTGGATTGTTGGGGTTACAGAGCCAGACCACCCGGGTGTTTTCATGGACTGCCTGAGCCATTGCCGGAAGATCGTGCTTGAGTTCCACCATGGGAACTATGGTTTCTTCAATCTGGCCAAGCCCCGCCAGGATTCCATAGATTGGAAAGGTCATGCTGGCTCTTACGGCGTGGCTTCCCTTCGGAAGGAAGGCCTTCACGATATGGGTCAGGATTTCTTCGGTTCCGTTTCCCAGATGAATCCAGCTGGTTTCGACACCAAGCTTTGCAGCCAGAGTTTCCCTGAGCTTCAGGGAATTGGGGTCCGGATACCAGTGGATTTCCTGAAGGGATTCCTGCATGGCCAAAAGGGCTTTTGGGGAAGGTCCCAGAGTGTTTTCATTCGAGGCCAGCTTGGCCACTTTTTTCAGTCCGTATTCCCGGCGGATTTCTTCCAGGGGTTTGCCGGGCTGGTAGGGTTTGACATTGAGAATATGCCTGGGGATCAGTTCTGCCATCCTGTCTCCTCATGTTTTGGAGCGCATTGTAGGCTATTGGTGTTTGGGGCTCAAGTCCGCGTCCTCAAGGGCGGTTTGAAAGACAGTCTGAAACCTTTTGAAATCCTCAATAAACGGCATGTGACCCAGTCCTGAAATTTCATAGAGGCGGGAGCCGGGAATCCTGATTCTGGAAATCTTGCCCAGACGGTCATAGCGGCCCAGTTCATAGGAATCGGCATCCTTCTGAAAGCCCCGTCCGGGGCCGGTGCGATCTCTTGTACCCAGAATCAGGCTGGTGGGGACTCTGAGCTTTTTGAAGTCTTCCACCACGGGCTGGGAGAAGATCATGTCGTAGGTCAGGGCGTTGTTCCAGGCAATCCGTTCATGATCCGGACCATTGAGCCAGCCGATATGGGTCTGAATGAGGCTTTCGTAGGCCTCGGACCACTGCCCGTCGTAGTAGTTCTTCTTTTGGTAGACCCGAATACCCTCGGCAGTTTTGGCAAGTTCGGACTGATAGAAAAACTCCACATCCTTATAGTGGGCGTGATCCAGGTAATTTTCCAGACCAATCGGATTGATCAGAAAGAGATGACGGGTAGATTCCGGATACATCAGGGCAAAGCGGGTTGCCAGCATCCCGCCCATGGAATGGCCGATAACGATGACCTCGGAAATATTCAGGGACTCCATGAGTTTGTGGGTATTTCTGGCCAGCTGAGGAAATCCAAACTGGTAATAGGCTGGCTTGGATGATTTTCCAAACCCGATCTGATCGGGAATCAGGACACCAAAACCCATCTTGTGGAGTACTTCAATGACCGGTTTGAAATAGTATCCGGAGAAATTCTTGCCATGAAGAAGCAGGAAGGTGGGCTGAGCATTTCTGGCCTTGAGATGCATGTAAGCCATTTCAAGAGACTGATTCTGGCTTCGAAAGGCAAAGGACTCGACCGGGTAGGGGTAGGCATATCGGGTGAGTCGGGCATCATAGACAGGAGCTTCTGACCAAAGAACAGATGCAAAGATGAGGGCAAGCAGGCTGAAAAAGGGTTTTTGCATGATTCTCCTCAGGTAGGGAGGGGACTGTAACATAGTTACAATTCTTTGGTTCGTCCGGTTCAATTCCGGGCCAGTGCCAAAGGCCCGGAATCTGGATGGTTCTTTTTGATCCTTCAGGAAGCCATATCAAAGAGCAGAATCTCGGCATTCCTGCCATTCTGGATGCTCAGGGTTTCACCGGCCTTGAGAATCAGGGCATCGCCAGCCTTCAGAAGCTTCTGGTTGGCCTGCACGCTTCCCCTGGCAACATGAAGCCAGCCAATCCGGTCTGCTGCCAGTTGATGGGAAATCTGATGCTCAGGCTGAAGAATTGCCGTATGAAGATCCACATTCTGTCTGATGTGAACAGCTCCATCTGTCTTCCGGGATGAGGCGATCAGGCAGAGTTTTCCTGTTCTTTCCTCCGTTGGAACATGAAGCTGTTCGTAGCCAGGCTGAATTTCCAGGGTATCGGGCTGAATCCAGATCTGAAGCAGATGCACGTTATTTTGGGAGGAAGGGTTGAACTCGCTGTGATGAACTCCTGTTCCGGCACTCATTTTCTGAATATCTCCGGGGCGGATGATGGAGCCGTTTCCCATACTGTCCTTATGTTCCAGTTCTCCCTCAAGAATCCAGGTCAGGATTTCCATATCGCGGTGGGAATGGGTATCAAAGCCCATCTTGGGGGCGACAATGTCATCGTTGATGACTCTCAGCGGGCCGTATCCCATAAAATTCGGGTCATAATAGTGGGCAAAGCTGAAGGTATGGGCACTTTTCAGCCAGCCCAGATTGCTTTGTCCTCTCTCCGATGCTTTTCGAATCATGTTGCACTCCTTTGTGGTAAGGACTCCACCGCAATTCCTGTGCCAAGTCTGGATGATCTGATATTTCCAGGCTTTGTAGCAAAGTTTATGTTGCATGAAGTGTTGCGCGAATCAGCTTTATGGTGTTGCATGAAACGTAAAATGCAGTAAACAGTCAGGCTGTGGAAAGATGTCTTCATCTGGCGAAAACTCTTGCCCGCAGTCCTTCCGGAGTTCTGTTCTCAGGCGAGAGCGGAACCGGAAAAGAGCTGATAGCAGTTTTTCTCTATCAGCATTCACCCCGCCATGACAAGCCGTTTCTGAGTCTGAACTGTGGCCTGTTGCACGAAGGTTTACAGAATTCCGGGCTTTTCGGATATGCCAGAGCAGCCTTTATCGGATCTCTGGAGAGTCGCAGCGGCTATTTTGAAGAGGCTCATACCGGAACGCTTTTTCTGGATGAAATCGGTGAGCTGAGCCCTAAGGCCCAGGTGGCCCTTTTAAGGGTTCTGGAAACTGGAGGCATCAACTGGATCGGTGAAGCCTGGGAAAGACGGGTGGATGTCAGAGTGATCGCAGCCACCCACCGAAATCTGGATCAGATGGTCGAAGGGGGAAAATTCCTCGAGGGCCT
>CAZDAM010000064.1:0-19650 GCA_964503595.1 uncultured bacterium
CCTGTTCTTTCATCCGCACACAAAAGGCCTCGATTTGCCTTCTCGCCAGCTTGAAGGGAACCGTCTTGCTGTTTTCCCAGCGGTTGATCGTGGAAAAGCTCACGCCCAGTTCATGGGCCAGCTCTACCTGGCTCAGCCCCAATTGCTGGCGGACCACTTTGGCCGTATCTGCAGAATTTTCTGGCGCCTTTGCCATATCGGTTTGCCTCAATTCCAGATGCGTCACCATTTCACCGGCGGCAAGCGAACGCAGTGTGTCTAACTTACAAATACGACGATCAATATAGCAGGTGACAACGCATGTGGAAGGCCGAAAGTCGGCGGTTATTTCACAACTTTCCGACACATCTGGCGACCACCCGGTAAGTAAAGGCAGAACCCACAACGAGGAACGACCGACCAAGGACACCAATGACCTGTTTGACGGAATCATGAAGAGTATCAACCAGTTTGCATAAGGCCGCTCTCGCACCTCCTGTACTTCGCGGCATTCGAACATCCCTGTTCATCAAATCGCCGAACAGCGGTTGCAGGAAAAAATACAGGATACCGGACGAAGTCCGGAGAATGCAGAGAATTTTAAGGAAAAAGAGAAATGGGGTATGACAAAATCCCCAAAACGGGAGTAATCGAGGCCACATCACCTACACACCCTGAAAGCGACGTAAGCCGCCGACAACACACAGAAAAACAAAACCCGCCCCATAACCGGACGCGGTTAGTGGACGGGTTTGTCTTTTCTAAATGGCGGAGGTGGAGGGATTCGAACCCCCGGCAGAGTTACCCCTGCGACGGTTTTCAAGACCGCTTCCTTAAACCAGCTCGGACACACCTCCGCGAGTGGGACTTCATTATGCGTGATGAGCGTCCGAGATTCAAGCCCAAGCACGCAGATGACCTAGGAGTGAACCCTCAGAAGCTTTTCCACCACGTCTTTTTCGTGAATGAAGGTCATCAGGGAAGGCTTCAGTTCCTTTAAGGGAACAAAATAAAATTCCAGAAAGCAGTCCGGGCGTTCTGGCGCGGGATAGCGACCTTTTGGGATCTCTCCATTCAGGGAATCAAGATAGAAGTAGAGGGAGATGACCTGGGAGTCGTTGAAGGCTGATTTTACAAAGCGGCGGGCAATGAAGAAGGAATCCCCTACTTCGCATTCAAGATTCATTTCTTCCAGGATTTCACGTTTCAGGGCATCCACCGGACTTTCGCCCAGTTCAAGCCCGCCTCCGGGAAATTTCAGAATCGGGGCACTGCGCTCGGGATAATCCTCCCGAGACACCAGTACCGCCTGATCCTTCAACCAGATACCATAGGCCCTGACATTAAAATGGGTTGTGGGGTTCATCCCACCAGAGCTTTGTCTGTCAGAACTTCGCGAATCCGTCCCAGACAGTCCTCAAGAACATCTTTTCCAATGATAAGAGGAGGAGTAAAGCGAATGACGTTTTCGTGAGTTTCCTTGCAGAGCATGCCCTTTTTCATCAAGGCTTCACAAAATGGACGGGCATTGCGATTCAACACCATGCCAATCATCAGACCCTTGCCCCGAATATGATCAATGGCCGGACTGTCGATTTTCTTCAGTTCTGCCTGAAACCAGTCACCCAGCTCGCGGGAACGCTCAATCAGGTTTTCTTCCTTCAGGACCAGAAGAGATTCCAGGCCTACCCTGCTGGCAAGAGGATTGCCACCAAAAGTGGAACCATGGGAACCATAATCAAAAACACCCATGACTTCCCTGCTTCCGGTCACAGCAGATACCGGAAGAATCCCGCCACCCAGAGCCTTGCCCAGAATATACATATCGGGCTGAATTCCAAAATGCTCGGAACAGAACCATTTTCCGGTACGGCCAAGCCCGGTCTGGATTTCATCTGCAATCAGAAGAATGCGGTTTTCCTGACAAAGGCAGGCAGCTTCTTCCAGGTATCCTTCGGGTGGAACAATCACACCGGCTTCTCCCTGAATCGGTTCAAACAGGAAACCCACGGTATTTTTGGTTATCGCAGCTTTGAAGGCTTCAATATCGCCATAGGGAAGAATTTTGAATCCGGGAGTGAAAGGCCCGAAACCCTTCTTGTAGCCATCTTCGGAGGAAAAACCCACAATGGTTGTGGTTCGGCCATGAAAGTTGTTCTGAAGCACCAGAATCTCGGCCTGATCCTCTTCAACTCCCTTAATCTGATATCCCCAGCGGCGAGCAGCTTTGATAGCAGTTTCAACAGCCTCGGCCCCGGTGTTCATGGGAAGGGCCATTTCCATTCTGGTCAGTTCACACAGAAGCTTCAGAAACGGACCCATCTGATCGTTGTAAAAAGCCCTTGAAGTCAGGGTACAGCGATGGGCCTGATCCACCATGGCTGAAATGATACGGGGATGGCAGTGGCCCTGATTCACCGCAGAGTAAGCCGAAAGAAAGTCGTAATAGCGATTGCCCTCCGGATCCTCAACCACGGCTCCAAGCCCCTTGGAGATCACCACTGGCAGAGGATGATAATTGTGGGCACTCCATTGTTCCGTCATTTCCATTACGGTCTTGCTATCCATATTCATCCTCCTATAGCGGCTATGTAGGGCAATTTCTGAGAAGTTTCAGACTGCACAATGACCTAACCGCAGCTTAAAAATTCATACTGTGACGGGAGAGGAGATCGAGAAGCTTGTTGGTCTCTTCATCAATCTGGCGAACCTGGGCCTTGAGCTCCTTGATTCTGGCCTTGTCCTCAATCCCTGTCATCTGGTTTTTGAGTTCTTCTTTTTCCTGCACCAGGATTTTGAGGTGGTCGTAGACCTTCTGGCATTTTTCATCCGCACTGGATGCCAGCCTCTCGTCATCCTTCATAAAGTCTTCAATCAGGTTTTTCAGTCTGTCCTGGCGCTCGCACATATTGCATCCTTTGATCTTGTGGCCGCCATTATAATGAGTGGATTCGCGCTTACAACCCCTCAGCTCCAGATAAAACCTTCCTCCTGAAGAACCTCCAGAGCCTGGGAGGCACCGGGATTTTCATCCGTGGAAATCAGAAGCACGTTTTCTTCACCAAGCCTTCTTTTCAGCATCTGGTGCTGAAACGGACTCAGATCAACAATCGTGAACAGAGTCAGGCACCCGCTCATACCAAGCATTTCCAGAAAATCCAGAAGGCTTTCCAGATGCTCGCCTTCAAGCCTCAACTCCCGGCTTTGAGCTTCGCGAAGTCCATACAGGAAATTGCCCGCGCTGAAAAAACAGGGGTGATGTCCTCTCTCAAAAAGAAGCCTTTCAAGCTCCATCGCAAGAGGCTTTTTTCCGGAATCCCGGGCTCCCGTAATCACCAAAACCCCACACTTTTGCCGAAAGCGCCGGGCCTTATCCTGAACCGAAATCGAGGATGGAATAAAGCGCTGGGCCCGAAGTGCCCTTCTTTGAGGATTCAGGGTTTTCATGGCCGGATCCTTAAAAACCTTTTCAATCCTTCCTCCACCCCAAATCACTCCCTCCATTTCCAGAGCAAACCGGGAAAGAAACGAATCGGAATCCTCTTCCAGAACCGCAATATCCTGAAGACTGATTTCCACCCTGGCAATCCCCCTGCTGAGCACCGGCCTTTCTTCCCCAAGGATTCTGAGCCCAATCACCCGACTCATAAAGGTATGGGAGCGAAAATGAAGCGCCAGTCGATCCGAGAGCGGCTCAGGCCCCATCCAGAAAACCGTGGCCTGAAGTCTGGAACTGATCTCCGGTAATGTCCCTTCAGGATCCACCCCGACTTCCCCCCGCCTCACATAGATTTCATCACTCATGGTCATGGCGGATGCCTGAACCGCATTTGCCTCAGACAAGTCCTTTTCAGGCCAGGAAGGAATGGTCGCTACCTCAGTACTTCTTCCCGATGGGAAAAACAGGATTTTCTGCCCCTTTCTGAGCACTCCCTCTTCCACCATTCCAAGAACAGTCCTCTGATTCGCCTCGTCTTTTTCAACCCCCTGAACACTGAACCGCAATGGTCTTTGGGAAACGACCTTCTGAGAAGTCAGGCCCAAGAGCCAATCCTTGAGGGTCTTTCCCGGATGCCATGAAAAAGGATGCAGAATTCCCTCACCCGTGTAGGCCGAAGTCGGGATGGTGGCGGCAATATCCATAAACTTTCCAACTTCTTGGGAATACTCTTTCAGAAGATTTTGGGGATTTCTCACCAAATCCAGGCGGGTCAGAACCAGAGCAACCGAAGAGATCCCCAGAAGTTTTAAGACACCGGCATGAAAGCGGGTGTTTTCCTGAATCCCGGAAACTGCATCCAGAACCAGAATCGCCGCATCGGCGTTGGAGCTTCCACTGACCATGGAAGTCACAAAATCCAGATGACCCGGATTGTCCAGAAACAGAAACTCCCTGGCCTCGATACGAAAATGGGCCCGGGCTGAATCAATTGTAATGCCCTGACTTCTCTCATCCTGCAATGCATCCAGAAGCTGGGCGTAGTCTGCAATTCCTTCCAGGGTAGGAAGAGCTTTCAGCCGGTTTTCGGAAACAGCACCGACCTCGGCCATCAGACGACCCAGAAGCGTGGACTTTCCATGATCCACATGACCGGCAATGGCAATTCTCAGTTTCACATATACCCGTCTTTCCGAAGCGTCTCCAGACCCCCGGTTTCAGTATCCTGAGCTCTCCCGCTGCGTTCCGGAACCGATTTCAGAGGGCCGTTTCTGAGTTCCTCCAGAACCTCGGATGCATCCTTAGCTGAAGATGAGATGGGTCCGGTACAGGGAGAGCACCCCAAAGAGCGATAACGCAGGCCATTGCCTCCATCAAAATACAGGGGGGAAACCAAAATATCGTTTTCCACGATATAGCCCCACAGTTCTTCTTCCGTCCAGTCCAGCAAGGGATGAATCCGGACATGCCCACCTTCAGGAATCTTTCTTTGGTACTGATTCCAGAATTCGGCTGGCTGAGCTGCTACATCCCACCGGGAATTCACTCCCCGAACCGAGATATAGCGCTCCTTGGAACGTGAACCTTCTTCATCTGCCCGAAGCCCGACAATCACGGCATCCCACAAAATCGGGGGAGCATCTTCCAGGAAACCGGTGACCAGGTTCAGACGTTTTTGTTTCAGCGTCCCATCCAAAGCACCCCGAAGGCCCAGAGTTTTCAGACGATAGCAGCATTCCGTACGGGAAAGCCCGGAATCCGGAAATGTTTCTTTTTTCCGAATCGCCTCTTCATTCATCACCACTCTGAGATCAAGCCCCAATTCCTGAGAAACAGTGGTTCGCCACTCCAGCATTTCCGGAATCTTGAAGCCGGTATCAATATGAAGAACAGGAAACGGAACCCTGCCCAGAAAAGCTTTGCGGGCCAGATACAGAAGGACGGTGCTGTCCTTTCCCATGGACCAGAGCATGACCAGTCCCGTAAATGCACTGTAGGCTTCCCGAAGCAGGCGAATGGAAGCGGTTTCCAGATGGGAAAATGCTGACATCTATAACTCTCTCTCGCTCCATACCATTTCTTCGGCACCTTCCAAAGAGACTTCCCCCTGAATCAAAATGTGGGGAATTCCAACAAACATACCAAAGACCTGCCCCTTTTCCCGGAGCCGATCCAGCCACTGCCGGGAATCTTCGGTCAGCTCATTCAGCAATAGAGAGTTCGCTCCACAAAATCAGGAGGAACCATATGATAGATATAGGCATAGAAATCGGCATACCCTTTTTCAGAAATTTCGGCTGCTTTTTGGATCTTTTCAGCTCATGTCATGGGGCTATATCTTATTCCCAAAGCACTGGGACAGAAACTGGGGGAAAGACTCTACCTGGCCCTGAAAGAAGAATTTGAGAAGGCTAAGGTAGAAACCATCACTCTGGAATCTACCCTGAATTCCGTTGGCTTTTATCAGAAATTCGGGTTCGTCCCCAGAGAACCCATCACCATCATGATGGGAGAGCAACCTCTGCGCTGCATCCCCATGAGCATGCAGATTCGTCCCTGCTCATGAAAGCTGCTTCTTTCTTTGTTCCTGAATTGCCTCCGCCAGTCTGGAGAGAGGAATACGCGCCGTCGTGAGCGACTTTTTCCGAGGCCGGGAAGACGGGCGCCTGCTGGCATGCTTCCTAAGAACCCTGCCAGCTTCTTCCCGGTGACTGTCGTCCTTTCTCAGTCCATAGAGCTTCTTGGCCGCTGCCTTACGCGCCGGAGCCTCCTCAACAATCGGCATCGGATAGGAACCCATCCATTCGGGTTTCAGCCAGGGGGTATGAAGACAGTTTTCCGGCATATCCGAAAGCTCGGGTATCCACTGGCGGATGAATTCACCATTCGGATCATGCTCGATTCCCTGCTTGATCGGATTATAAATCCGAATGCTGTTGATCCCGGTTGTTCCGGACTGCATCTGGGCCTGGGAAAAATGGATTCCGGGCTCATAATCCGTGAAAAGGCGGGCCAGATGAAGAGCGGGCTCTCTCCAGTGAAGCCATAGATGATAGCTGACAAAACTCATCAGCATGGCCCTCATCCGAAAATTGATCCAGCCTGTTGCCTTCAGACAGCGCATACAGGCATCGATCATCGGATATCCGGTGAGACCCTCTTTCCAGGCCAGAAAATAGTCGGAATTCCAGTCTGAGTCCCTTAACCCGTCATAGGCCGAATGCATATTGTGAAACTCAATATCAGGCTCATCTTCAAGTTTCTGGATGAAATGACAATGCCATCGCAGGCGGGACAGGAACGAACGCATCGCCGATGGCCATCTGCCCTTTTTCGCTCCATCGCCACACCAGGCAGCCTTTCTGCGGTTTTCTGCGGCCTGAAAAACCTCTCTTACCGAAATCACTCCAAAAGCCAGGTACGGAGAAAGACGCGAGCAGGATTCGAAAGCCGAAACCGGCGAGGACATTTCCCTTGTATAGTTTTCTCCCCTCTGCCAGAGAAAACCCCTGAGCAGGGACAGGGCTTCCGCCCTTCCACCCTTCTGCCTCAGAAAACATCCGTCCGGTTCAAGTCCCAGGGCTTCCGGACCGGGAAGAAACTCTGAATCCCCCATGACACCACTGAGTTCTGAAGGCATCAGAAGAGGAGTCTGGTTCATGTATGCATACCATTTTGCCGCCCACCCATCACGATCCTTAAGACGCCGAAAGACTCCGTACTGAAGGGGCTCCTTCCATTCAATGCCAGCTTCTTTCAGAAAGACCTTGACCCTTTTATCCCGCTCATAGGTCCAGGCATTCCAGGTTTCCTGGTGGGACCAGACAGCGGTCACAGAATGTTTCTGGATCAGTTCTGCGAGAATTTCAACGGCATCTCCAACCCTGAGGATCAGTTTCTGGCCAAGTGCCGCCAAATCCTGCTTCAGCTCATGGAGGCATTCTCCAAGAAACTCATACTGCCTGCGGCTCATATCCGGCTGGGACCACAACTCCGGCTCGAGAATATAAAGGGGCAGAATCCTCCCCTGGCGTGCCGCTGCAAAAAGCGCTGGATGATCCTGAATTCTCAAATCTCTTTTGAACCAGACAATCTGTACAGTCTTCATAAAAATCATGATTTCAGGAAAAGCACTGACTTCGCATCTGGTGTACCGATTTGTAATCCTGCGGTAATCTGTAAGCATGACTCAGTGCTTTCCCCATTTTCTTCTTTTTCTTCTCTTCCTGTGTTCCAGCCATTCTGCTCCCTCCCTGCGGGAAAGGCTGGCGGGATTTTTGAACCGTTCAGGACAGGATTTCCCGGTTGCCGAAGGGACTCTGAATACTCCAGGAACCTACCGGTTCGAGGTAAAACATCAAGGAAAAACCCGACCCTATCTCCTGCATCTTCCCAAGGGCTGGCAACAAGACCGGAAGCTTCCCGTTATCCTTGCTCTTCACGGTGGAGGAGGACATATGGAATACATGGCCAGAGATGAGCTTTATGGCCTGATTTCCAAATCGGACGAGTCCGGGTTTGCTGTCGTTTTCCCGAATGGTTTCAGCCGCTTTCCCGGAGGAAAACTGGCTACCTGGAATGCTGGAAAATGCTGTGGTGGAAGCCGTGATGAAAATTCGGATGATGTCGGCTATATCCGAAGAATCCTCAAAGATCTCCCCCGGCATTTCACTGTGGACTCATCCCGAATCTTTGCCATTGGCATGTCCAACGGCGGCATGATGTCCTATCGCCTGGCCTGCGAAATGTCTGGTGTTTTCAAAGGGATTGCCAGTGTCACGGGAACCGATAACACCCTGGTCTGCAAACCGCAGACTCCAGTATCCATTCTGCATATTCATGCCAAGAATGACGATCATGTTCTGTTTGAGGGTGGGATGGGTGATGCTGTTCGAAATCCTGCCAAAGTCAACGATTTCACCTCTGTGCCCCAGACTGTTTCGATGTGGCTTGAGCACAACCAGTGCACTCCGGAATCAAGACGGGTCCTTCAGAATAAAGGCGCCTACTGCGATGTCCATGAAACCTGCCAGAACCAGAGCAGGGTAAAACTTTGCGTCACAAAAGAAGGCGGCCATTCCTGGCCAGGTGGGTTCAAACCCGCCGGCAGATCTTCTGAATCTACATCAAAGGCTCTTCATGCCAATGATGTCATCTGGGATTTTTTCCAAAGCCTTCCCCAGGCGAAAACCCAGCCAATTCCTGAGCGCTGAGCCTGAAAAACTGCCGGGGAGTGTAGACCTGTCCGATAAGGCCCAGCAGATGGGTGAGCAGGTTCGGCCTCAATGTCAGAAGTTTTCCTGCATACTGATGAAGAGCTGGAAAATGGACCAGAGCATCAAAAGCAGGCTTCAGCAGGAATTTGGGCCGGATCAGCTTTTGGTGCTTCCTGGCATAGCTCGCTGAAAGCTGATGCAATGAAACATTCTTCCGGATCAGATCCATCAGAAGAAACGCGTTTCGGAAGGCCATTGTCATTCCTTCCCCGGTAATCGGATCGGCAAAACCAGCCGCATCTCCCATCAGACAGCCCTGAGGAAAATCGACTTTGCGGGGGCGGTGGGTGATCGGTGATGTCGTCTTGACCTCCGAATCCAGAAACTCAAACCTGGAATCTTCACCAGCTTCCTTCAGAAGAGATCGGAGCAATTGGGCCGGACGGGATGTCCTGAGCAGGCGAGAGGGAACGACAACACTTAAATTGGCCTCGGTCGCAGAGTTGGGATCCATTCCCAGATAGCAGCTATCTGAGAGAAGATGCATTTCCCCCATGCGACGGGACTCTGACGTTTGAGCAATCACTCCCACAGCCGTCCTTGAAGTATCCGGTTTTTTCATCAGTCCCAGCTTCTGGGCAACCCTGCTTTTCCTGCCATCTGCTCCAATCAGAAAATCCGCCTGAATGGTTCTTTTGCAGGTTTTCACGATATGTCTGCCTGCATGAAACATGGAATCCTGGAAGGATTCGCCCAGTGAAATCTCTGCTCCCGCCTCAAGAGCAAGCCTGTAAAGCCTGCTTTCCAGTTGCCCGCGAATCACGGAAAGGCCGGTTGCATTCAGGGGAAAATCTGCCTGAAGATCAAACCCGGATGCGCAGATTCTCATGCCCTCAATGGCTTCAAAGCCCTGAGAAACTCCCGGAAGAGTCTTCAGAAGATCCTTGCCGGTTGGACTCAGGTATTCACCACAAAGCTGACGCTTGAACTCCTTCTCCCTGCTGATCAGCTCGACCACATAGCCATCACGAGCCAGAAGATAAGCCAGAGTCAGCCCGGCCGGGCCTGCCCCTACAATCAGAAAGCGGGCCTGTTTCATTTCCATGCAAGCCTGAGCCCTTCCACACTCAACCCTGGACCAAAGGCAAGTGCCATTCCATAAGGCTTCAGTTCCTTCTGCTGCAACAACTCCTCAAGCACGAAGAGGACAGTGGCCGAAGACATGTTCCCATAACGGTTCAGAATCTTTCGGGAGGGATCTAGAGCATCGCTGGGAAGCTTCATGCCCTCTTCCACCGCATCGAGAATCGATGGTCCTCCCGGATGAACCGCCCAGAACAACTCCTCAGGGGATGCCAGATCTGAGAGAGCAGCCGGCAGGGCCTCCCTTAGAATTGCGGGTACGCGTGGAGACATATGCATGGAAAAACCATCATTTCCGACCTTCCAGTGCATGTGCTCCCTTGTTCCGGGTACTCTTCGAGAAAGCCATCCCTCAATGCCAAGACCCTCATCGGCCTCGCTCAGAAAGGCCGCTGCCGCTCCATCCGCAAACAGAATGGAAGGAACCGGCAAAGTGTTGAAGCGGGGAGATGGAAGATGCAGACTGCAAAGCTCCACACTCACGAACAGCACTTTCCTGGAAGGCTCGGCCAGGATTGCCCGAGCAGCTTCCCGAAGGCCGGTGATTCCTGCATAGCAGCCCATAAAACCAATATGAAGACGTTCCACATCTTCGCCAAGATTCAGCACCTCTGCCAGAATCTCGGAAACACCGGGTGCCTCAAAACCTGTGCAGGATGCCGTAATCAATAAATCCGGTTTTTCTGAAATGCCGTGAAGGGCTTTCTTCGCAGCTTCCAAAGCCAAAGCCGGAGCTTCTTTGGCATAGATTTCCATGCGTTCCCTGGTGCTCGGAAACGCATTCCAGAAAGAATAGAATCCTCCTGGGGCAAATGGAGCTTTCAGAACCGAATAGCGATGTTCAATCGAAGATTTGTTCACCAGGGTTCGAAGGATCCGGGCTTCCTTCTCCGGATACAGGGTCCCCAGAGCCTCCAGAAAATCACTCTGTGCATCATAGGCTGGAACAGCAGTTCCTACCTTATGAATAACCGGCTTCATTCCTCACCCCCCATCTGTTGGTTCAGCTTCATTTTCAGCTGCTCCAGCCGAGAGGTTTTCAAAAGAAAATGAGTCGTCAGATTGACCGTATCCTTGACCCGGACCATCCCGAACATCGCCGTTGGTGCTTTGAGTTCCATCTCCTTGAGGGAAACCTCAAAATTCAGATCAAAACTGATTTCCTCTTTGGCTTCTTTCCATTCCAAGACCTCTGCATGAATGGCATGGGTGACACCCCTGATTTTCAGATCAAAATCAATTCCAGATTCTGAAGCATCTTTGAGCTTCTCAAGATCAAGACTGGTAAAACTGGCCACAATTTCGGGGAAATCCTGGCTCTGAAACATGGAGTACATATTGCGATCCCTGCCGGAATTTCCCGTCTGCATCTCCTTCACCGGCACATGGACTTCAAAAGAAGGAAGTTTTCCGTCTTCTGCAATCAGATTCTGCTCTGACGAATCCACGCTGCCCTGAAAGTCATGCAGGTTGCTGTAGCCCTGAAAATCGGCCTTTACACCAAGGCTATAGGGAACAGATGCCGCCATGACACAGGTTGAAAGTGCAAAAGCAGCCAGTGCTTTAAAGGTCATTTTTTTCATCTCGCCCCTCCAGGGAACAGATTTTTAATTCGGTTAAATTGAGGTAGAAAGCGCCAGAAAGGTTTGGAAACACCCACAAAATTCAAAAACTTCTGAGCAAGTTCAATCAGCAGGGAATGACCTTCTTCAGAAAGCATGACCTGAGGATGCTGGCGCTGAAACTCATTCAGTCTGGTCCTGAGCCATTCAGGATCCAGTTCATGTGAAAAATGAAACTGCACTCCGCCAGATGTGGATTGAATCGATGCCCTGGAAAGCAGATTCTCCACAAGCTGGGTATGAATTGGAGCACCAGGATAAATCCGGATACCCGAAGTGATATAGGAAGTATGATCCTTGGGAATTTCGCGGGCAATGAATGCAAGGGTTTCTTCCACCGTCTGGCGGGACTCCCCCACTCCACCCAATAAAAACACCCACATGGCCTGAAGCCCGGCCCGGTCCAGATTTTTGGCCGCCTGCCGCAAAGCCTGTACGGGATACCCCTTGGCATAGCTTTTCAGCATGGTCTCCGAAGCACTTTCTGCTGTCAGAATCACTGTTTTGAAACCAGCTCTGACCATTTTCTGCAAAAGTTCTTCGGGAAGATGCATGGGATTCAGCCCGGTTCCGACAAAATTCACTCTGAGATTGCGTCTTAGAATGGCATCCAGTACTGCATGGGCATGATGCACGGGAAGATTGAATGTGGAATCCACAAATTCAAAATCCTTCACTCCCCGCGACACGGCTTCCTGAATTTCATCTGCAATCATTTCAGGATCAAGCAGGCGATACCGGGCACCTTCAATCCTGGCATAGGTACAGTATGTACACTTCAGGGGACAGCCTCTTTTTGTCTGAAGAGGGTAGCCCGCTTCAGAGTTCAGATAGGGTTTCAGATCAATATGCTCATAAAGCCGGGGAGCCGGTAACTCCACCGTATTTTCAACCCGAAACGGGCTGCCATTTTCGGACTGGAAAACCCTGGGGATTTCATCTGATGACTCAAGTGCCTTCAAGAAGGCCTCCATGGCGGCTTCCCCTTCTCCCAGAAGAAGATGGTCCGCATCGCAAATCGAAAGAACCTTCATGGGATCCACCGTAGCCGCCGATCCTCCAATCAGGATCCTGACATGGTGCTGCTGACGGATTTCCCGCACCAGTCGGGCCGGAAGTTCCAGATAACTTTCATAGGCATTCAGGTCCGAGTTATCCAGATTCCTGACTCCAAGCCCAATCAGTTCTGGCCCGAACGCCTTCAAATCTCTTAGAAGGTTTTTCTCCTCGGAAGGACTGAAAGGAGTTTCAAAAACTTCCACCTCATGCTGGTTTTTCTGAAGCCAGCTGGCGACAAAGGCCAGCCCCAATGGAGCGACCCGGTAGGGTCTGGTGGTTGAATTGGCATGAATCAGTGCAATTTTCATGCTTCCAGCATAGAGAGGAAACATGAATGCAAAATGAAGAACTCAGAATTTTTCAGGAAACAGGATCGGAAAGGCGGTACCCGGCCCCCCGAATTGTCTGAATCAGGCGGGCTTCTCCACCTTTTTCCAGCTTTCTGCGAAGCTGGGCAACATATACATCCAGAATATTGGACTCCGGTTCCTCATCAATTCCATAGAGGTGATCCATGAGTTTCTGCCTGCTCAGAATTTCTCCGGCATGCAGGGCCATGAACTCAAGCAGGCGATATTCCCGATCGGTCAGACCGAGCTCTCTTGGCCCCCTTCTGGCCTGATGTCCCTTGAGATCCAGAACCAGATCATGAATCTGCAATTCAGATTGGGACTGACGGTTACTTCTTCGGATCAGGGCCAGAAGTCTGGCGCTGAGCTCTTCCATGGCAAATGGTTTGGGAAGATAATCATCCGCCCCAAGGTCCAGACCTTTGACACGGTTATGAATCTCTCCGAGCGTTGTGAGCATCAGGACAGGAAGCTCAGAACCTGATTTTCTCAGTCTCTCCAGAAGGGTGAATCCATCAAAATCAGGCAGCTGAACATCCAGAATCATGGCATCAAAGGGAAATTCCCTGGCCATCCACAGGCCATCCTCGGCCCGTGCTGCTCTTTCTGCGGCATAACCCTGTTTTTTCAGTCCTTCCAGAAGACCCCGGGCAATATTGTCATCATCATCCACAACCAGAATGCGCATGTTTTATTCTGCCCTGCCCGGAAGCCGAAGGCAAACCTCAAGCCCACCTACCGGATTAGGGCTCAGTTTCAGACTTCCCTGAAAGAACTGCACCCACCGTGACACCATAGGCAGGCCAAAGCCAGTTCCTTTTTCTCCCTGAGTCCCACTGCGAACCAGACTTTTTCCCGCATGCAGGGCTTTTTCACATTCCTCTTCACTCATCCCCACCCCAAAGTCCATCAGGCTTAGAATTACATCCGAGTCTCGGGAATATGCACTCCAGACAATGCGCGAACCCGGGTGGGAAAACTTGATGGCATTGGACATCAGATTGGAGAGAACGCTTAAAAGGAACCATTCCCGATCCACATGAATCTTCAGATTTTCTTCCAGTCTGATTTCAAGATGAAGTTCCTTGTCATCCAGACGGTTGGCATAAAGAAGCTCCAGATCCTCGGTGATTTCCGCAACATCCACCCATTCCATACGGGCTTCAATTCTGCCTTCCTCAACAGCCATGAGTTCTCGAAAACGGTTCAGAAAAGACGATGTTTCCCGGGCGACCTGAACCAGAGATTCCACGCCCTTTTGAGAAGAATCTTCCTGCTTCAGGTTGGATAGTCCCAACTGAACGGACCCGATCATATTTCCCAGATCATGAGTGAGCATTCGGGAAAGCTGCTTCTGTTCTTCATAACGCTCAAAAAGTTCGGCAGTCCGATCCCGCACCTGCCGTTCCAGATCATCCACACTCTTCTGAAGCTTGTTTCTTAACTCTTCTACCTGTTCCTGCCTGAATTTCAGTGAGTCACACATGAAATCAAACCCGCGAGCAAGTTCTCCAAGCTCATCATCAAAGCCAGGTTCCAGATGCGGATTCAGATTTCCCTGAGCAACTTCCTTTGCTGCCTCGGCCAGATTTCGCACCGGACTTGTCAGACGCCTGACCAGCCAGAAGCCACTGAGAGAAGCCAGGCAGGCCAGCAGGATCCCCAAAGCTCCAACCTGCTCTCTCAAACGCTGAATCGGCAGACTCATTTCCGATTTTGGAATCAGGAGATTCAGATGATATCCGGGAAGGCTTGCCAGCTCCTGGGAACGGATCTCAAACTGCCCGGAAGCTTCCCATTCAGCCGGAGCATTCCGGGTCCGGTACAAGACCTGGCGTTCCTGTCCCAGAAGGACCAGAGCCCGCAAATGATCATCCTTTTGCCAGCCGGAAGCAATCACATCGATTCGATGAAAGAACTCCCTGAGATCAATCGCACCTTCCAGCAGATGTTTCTGGCCTGTTTCCCCTTCAAATACCACTCCCACCGGAAGCTCAGGCACCTCACTCAGAAGAGAGGAAGGCCGAATGGATCCCATGTAGGAACCCACACTTTCCTTAAGCCGTGAAAGAGTCCTTTCTTCCGGTTTTCGGGTCACTCTCAGATGCCAGGTGGAGGAAAACCAGGACGGCTCCTGCCCGCCTTTCAGAACCCGCAGCTCCAGAAAATGGGGGTAGGTCTTCTGAAACTGAAGCAGAAGATTGCGAAGTCCGGAATCCTTATCCCAGTCTTCAAGAAGCTGCTCATGCAAGAAAGGGAGTTCTGACAAAAGCTTCAGACCTGCCATCCCCGGATGGAGAAGATCCTCGACTTCATGGTTTAAAGCCGTCGAAGCCAGAAGAGTTTCATTCTCCATTTCCTTTGTCAGGCTCTGGGAAAACTGCTTGAGACTGCTCAGGTAAAACACTACCAGAGGCAAAAGAGTCAGGCCCGTAAGAGTCAGAAAAATCCGGCGCTGAAAACTCATGGGTTAATGATGCCTGACCTCAAGAATCCGGACTCCTTCAGGGAGTTCAACCGGTTCTTCACAGTAAGCAATGCTTTGGGGATTTAAAATCAGATAACGCAGGGCCGCCCGGCAGTTCTTCTTGACTCTGGGCTCCAGCTGTCCATAAGTGATGAAGCGCTTCAGCCAGTAGTCCTTCATCTGCTGATGGTTCATATTCAGGTAATCACGGGCAAAATCCTGGCGAAGGAATGAATCAAACGGATGCTCGATGACCTCAAGCCTGATTCCATCAACCCTGTCCACCTGCATCAGAAACAGCGATTTCAGATCCTTGGCCCGGATACTTCCAAGCTCTGAAGCCCCTGAAAGCAGAATTCTGATTTCTCCAGAGTAAAGGCAGGAGGCAAAGCTTAGAAACAGGAGAAACCTAAAAAGCAAAATACACCGATGCCCAGAACTCTTCATCGTCTGCCCGAAGGGTCGAATCGTATTCTGACTGCAGCCATTCCAGCTTCAGTCCGGAATCATCCCTTAAACGGTAGTTCAGTCCATACACCTGTCGATTCTGATCCAGGGGAGTCTGAATCCCATCCAGAATATTCATTTTCTCAAGTCTTACAAAGGCCGTCAGAAACTCGGTGATTCCCCAGGAAGGCATGACATACCAGGCTCGGATATCCCTTTCTCCAAGAACGGAATCCTGAGTTTCTCCAAAACCTAGACTGGCCTGAAGAGCGAGGCGTTTTCTTCTGGCATCCATTTCAAACTGCCAGGCCTCATAGCGGCCTTTACCATTGATGGGTCGCCCGTCATAGTCAAAATCCCGGGTGTCGGAATAGTGCAGGGCCGCGAGTTTCAGGTGATTCCACGGATCAAGACTCAATTCAATCTTCTGCCCGAATGCCTTGGAGCTATCCTTGTCAATTCCCGCACCACTCAGTCCGGACGGAATCCTGGGTACTCCGGAAGTCTGGGTATCAATCCCGTTTCCGGTGAAAGCCATCATGTCGATCCTTCTTCCGGAACGGTAGGTTCCAGAAGACACAGCCATCCCGACATAGGCCAGAGGAAGAATCGAACGGTTCAGAAGAGGCTTTTGAATCCCCGGAGTCAGGTGAGGATAGTGGTGCTGATTCCACCAGGTCGGTATGAAGGACTGTCCTGCCCTGATTTTCAGCCCTTTGCTGGCTTCCCACTCAATCCAGCTTCGTTCCAGCTCCACCTGGCTTCCTGAATGCGCCCATTCAAGCTCGGTCAAGAATGTCAGCCGACCTTTTTTTGACTGCAGAAACAGGGCTGTGTGCCCCTGATCAAAACTATCCGCCACCGTGCTTGAAGAAGTGTTGATGGACCGCCAGGTATTCTGGGTATAGCCGTGAATATGAACAGCTTCCCGATTCTTTTCCTGAACCTGTTCCAGCTCCTCCTGATTGATGGCTGTGTCTTCCTGAATTTCTTCCAGTCTTGCTTCAAGTCTGGCAATCCTCTGATTCTGCTCCTTTATGGCTTCGGCCTGGGCTTCAATAATTGCCTGCTGCTTGAAAAGCATGGCTTCCATCTTCTCAAGGCTCGAATCCGACCAGCCAAGGCCAGATGCAATGGCGAACACCACAAGGATCCGAAGAATCCTTTCAGGGCTTACAGATTCATGTTCCATTCATCTATCCTCTGTCACAATTCACGCGCGTAACATCTAACACCAGAGCCGGAAATTATGCCGCTTCAGTCTATCATTCTGCGACCAACAGCCCTGATTCTCATACTGGGGATTCTGATCAGTCTTCCCTTTGTTTCAATTCATCAGGATAGCTCTCTCACCCGCTGGCTTCCACAAGATTCCCCGGCCATGCAGGCATTTCGGATCTTAAAAGAGCAGTACGATATCCACGAGGTCATGATTCTCTCAAAGCCCGATTCCAAAGCTGGACCGGATCGGGAAATTTCGGGAGCCCGACTGATCTTAAGCCCCGACTCTGCTCGTGAACTTGTAGAAGAAAATGCCAATCTGAAACTTCATCCATTCTTTGGCCCCCTTCTTTATCGTGAGGGAAACCAGCTGGCCTACTATGAAATCGAGGACCCGGCAAGACTCCCGGATTTTTCTGAACTCAGACTCAGCCCTGATGAAGGAATTTTTTCTGAAACCTATCTGAACCGGGCCATGGATGAGGTTGCCCAGAAATCCAGTGCCCCCTGGTTTGTACTCTTTGGAACCATCAGTCTTGTGATTTTGAGCTTAAGCTTCGGCTCGGTGAAAACTTCCCTTGGTCTGATGCTTGTAAGCGGACCGGGAATTCTCCTGGCCCTGGCATTGCACCAGAAGTTCTTTGGCCCTCTCTATCCGATCAGCCTGATGGCACCTCCCATCATCTTTCTTCTGACCCTGACGGCAAGCCTTCACCGCATGGCAGCCCTCAAGGCAAATCCTGCGGCTCACTGGCGCCCGACCATACTCGCTCTTGGAACATCTGCCGCCGGATTCTTCACCCTGACAACAAGCTCCCTGACCCCGGCAATTGCTCTTGGCGTCATGACGGGTACAGGAATTCTTTTCAACCTCCTGAGTCTTATGGTCCTGCTTCCCCTCATCCGCTTTCAGACTCCGGCCTCAAGAATGCGCCTGCCCTTTCAACGGTCCCTGGTGGAGCTACTATCCCGCTTCGGAAAAGCTTTTGCCCTGATCATGAGCATTGTTTTTTTCCTTTCCCTGTATCAGATGCAAAAGCTGGTTTTTGCATCTGAGCCCCTGCCCATGCTTCCTTCCCAGAACTCATTTCGAATTCATGCGGAAACGCTTCAGAACAAAGGAGGGTTTCTTCCCATGACCCTGATTCTGCCGCTTCAGGGAACACTGGGCACGAATGGACTTCTGGAACTGGAAAGGGCCTTTGTCGGACTTCCAGCTCTTTTGGGAGTACACGGAGCTTTGGACTGGATCCGCCTGGCTTCCCTGAATGTTTATGAACGCTGGGAGATCCCGGAGGATTCCTCAGATCTTGAACTTCTGATGGAAGGACTCCTGGAAGAAGGTTCTCCTTCACATGAGTTTCTGGGAAATGATTTCCTGAGACTGGAACTTCAATGGGACCCGAGGCATCGCTCCCGGATTCCAGCCGATCTCAACCTCCTTCAGTCAAGACTCGAAAATCTGGGATATCGGCCAGTTCTTGGAGGGCTTTCCCGCATCGCCATGGATATGGATCGGGAAATGCTCCAGCTTTTTTCCCGCTGCTTTCCCCTCTCGGTCATATTGATTTTCTGTGCTCTGATTCTAAGTGGTTCAGGACTTCTGCGCGCCTTGTTTGCACTCATTCCCAATCTTCTTCCCATCACTCTGATCCTCGCAGTGCAGGCCTGGGCTGAAATTCCCGTGGATCTGGCCGGAAGCATCATGGGGGCCATTCTCTTGGGTATTGCTGTGGATGACACCCTGCATATTCTGGAGGATTTCAGAAACCATGATATAAGCTGGTTTCTACAGCACAGTCTACGGGCAGTCCTTCTGACTTCCCTGGTTCTGGTTCTGGGGTTTGGAGGCTTTTTTCTGGCCCCCTTTGGACCCATACGCCAGTTTGGGTTCTACCTGAGTGTCGGAGCCATGATTGCGTTTGTATCCGATGTCTTCGGATTTGCTGGCTGGCTGTCCTCCCAGAAAACTTCTTCAAGAGTCCCCGCCGAAAAATCGATTGAATAGAGGTGGAATCCATCTTCAATCCCCAGCTGCCTGATGATGGATTTTTTCCGATCCAGGTAGTAAAGAACGGACCTTTCACTGAGGATCTTCCAGACTTTTTCACCAACTCTTTGTCTGGTCTCTTCCATGGCTTCACGGATTCTTCCCCCAACCTTCTTCTGAATCACCGAAGTAGGAGTCAGAAAGGATACTCCTCCGGGAAAGAGAAGATGAAGGTGGGGTCTTTCATCCTTCAGAACTTCCTCGCGGTTCTGATCAAACCAGGCTTTGACTTCTTCCCGATCATCGCGATCATAAACCAGAAGAAAAAGCTTATCCGGCTCCGTAGGAAAATCGCCCTGACGGTAAACTCCGCTTGAGGAAAAAACCGGCATCAGAGCTTCTTTGAACGCTTCAAAATCCACCGCACAAAGGGGTCGGGCCAAAAGAAAGATCGAAAGGAGAAAACGCATACCCCGATCATATCGACCAGAAAGGAAAGCAGGCAACCTCAACAATACCAGACAAGCTTACAGAAAGTTTCCTGCTATGGATTTTACTCCCGGCTCCTTTCATGCACCAGAGCATGATGCCTGAGACAGAGCCTCATCAGATTTTCCACCGTGTTCTTTCCGCCCCTTGAGACCGGAATTCTGTGATGAATATGCAAAAACCGCCTTCCTTCACAGCGTTTTCCCTTGAAATGGAAGGTGCACTGGC
>CAZDAM010000065.1:0-223 GCA_964503595.1 uncultured bacterium
CGGCCAAATGCGAACTTTACGATGCATGGAAAGTCATTCTAGGCTACACGGAAGTTTCTGATTTTCGTCTGCATAACCAGATTGTGGCCTGGTTCTCCAGCATGAAGCACAAGCTGAGCAAAGCGGATGTTCTGGATCGCCTGGAAAAAATCAGGGATGGAGATGCTGTTGAGGCTGGTTCCCTGTTTGAAGATGTCAGTCTGCATGCAGAAGAAACCCAGAA
>CAZDAM010000065.1:233-19520 GCA_964503595.1 uncultured bacterium
CTCCATGCGCTCTGGTCATAAGACGCGCTTTGAGCTTGAGCAGAACATACAGGAACTGACGATTTTCTTTATTGATATTGCCGGATATACCAAAAAGTCAGCGACTTCAGACATTGGGGAAGTCATGCTGATGCTGGATGAATTTGCCAAAATCATTGTACCTATTGGAAAAAAATACCGGGGAAACCTGATCAAGAAGATCGGGGATTGTTACATGTACACCTTCGAGTCACCCATTGAGGCTGTGATGGCATCTTTGGAGGTACAGTCAGAGCTTCGCAGTTACAATGAGTTCAGGGTGGACAAGGATAAATTAAATACCCGTATCGGTCTGAATACCGGAAAAGTCTTTACTCAGGATAATGATGTGTACGGGGATCCGGTGAATGTGGCTTCCAGGGTTGAATCCAAGGCTCCCCTGAACAACCTTCTGATCAATGAGACTACATATCTTCCGATTCAGGACTTCGTGGTAACGGAAAAGCAGGAACCCGTTGCTGTGAAAGGTGTGGACAAGCCCTTGCAGACCTATGTGGTTCGTGGTTTAAAGAAGGGAGTTCAGGAAGCCTATTTTGAAAGCCTGAATCCATAATCGGAGTCGGGTGGACCTGAATTGCGGATCACACATGAGCATAAGTCAACGCGAACAGCTTGAAATCGAGAAGGAAGACTACCGTCAGGCGGCTCGGATTGCCTGGCAGAAAGGACATCTCAAGGAAGCCAGGGACTACTGGGTCACGGTACGTTGCTTAAGTGGAGGCGATCAGGAAGCCAGCTATCAAATCGCCCAGATTGATGAAAGCAGCGGTCGCTTCGACGAAGCCTTAAAAGAGCTGGTTCTTTGTATTCAGTCTTACCCAAGGGATGAAAAAGCCAGTCTGATGGCAGCCCGGATTTATGCCCATAAGCATTGTCTGCGAGAAGCTGGCTGGCATTATGAGAGAACCCTGGAACTGGTTCAGATGCATCCCGAGGCTCTTGAGGAATATGCCGATCTCCTGTTGCATTCCGGAGATGTCAGGGAGGCCCTGAAGCTTCTGGAGCGCCTGAGAAACCTGCATCGTGATGATGTGAATGTACTTTTGAAAATGGCGGATTGCAGGCTCAGGCTCAAGGATTCCCGCCGGGCGATTGAGCAGCTCAAGAATGCCTATCGCATGGATCCCACCAATCTGGATCTGAGACTGAAACTGGCTGAGGTTTATCTCAGTGAATCCATGCACCAGCAGGCGATCAAGCTTCTGATGCCCCTGGAAGAAGGTGGGAGTATCCCGGCCCGCAAGCTCTCCATTCTTGCTGACTGCCAGATTGGTCTGAGCAAGTACGATGAAGCCGAAAAGCTGATTGCCAGCTACGAAGAGCTTTATCCTGAGGATGCCGAAGGAGCCCGTTGCAGGGCCCGGCTCTATGCCCGCCTTGGACTTGAGGAAGAAGAAGAACTTGCACTTCTGAAAGTTCTGGAGCTCGATCCAGTCTGGACCAGTGTTCAGGCCATGATTGATTTTTTGAACGAGCGTGAGGATTACGACCGGCTGGAAAATTTTCTGACCGAGCAGCTGGACAGCTTTCCGGAAGATCCGGCCCTGTTTGAAGAGTTGGCGCGGCTTTACAAATCCGATGCACCGGCTGAAGCTCTGGACTGGTTGGAAAAAGCCTTGAAAATCCGGGTCAGAAAGGAGTCTTCTATTTTAAAGGGGGAGCTTCTGATCAAGCTCAACCGCTATACCCAGGCCAGTCAATGGTTTGATTCCATCAAAGAATCCTGGCCGGATGAAGATCTGGATCTGAAGGTTCAGCGACTGATTGAGCAGGATCGCAGGTATAAGGAGACTCTGGGGCTTTCCCAGAAAGCCCGTGAAGCCCTTGAAGCCAATTCATGGCGCAAGGCACTTTACTATTACAAGGAAATGGTCCAGAGGGTTCCGGATAATCCGGACTGGCTGGAGCAGCTGGGGAATCTGCATTCCTTTGAAACCAGCTATGCCGAGGCTATGGATGCCTTTGAGCGGGCCTGTGAATTTGTGCGTCCGGCTGAAAGGGACAGGCTGGGTGAAAAGATGTTTACTCTGGCCTATCTGCACAATGATTTTGAGCGGGCTATGGAAGTTCTGGGCGCACTGGGACCAGAAATTCAGAACCAGCCTGAGCACCGGTTGAGGGTTCTGAAGGTGGAACGCCACCTTCTGGCAGGTAAACTCAGGGAGCCCTCCCATTTTGAACATCTGCTTGAATCGGTTTCGACAAGATCTGCTGATGGATTGCCTTTGGGGCGTCTGCTTTGTGGATTTGCCCATCTGCATATTGGCTCTCATCTTCTGGACTCGGGCGTCTGGGTGGGTACAGCCACGGAAATGTTTGTTGGACTGATTGAGGATCCGGTTGCCGAGGTTTTGCACTCTTTCGCTTTTGAGGGACTTTATATGGTGTTCCTGATGGATGGCAATCATGAAAGGATTCTGCCGCTTCTGGAAAACTGGATGAAGCGTCACCCTGGAATCGGTGTCCGCAGGCTTTATCTTCAGGAGCTTCAGGAGGAAGGACAGTATCGCGACGCTGTCAGGACTCTGGAGCGTTGGCTGGATGAAACTCCTGAATCTCTGGAACTTCGTGAGCTCAAGCTCAAACTGGCCTGGAAGGAAATGAAAGATTCTGGTCGGGCCAAACATTCTCGTTATCTGGTAGCCAGGCTGAAAGAAAACTGCCAGAGGGAGGGAACCTGGCTTCAGTACTACGATCTGGCCCTGGGGCTTCGGATTACAACAGAATCCAAGCCCACCGAGGAAGCCTTTCAGCATATGCAAAATGCCCTGAAAAAGGCCGTTCGTCTGGCCGGAGAACAGTCCGGACTCAGCCTGGCTATGCTCAGGACATTGGAATATGGGGAGCGTCTGCATGCCCGGGACTCCAAAATGAGTTTTACCAGGCGCAGGGTTTTTCTGGAAAAAGAGCTTTCTCATATTCCGGATGATGCCGGACTTCTCCTGGAGTATGGACGGCTCCTTCTGGAGGATAGGGCGGAAGAGTCTCAGGGAGAACGTCTCCTGATCAAAGCTTTGACCCTCAAACCGGATCTTGATTTGGCGAATTCTCTTCTCGGAGATTATCATTTCAGGAAGAAAGATTATCGCAGAGCCTGGCATTACTGGCTTAAGATCATCGAAAAACCTATCAGTCGGCAGGACTGGAGTGAAATTGTGGATAAAATGCAGAGGATGCTGTGAAGCCTGGTGTCCTGATTACCTTTGAAGGACCGGAAGGAGCAGGAAAAACCACCCAGATTCAGAAACTTTCCGAACTTCTGGCTGTTCGTGGTTTTGAAGTCATCCCTACCTATGAACCCGGTGGCGGGCCTGAACTCTGTCGAAGGATTCGGGAATTGATCCTCAATCCTGAGCTGGAATCCATGTGCGAAGAGACTGAACTCATGCTGATGCTGGCGGCGAGAGCCGAACATGTGAGGCGTACGATTCTGCCTGCTCTGAGCCAGGGTAAAATTGTGCTTTGTGATCGCTTTGTGGATTCTTCACTGGCTTATCAGGGTTATGGCAGGGGACTTCCTCTCAAGGTGATCCGGGATATGAATCAGGTCGCGATTCGGGGCCGTTTCCCGGATCTGACTCTGCTTCTGGATCTGGATGCATCCGTTGGTTTGGCGCGAGCGGCGGCCAAGCGTGGCATGGATCGAATTGAAAGAGAAGAGCACAGTTTCCATGAAAAAGTGCGGCAGGGGTTTTTGCAGATTGCTGAGGAAGAAGACCGTTTTTATGTTGTGGATGCTTCCATGCCGGAGCAGGAAGTCTCAGAGAGGATTCAGGAAAGGGTCTTCAATCTGGTTGGCAAATCATGAAAATTGAGTCTGGCAATACTCAGACCGAAAACCGTTCTTCGAACCGGAAACGTGCTTTCAAGGGGAGCGGTCTGGTTTTTCAGCATTTCATGGAAAGCCCCCAATGCAAGGAGGAGACGGTTTCTGCAATGTCGGAAGCTGCTTCCAATCTTGAGGCGGATCTGGCCGAATTGGATAAGCTTGGCAAGGAGCTTCTGCTCAGCCGTTCTCTGGGAGCTTTGGACAAATACAAGAAAAAACTCAAATCCCTTTTGAAAAATCTGGATGCGGGGGCTGAAACCCATGTGGTTCTGAGTGAAACCCACACCAATCACCGGCGTCTGCATATTACCCGTGAAATTGATGCAAGCCTTTCTGATCTGGCCCGTCAGGTGATGGAGACAGAAAGAGGGAATCTGGAACTGGCGCAATCCATCGACAATATCAAAGGCCTTTTGCTAGACTACACGCGGTGAAACTGCGGCGGCCTGATGGGAAGTAAAGCTTTTTATCTCGTGACTGGAATGTCAGGGGCGGGTAAATCCACCGCTTTGAACAGTCTTGAAGATGCAGGCTTCTACTGTGTGGACAACCTTCCCGTTGACCTGCTTGATAAATTCCTCGAACTCATGCTCTCTGCCCCGGATCGGCGTAATAAAGTGGCTCTGGCCATTGATATTCGTTCCGGTTCCAGCTTTCAGAGTGTTTTTGAGTCCCTGAAGGTCTGTGAAGAAAAAGGACAGAGTGTCCGCATCCTGTTTCTGGATTGCGAGGATCATGTCCTGGTTCGTCGCTATAAGGAAACCAGACGCAAACACCCCCTGGCTTTTCAGGGAAACCTCGCCGATGCTATCTTGCAGGAAAGATCCATGCTCTCTCCTCTTCTCGAGGAGCCGGGCAAGGTGATGATTCTGGATACCACGGAGCTCAAATCCAAAGATCTGGCGCGCCTGATTGCCGAAATTACCCAGACAGATCACACCAGTGACAAGTTTCGCCTCAACTGTTCCAGTTTTGGATACAAAAACGGGATTCCGCGGGACGCAGACCTTGTCTTCGATGTGCGCTTCCTTCAGAATCCTTTCTACATCCCTCATCTGCGTGAAAAGCGCGGGACAGATTCGGAGGTGGCGGAATTTGTCTTTTCGTCCCCAATGGCCCGCGATTTTCTGGAGCGGATTCTGGACCTTCTCGGGTTTTTGATTCCGCTTTATATGCAGGAGGGCCGACATGAACTCAATGTGGCTTTTGGCTGTACGGGCGGGCATCATCGTTCGGTTGCCATTGTGGAGAAGGTTCTGGAGAGTTTTGCGATTCCGGGTGAGGAACTTCAGCTGGTTCGATATCACCGCGATTATCATCGATAAAATTCGCCCCAGAATATGGAGAGGGTATGCAGGTATTATCTGGTGTTCTGGGGATTGCGTTTTTTCTTGGCGTAGCAGTTTTGATTTCCCGGGATCGCAAGGCGATCAACTGGCGACTGGTCGGTGTCGGGCTGACTCTGCAGCTGGTTCTGGCCAATGTGGTCCTGAATCAAACCGTGCAGGAGCATGTTTTTGGCCCTATCAATGATCTCGTGAAAACCCTTTTGGGCTTTTCCGAGCAGGGAGCTACGTTTGTTTTAAGCTCCTTTGTCACCGGTTCGGTCGAACCGGCGGTTTTGAATTTTGCCTTCTGGGTTCTGCCGACGGTTGTGTATTTCTCCGCCATCATGTCTCTGCTTTATTATCTGGGACTCATGCAGCCCGTGATCAAGGTGATTGCCAAGGTTATGCAGAAAACCATGGGTACTTCCGGCAGTGAATCTATGTCCTGCTCGGCCAATATCTTTGTAGGCCAGACCGAAGCCCCGCTTCTGGTGAAGCCATTCATTGAAAAAATGACCAAATCCGAGCTTCATGCCGTGATGGTCGGGGGATTCGGGACGGTAGCCGGAGGGGTTCTGGCCCTTTATGTGGCAACTCTGAAGGATTTTCTCCCGGATATTGCCGGTCACCTTGTAACAGCTTCCTGTATGGCAGCTCCCGGAGCTCTGGTAGTTTCTAAGATCATCTACCCTGAGAAAGAAGAATCCGTCACCATGGGCGATGTGAAGATGGAAGTGGAAATTCCAGACTCCAATGCGATCGAAGCGGTTTCCAGGGGGGCTTCCGAAGGTATGCAGCTTCTGATCAACATCGTGGCCATGCTGATTGCTTTTGTCGCCATTGTCTTCATGTTTGATGCTTTTCTCTCCTGGGTTACGGGCTTTTTTATCGCAAAGCCTCTGACCTTTACGGCACTCCTGGGCTATATCTTCTCTCCTTTCGCCTTTTTCATGGGTATTCGGGGAGACGAAATCATGGTGGTTGGAGAACTTTTAGGTAAGAAACTGGTTTTGACTGAGCTGATTGCCTACAAGGACATGGCATCCTTGATTGCAGCTGACAAGTTAAGCGCGAGAGCTGCAACCATCTGTGCCTATGCCCTTTGTGGATTTGCCAACTTTGCCTCGATTGGAATTCAGATCGGCGGAATCGGCGGTATCGCACCTGATCGTCGTGGTGAAATCGCCAGCATGGGCTTGACAGCCATGCTGGGCGGAATGCTGGTAACCTGCATCACCGGAACCATTGCCGGAGCCTTCCTGCATTGATTCTACAGCTCCTTAAACTTATATTCCGCACATAGCGGCTCGGTACAAAAACAGACGAAAACAAATAAAAACTTTTATGACTTTTGCGTACTTTTTTCGGCCAAGCGCCTTCAGAGGTATAAAAAAAACACTTCTTTCAGGTCAGAAAAAGTCCTTGAGAAGATCAGATTCAAAGGGTGAGGAGAGAACCTGGTACCTGGAAAAGGTGGTAAAGAACCCATGAACCAGACTCAGAGAGGAGCAGCTTAGAGCATTCTTACAGACTGGAAAGGATGGCCCGGATGGGTTGCAGCACAGACTGCCCGAAGACCTTGGCCCTCTCTACGGAAAAGCCCTTGAGGGGTTCACTGCAGGCCAGATTGTCCTTGAAGGGCATTTCAATGGTCAAAGACAGGCAGCCGAAGGTTTCTCCCGCCCAGTTGGAGGCAATTGACAGGTCGGCTTTTCCAGGTTCGTCCTTTTCATAGCCGAATTCCCGCTGCATCTCCGGGCTGGCATGCTCCCAGTGAGACAGGAAGGAGGTTTCCAGAGTCCTTTGTTTTTCGGTATAGGAAGGAATGCCTTCACAGGCTGCGGCAAAACAATAGGGCAGGCCTTCATCGCCATGAATATCCAAAAACAGCGAGGGTTCATGATCAAACATCAGCTGGCGGACACCAAAAACCTCGGGAGAGCGCTGAGCATCAGGCTCCAGCCATTCACGGTTCAGGTTGACTCCATTGGCATTGGTTCTGAGATTTCCCAGTACTGAACCATCCGGATTCATATTAGGGATCAGGTGGAAGGTACAGGTTTTCAGAAGTTCCCGGCTGATGGGTTGATCCGGATCGAGGAGTTTTTGAATCAGACCCTCCATGAACCATTCGGCCATGGATTCTCCCGGATGCTGCCGGGCTGTGATCCAGATGTGGTGGCGGGCTGTATTCAGATTGCCAATGATGATGCGTTCGATGTCCCGTCCCTGGGTGCTTAAGGCTGCAGAGCTTATGGAAGCAAGAGGGGAAAGAGCTGCCATTGCAATCAATTCCAGATGGCGTTCGTAGGAATAGGGAGGGAAGTATGCATACCAGACGGTTTCAGATTCAGGACGGTGGTGAATGCTCAGGATCTTGCCATTAAAGGTCGTATGGACTCGAAACCAGTTTTTCCGATCGTAGGAAGCCTGGGCCTGGTAATCACGAAAGCCGTCAGGATAGGATGCTTCATGGGCATTCAGAAACTGAATGCGGCAGTCTCGCCCCTTGCCTCCAATCAGGCGGAAATGAAACCACTGGCGGATCTCGGCCTGACTGTCCTTCTGAAGCAGAAGACGGATTTCTCCGGGCTCGTGTACTTCGACAATTTCAGCATTTCCGGAATCAAAGGCACTACTGATATGGAGAGACATCACATTCTCCGGCGGCACCAGGTTTGAAACAGATCCGCTTCAGCGGGGAGCAGGGAATCAGCCAGTTCTTCGGGAATACTGTTCAGGTGGATATCAAGGCCAGCCCGGTATCCTCCGTCTTCATCAGGTCCGAAGAGACGAACCAGAGCATAACCTGTTTTGCCCTCATCCTTAAGAAAAATTGTGGTATTGCCTTTTTTCAGGGTCAGAACTGAATTCAGGTAGGCGAGATCCCGCTCTTCGCGGCTGCGATCATCTCTTTTGGCCAGCCGGATATTGTTGGAATCCGTGAAGTGCTCAATGACAAGCGACCAGGACCGGTTGACAGGGCAGTCAAAGCGTTCTGACTGTCTTGCCATGACAGAACCAGGGTCTGGTACGGGTCGGACCTGATCTTCGGATTGAGCGTTTCCGGCAAAGCCGAAGGCAAGCAAAGTCAAAAAGAACAGATTTCGCATAGAAGCTCCACGGATTTTCTTTCTGACAGCCTACCCCCGGCCAGCTTCAGCGTCAAATGGAATCAAGAGTTTCCTGTTCTTTGGGACGGCCCAGAAATTTCACCAGGCGGGCAATCACCTCTGAACTTTTGCGGCGGTTGCCTTCCTGATCTTCCCATTGTCTGGCCTGCATGCGTCCTTCAACAAATACGGGCCGTCCCCGACTGAGGTAGCGGGCACAGTTTTCAGCCTGCTTGCGGAAGGTGACAATCCGAATGAAGAAAGGATCGCTTTGAGTGCGACCAGGTTCATTGACGGCGATGTCAAAACTGCATACCGGGAGACCCGATTCGGTGGTTTTCAGCTCCGGGTCGTGAGTGAGGTTTCCCATGAAAATAACTTTGTTGAATGCACTGGACATGTTTTTTCTCCTTGTTTGAGGTGGAAGGTGTTCCCACCGGACCCTCTCATTGGACCATGCCGGAAAAAAAATAAAATCGCCCTGAATTTTCGTTCCCTGACCCCGTATTTGAGTGAACCCGTGGCAGGATGGCGTGAATTTGGGTAGAATTCCGGCCAAAAACCGGACGTGGAGTGCAATGTGGCAAAAGATCTGAAACTGACGGGCCAGAAGCTGACTGAGATTCCGTTCTTTAGCAACCTGAGTCTGGAAGAAGCTGAAACTCTTCTTCAGATTGTCAATATCCGGATTTTCAAGGAAAACGAGCCGATTTTTCGCGAGGGGACTCCGGGAACCAGCCTGTTTGTGATTCTTGAAGGTACGGTAGATGTGGTCAAGAAAGTGGATGACAAGACATTTCGCAGTCTGGCCAGATTGACCCGGGACAGTGTTTTCGGGGAAATTGCCCTGCTTCAGTCTGGTGAGGTGGGCCGGACGGCTTCCGTAGTTGCCCGGGAACGAACCAGAGTTATGGAACTTCACAAGGAAGATTTTGCCAGGTTGATTGAATTTGGCAGTATTGTGGCCTATAAGGTTGCTTTCAGTATCAGCCATATCCTGGCCGCCCGCCTGTCCAGTATGGATCAGCAGATGGTCAATCTGGTTCCGGAGAATTCGGAGCCGGGCTCCGATGCATTGACACAGTATGAAAAAAGCCGGAATGAGGTTCTTGAGGTGGAAACCGTCCTGACCCGCAGACGGCGCAGAATAGAGGAAGATTCTCATGAGCATTGATCTTGAGACGGTGAAACGTGTGGCAGACCTGGCCCGTCTGAACCTGAGTGAGGAAGAGGCGCAGGTGATGCAGAAGGATATGGCTTCGATTCTGGATTATGCCCAGAGACTGGACGCCATTGATGTTGAGGGGGTGGAGCCTACTTTTTTTGTAGCTCCTCAGGAAAACGTCTTTCGGGAGGATCAGGTGTCTCCGAGCCGTGATGTCGAGGAAGTGCTGAGTAATGCTCCTTCCCGCATTGCCCGTTATTTCCGCCTTCCCAAGGTCGTTGACAAGGAACACTGATGTCTTCAGGCCCGATGTGGGCAGAATGGCTTCTGGCCGGCCTTTGTGCCTGGCTCTGGGTTCTGCCCATGGATGCCCCAAGCATTGTGATCTGCTTGGGGCTTCTTCTTGTCCTGATCTATAGAGGAAAGTCGGGCTGGGAAGCTCTGGGAAGCCGTAGCATCCGGAGTCCTCAAGCCTGGTTTTTCTGGGCGGGTTCCTGTTACCTTCTGGTAAGTCTGGTGCAGTCCCTGCTGAGTCCCTACTGGGTGAGAGGACTGGAAGAGTGGGTGCGCCATGCCACTATTTTTCTGCTTTTTACCGGACTGGAAGGTCGCAGTGGCCGTTTTCGGGAGCTTGTCGATCTGGTTCTCAGGGGTACTTCCCTTCTGGCAGTGGCCATTGTCTTCGATCAGGTTCTGATTCATCCTGGTTCCCAGCCTCTGAGCTGGGCGTTCACCGAAGGACAGACCCCTCTCTTTCCGCGTGGTTACGGTCAGTTTCTGGATCCCAATGTCTGTGGGGCCTTTCTGGTTGTCAGTCTTGCTTTGGGACTGAAACAGAACAGGCATCCTCTGGAACTTCTGTTTCTGATGTCAGGGGTGGTTCTGACCCAGTCACGCGGCGCAGTTCTGGGGCTTCTGGTTGTTTTTGGGCTTTTCTCTCTGCTGCGGCAACATCGCCGCTTCTGTATGGCGGCTATTTTCATGCTGCTCGGGTCATTCTGGGCGATTGGCCGGGCCAAAACACTGGTTCATGAGGATCTTGGGGTCAATCAGCGTGTGGAGCTGATTCGGGGATGTCTGAGCATGATTCAGGCAAAACCCCTGAACGGATTCGGGCCAGGAAGTTTTCATCTTTTCTATCCTTCCTACCGCACGGTAGGAGGGTACTATCCAGCCTATGCCCATAACCATGTGCTGGAGCTTGCCATTGAACAGGGTGTCTGGGGGGCGGTTCCCTGGCTCATGGCTGCCCTGGCTCTTGGGCTCTGGCTTTATCGTCGCTCGCGTGAGGGCCTGATTCTTCTGATGGGTGTTCTTGTCATGTCTTCGGTAGGACATGCCTATTCGATGTTCCCTTTTTGCCTTCAGCTGGTTCTGGTTCTGGTTCTGATGACTCCTATAAGGGGGGATGGAGTTCGGAAATCTTCTTCTGCTGTGAAAGGGATGGCTGTTTTTCTGCTGCTTTTCCTGATTTTTGAGACCGGCAGAATCCGGCTTCAGATTCAGGGGGAAATTGTGGATACTCTGCAGGTTCCGGCGGGTCAGGAACTGCTGTTCTATGATCCGGTGATTGCAGAAAGTCTTCTTGGCCGTCAGGATTCCAGGGGAAAATGGGATAAGGATGGTCTTGAGGCGGGACTTCAGTATACTTCCGTTCTCAGACATCTCCTTCCGGAAGAAGCGAATATCATCTTCTGGCAGGCCAGAATTCTGGAGGAAAGCCAGCAGACTTCTCTGGCCCAGGCCCTTTACGATCAGGCGCTTCACTTCAATCCTTTTTCCGAAAAAATAACCTGGTACCGGCTCAGGCTGGCCCTCAAAAGAGAGCAGATCGATATTTTCTGGCCACTATTTTCACATATCCTGAAGGGAAATCCTGACTATTCTGCCATTAATCCCTGGTACGATCGGATTCGTATTCTTGGTCTTGTTATGACGCTGAAGCAGGAGGGGCCGGATTCGGGCCTGAAATTTTTTGAGGCTCAGGACTGGGCGGATGAAGCATCAGCCAGGGAGCTTCTGATAGAGGCTTTGGAGTATGAGAAATAAAACCACGAAGGAAGGGCTGGTCGGAATGTTTGCCAAAAATCCGGCAACCCGTCCCGTGAAAACCAGGCTGGCAGTAGCTCTGGGGCCGGATTTGTCCCGTCTGGTCTATCTGGATCTGATTTCCTCTAATATCAGAGAACTGATTCGTCTCAAGGATCATGATGTTGTCATCAGTCTTGACGGTGGCCAGGAAGGTTTTCCTTCCCGCAATCTAACCTTGATGGATCAGTGTGAAGGAGATCTTGGGGCCCGTATGGAGCACTTTTTTCGTGAAGGTTTTGCCAGCCATTCCAAAGTGATTCTGATTGGTTCGGATTGTCCTTTTATCACTGCGGAGCTTCTGAATGAAGCCTTTGGTCTGCTGGATTCTTGCGATGTTGTGCTTCAGCCTGCCGAAGATGGAGGCTATACCCTCATTGGAATGAATCAGCTTTATCCGGAACTGTTCAGAGATATGCCATTCTCCACAGATGAATTGTATCATCGCACCCGATGGGTTATGCGCAAAAGCGGGATTCGCTACTCTGATCTGCCCATGGTTTTTGATATTGATACTCTGGAGAATCTGAATTCATGGCTCAACACTCTAAGCCCGCAGGAAACCCACGAACTGAAGTGTCACAAGAAGTTCAGGTGGGCCGCCGACTGAAAATTCTGGGCTTTGTCCTGAATCTGATCTGTTTTTTTCAGATGCTTTTCTGGATCTGGCCCCAGATACCGGTTCTTTCCCTGCACCAGATTCTGGAAACTCCCCGGGGACTACCCCATCTGGATCGCTCCAGAGAAGATCTTCAGTCTTTGATTCATCAGCTCAGGAAAAGGGGCTGCCGCCCTTTTTTTCCAGGAGATCACTATGAAGGAGACTGTCAGGTTCTTCTCAGTTTTGATGATGGCTATGACGAGCATTTTTCCTGGGTGATGCCCTGGCTTGAGAAGGAAAAATGGCCTGCTCTCTTTTTTATCCCTTTGCATATGCTTGCCGAAGAGGGCAGTGAAAAAGGGCTTCTTCAAAAGAAAAGCCTTGGCTATCACTATGTGGGAGCCCATGGACTGGATGAAAGATCGATCCCTGAGCTTATGAAGGATCTGGGGCATGATGGCCTGGGTCGGGCGCTTGGAGAAATGCGCCAGACTCTTCAGAAGCGTTTTGAACGTAAGGTGGACTGGCTGGCCCTGCCTAAGGGAGAAATGGAAAAATCAGCAAAAAGCCTCATCAGAAAACATTTTCTGTATTATTTTGGGGTGGACGGAGGCCGGATGAATCCTCTCTTGAAAAGAGGCTTTCAGGACCGTCTGATGCTTCAGCCCGATACCACCCGGGAAGAGATTTTCACCTATATTGATCGTTCCAATCCTCTGAAAAGGCGTGAAGTCTGGCTTCTGACCGCTTTCTGGATGCTTTTCAATCTGTTTTTACTATTTCGCACAAAACAATTGGATCGGGCTAAAAACAGGCATAAAAACAAGGAAATAGGGAAGATTCGAAGTTAACGTGGTGTATTTTTTCTGAATCTGCTTCGGAAACGGACCGTAAAATACCGATATAACCAAAGAGAGGATTCCAGCAAACAAAGAAGAAATTATCCGGAGGTTTCCAATGGTCGGTAAAGTCAGTCAGTTTCAGGAGCAGCTGAGCCTGAAGGTTCAGCAGTCCAAAGCCCGTTCTCCTTCTTTAAGCAGTGAAGGAAGAAACTCGACCGGTATCAGCCTGTCTGAGATTCGTGAGTCTTCATTCAGCCTGGATTTGAGCCGTTCGCTGAAGGTTGTGGAAAGTGAAACCCGTAAAAATGTGGTTTCGGCCTTTGATCTGGAAATCAGCCTGTCGGTCTCGACAAGCGGAAAACTGGAATCCAACTTAAGAAAATTATCTGATCAGGCTGAAGAGGCTTCCAAAAGCGAAACTTCAGAGGCAGACAATCCGTTCAGTTCCGAAAATACGGCCAAGAGGATTGTTGAGTTTGTGCGTCAAGCCATGGGCTTTGCCAGAAATTCAGGTAGGCTGGACGAAAATTCCGAATCCGCTTTAAGCAGTTTTGCCGAACTTCAGATCAATTCTGTCAAGGAAGGTTTTAAGCAGGCCAGGGGAATTCTAGGTAAGATTCCTGAGGAAGTTTCCGGTGGCATCAGCAATACCTATGAACTGGTGATGGATGGACTGGATCGTCTGTTTCATCCTGAAAAATATGAGAATGATGAAATCCCGTTAGAAAAACCGGTCAGGGATCCTGCCAATGCCAGTTTCTATTCATCCCAGTCTTTTTCCTTAAGCTTCCAGCTGTCCACTTCTGCCGAAGGACAGTTTGATCCTGAAGAGCTGAATTCCTTTATCGAGGATTCCTTTGACAAGGTTCAGGGGGCTTTCTCTTCCTTCCTGGAAGAAGGTGAAGGAGCCCTTGGATTCAATCCGATGGAGCTTTTCAGCAAAGGAGAATTCAAACCTGAGAAAATGATGAGTCTTCTTGGATCGGCTGCCTGAACCCTGTGCTTTGAGTACAAGCGGGAGCTTGACTCCTCACCCTTCAGGCAATCCTTCTGAGGGTACAAGAGAATAAAGAATGACCCTTGGGCCGGGCCTGGAAACCTGCGCAAGGGTGGTTCGACCGTTTTTAAAAACCCCGGCTGCAGTCTTAACCTGTGGCCGGGGTCTGTTTGTTTCTCTGGTATTCGCTGTAATGAAAGAATCAATTCAGAATGAAATATGCAAAGCTCCGTGAAACCCGCTATCCAGGATAGTTTGAAGTGAAGAAAAGGCTGGTTCGTTTTGACTGGGAGAACAAAAAATCTTTCGGCAGAAAGCCAATTTCAAGGTTCTGGAAGGTTTCATTTCCTGAATTCTGAATCAGAAAATCAAAATCCGGCAGATTCTTGAGAGCGAATCCGACAAGGATTTTGAACTTCAGCAATACACTCGTGTGGATATTCTGTGTCTGGATGATAGCGTCGTTTCAAAACCAGCCCCCACAATGCACAAACGCTTCTGAATGCCGGTTTGCAGGAGTTTTATTTTCTAGAGCTTTCTCGTCGCTTCCGAGTCAAGATTCAACGGTAGACCCGGACCGATTTCTCCTCATGCTATAATTTTTCCATGATCGGGATTTATTTTAATGGAAAGAAAATGGAGATTTATGGCTCATGAATGATTTTGGCATGTTCATGCAGGGAAGCCGGCACGCCCTGGCCCAGAGTAATTTTTCAACCGATTTGTTTTTCCTTCTTCTGGGAGTGAGTCTGGTTCTGGCGGCGTTCATGATGCATCGTGGCCAGAAGACCCACCTAAAAAGGAAGAAGTCTCCGTTTGAACCTGTCAGGATGCAGCACGTTTCCCATGCCATCATGCAATGGATGGAAATTCCTCAGGAGGCAAGAGAGGTTTTAAGAAAGCGTCTGGGGCGTTCCCAGATACGCAATATCCTACCCCTGTTCAGTCTGAGGGAGGATGGAATGTGGGAATATCTTTTGGAACCTGAGGAGTTGGGCAACCGGGATCGCAGCATGCTCATGGCCGTGCGCACGGATCTTATGTCCATGTTTGAAAAAAACTCCTCGTCTGGCTTTTCAAGTGGTGAAGAGGCCCATTTTGAAGCCATTCCCCTGAATCTTCCTGAAGGTGTAAGCCGAGAGAATTTTTTCCCCTGGAAAAGTATGGGGACTCTCTTTTTGGTGACATCCAGTAAATATGTCCTGGAAGTTCACGGCATGCCGGATACGGACTGGACCAAGCAGATGGGTTGGATCCTGGCTCAGAAAGGAATCCGTCAAGATGTACTTCTGAGTAAACTTCTTAGAACCCGTCGCTCCTGGTTTCTTTTCCTGGAGAAGTCCGACCATCAAGACAAAGATTCTTTAGCTTAAGACAGGCTTCACGGGCCTGTTCGCCCTCAAAGAGCCAGCCAAAGTGATATTCCTGGTGGCGGTTGGAGTCCGCAATGAGAAGGTGAATGGTCTGGGCTGCCAGAATACCGGGCCTCAGGCTGGCTGCCAGAATCTGGTCCGGTCGCACGACTCTTGAGATCGAAAACGAGGCAATTCCCATTCGGATAAGAGCATGATCCTGATAGATGATAATCTCTTCCCAGCCATAGAAGTAGATGGCAATCTGAATCCAGAAAAGCGAGTTGGCCAGAAAATAGAGGCTCAGCCAGCCAAAGGATCCGGGACCGTGGTCCGGCAGGGTCGGATTCTTAAGAACGGTGAAAACGACCTGAATGCCAAAAACCATCAGCAGAAGACAGAACATCACAAGCACAAGAGAGACCGCTGCGGCACGAGGGAACTCGGCTTTGAAACGGGTTGTGTCCTGCTGAAGGATCTGGGGCTGAAGGCCCTGAGGCTGTTCGAGAAGTAATGCAATATGGGGCCAGCTTGAGAGAATCATGGGTAGGGAATCGATGAATTCGGACTGGTTTTTCATGGTCTTGAGCCTGCCAGATTTTCCTGTGAAACAAGGCCCAACATTTGGCAAAAATCTGACCTCAGAATTGTCCTGGTTGTGTGGTAGAATCCGGTCCGGTGTTGGATCGGCCCGTGTGGGGGAGGAAGAAACATGTCACTGGAAACTATTGCTGTTCTGGACCTGCAGGATTTTCTGAGTGGTGATGAAAAGCGTCGGGAACGCTTCATCAAGGAATTGGGGGACAGTCTCAAGGAATTCGGCTTTTTTGCGATTGGCAATCATGGCGTGAATCAGGCCCTGATTGAACAGAACTATGATCTGATGGATCAGTTCTTTCAGCTGCCGACAGAGACCAAACTGAAGTATGAAATCGAAGGTGGCGGCGGTCAGCGTGGCTACACTTCCTTTGGCAAGGAGCATGCCAAGGATTCTCCGTTTCCGGATCTGAAAGAGTTCTGGCATGTTGGGCGTGAGGTTCCAAAAGGACATCCTCTGGAAAAAATATATCAGCCCAATGTCTGGCCAGCAGAAGTTGCGGAGTACAGGGAAGCTTCCCTGGAACTGATGACCCAGCTCGATCAGCTTTCTTCCCATGTTCTGAAAGCCGTTTCGCTTTATCTTGGAGCCCCGGAAGATTTCTTTGAAAGCATGATTCAGTACGGAAACTCCATCTTAAGGACCATTCATTACCCGGAAATTCCTGAAGGAGCCCATCCTCAGTCGGTAAGAGCCGGAGCCCATGAGGACATCAACCTGATTACGATTCTCTGTGAATCCACGGCTCCCGGGCTTGAGCTTTTGCGCCGGGACGGAACCTGGCTTCCCATTCATGCCCAGAAAGGGTATTTGGTGATTGATTCCGGGGATATGATGGCCCGTGTGACCAACGAAGTTCTGCCAGCCACGACCCATCGGGTGGTCAATCCGGATAACAGTCGCGAAAAGCGTTTTTCCATGCCTTACTTCGTGCACCCTCGCCCAGAGGCTGTCCTGAGTTGCATGCCGGGGTGTTCCAGTGATGAGAACCCCCAGAAATATCCGCCAATCACGGCTGATGATTTTTTGACGCAACGGTTGATAGAAATCGGGTTGATTCAACCCAAGAAATAGCAAGTCCCGGAGGTTTCGGGATGAATTGAAAAGATTTTCCGGGCCGACGCGACATCGGCCCGGTTCTTTTTGAGGCCAGGGGCTTAGGCTGTGCTGGCCGGTTAGGATGGTCATGAAAACGACAATTGATTTTATGAAGGATCTGGAAGAGGTACAGAATCTCCTGGTCCGTTTTAATGAAGAAGCCGACTCCTATTACCTGTTAATGGAGAAAGGCGAGAAGAATCCTGAGCATCAGAAAGAAGTCGACAGCTTCCTTTCTGAATTAAGCCTGCCTCACGATGATGAGAGCCGTCTGGCGGCCATTACCCGTCTTGTGGCTTTAAGGGATGATTCTCTGGTTCAGCTCCTGAAGAAACACGGACGCAATGATTCCGAGATTGAGCGTAGTAAGGAGCTTGCGTATCAGTGGGTTTCCAGCTGGTATAACGAGCGCCAGGAAAACCTGGTGGCCTCCATTGAGGAGCAGGATCTTCTGACTCCGTTTCACCGCACCGCTCTCAAGGGCTGGCACCGTATTGGTCTTCTGATGACCAAATGGCAACCGGACTGGACCAAAACCATCATCAATACCGTCAATCCCAGGCTTTCCGAGCAGTTTGACGGAGATGATGATGCCGTCAATGAATACCTGCACAGGAATGGCCTGATTGATAAGGGTCATGGTGGCGAGGCCGGAGACCGTGCTTATTCGGTTCTTCTGGAGAGGGCTCCTCAGGAATGGGAATCCCGCTCCTATTTTGATGTTTTCAATGGCCATGTGACTTCGGTGGTATCTGAGTTGCGAAACCTGGGTCTTGAGCTTTCCACTCTTTTAGAACCGGTCTTCCACGAAAAGCAGGCCTGGCTGGATTATATTGAAAGTCTGGCCCTGGCTTTTGAAGAAACCAATAACGATCAGCTCATCGAACGCTGGGCCGATGTGGATCGCAAATGGATGGGAATCTCCTGTCCGATTCAGCCATCCCATCCTCTGGAATACTACGAGGATCATTATCGCAAAGCGGTAGCTCTGGAATGGGATGTACGCATTGCTAATCCTGAGCATGCCACCAAAGGCCGCCGCAAGGAGAAGGTCAAGCGCATGAGCCGGGACTTCTTCCGAAAGACCGGAGTCAAGAATGAGGACTATCAGCGCATTGTTGATTTTGCCGTGCAGAAACTGGATTCCGTGCAGCTTCATATCGGGCGGGTCGGTCTGTTCTATGGAGCAGATTATCAGGGCCTGCCATCCGCTCAGGTGGTTCCTAACGATGAAGTGGTTTCCCGAGAGTTCGGCAAGAAGATCTTTGCCTTTCCGGATAATATCCTGCAAACCCTGCGTTGCCGCCCCTTCGTGCGTTTGAGCCGGGAAGTCTTTGGTCAGGAGCTTTTGACCGAATCCCGCAAGCTGATGTTTCAGGATCGCGAACTCTGGTTCAAAATCTATGACATCACAACGATCGGGCATGAGTATGGCCATATTCTGTGGGTGGATGAAGATACCGAAGCCCGCATGAATGAAAAGGGCAATTATAAGAATGTCGAGGAATGGAAAGCCACCGTCGGTGGACTGGTTTCCTTCTTTATGGATGAAGACGGCGATGAGTCCGGCTGGGATTTGAAGCGTCATGTCATCATGGATACGGTCAAACGCTCGGTCGGGCTGGTTGCCTGGAGAGAAACCGGTGAGGTTCTGCCTTATTACCTCGAAGGTCTGATTCACCTCAAAGGCATGTTTGAAAGCGGTATGCTCAAATTCGATGCCATAGCCGGTAAGCTTCACATCGATATTTCTGAGACGACTTATGTAGCAGTCCGGGACTGGTATTTTAAAACCTATGAGGATCTGGCCGTGAATTTCTATCTGGCTAAAAAAGATCCGACTCCGTTTTTGCGGCGCTATGCCGTGAAGAAGGGCAAGATTTTTGTTCCGGCTGATGAAACCATTCACGCCATGACGGAATGGTACTGGGACATGTACCAGAAGTACGGTCGCGAAATCGACACCGAAGATTCACGAGAGAATTACCTGAAGTAGAGTCTTGCCTAAACCCGAATTCCGCTTCTGGCCGCTTCGGCTGAAGCGGAATTTCATATTTCCGGGGAAATGGCACCCCCAGAGGAAATCTAAAATCACCCCCATCCGAATCTAGGATACGAAGTCGATGAGGGTGTTCAAAATTCTGTGTGAGTAGGGTAGTCGGCAGGCTTCACCGTTTCAGCATATCCAGCCGCCCCCATCGATTCCGTGCATGAGGTTTTCCCTCACACGGCTCTGT
>CAZDAM010000066.1:0-19192 GCA_964503595.1 uncultured bacterium
GCATCTTCCGAAGCCTGGTTCCATCCGCAAGATCTGCCTTCAGACCCTGAGAACGAGCCGCCTTCAGAAACGGTAAGAGGGCCTTTTTCTCATTCTCTCCCATGGGAATCAGAAACAGATCCAGGCCGGCCTTCAAATCCGGAAGCTTGCCCAGATCCTTGAGAAGTTCAAGAATGACCACATCCCCAAAGCCAAAACCAACAGCAGGAGTGCTGATACTGCCCTGGGCTTTTTCGGAAAGCTCCTGATTGGCCAGATTTTCAATCAGGGTGTCATAGCGGCCACCACCGGCAATGGCCCGAAGACCCCTGCCGGCATCAAAGAATTCAAAGACAGTCCCGGTGTAGTAAGCCAGACCCCGGACAATCGAAAAATCAAATTCCAGATATTCCCTGTATCCGTAGGCTTCCATCAGCGAGAAAAGTTCCCGGGTTTCCTGAAGACCCCTGCTTTGGCTGGCACTCTCACCAAGAACCCCAGCGACTTCTTCCATATCCTTTAGACGAATCACTTCAAAGATACGGGCAGCCTGATCCACCCCTTCTTTTTCCATCGCCTCAAGAAGAACCTGATCCTCCACCTTGCCCAGTTTGTCAATCTGCATGAAAACCGTCAGATGCTGGGCTTCGGGAATCCCCAGTGCATTCAGAACATCGGAAAGCAGGCGGCGGTTGGAGAGACGGACCCGGATTTCCCCTGAAGTGATCTCCATGGATTCCAGAGCATGAATCGCTGCCGAGAGCAGATCCACTTCGGCATACATGGAATCATCTCCCAGAACGTCCAGATTCCACTGGTAGTGTTCCCGCTTACGGCCCCTGGTCATTCTTTCATAGCGGAAACACTGGGCAATGGTGGCCCATTTCAGACGGGTTGGAAGCTGACGGAAGCGGGCAATCACCATGCGGGCCAAGGAAGGAGTCATTTCCGGACGCAGGGCCAGCCGTCGCTCGGATTTGTCTTCAAATGTATAAAGCTGTTCGGTGATTTCCTCACCAGCCTTGCGGATATAAAGCTCTTCATGCTCCACCAGAGGAGCATCATAAAACTCAAAACCATTCTTGAGGGATGCATCCCTGAATTTCTGAAACAGCCATTCCCTAAGACGCATTTCTTCCGGATAAAAATCCCGCATTCCCTTGACTGCCTGCACGGTTTTCTCCTCTTTCTGATCCTTTAAAAAGCCTGAAAAGCACAAGGCGCGCCGATGGGCGCGCCTTGAATTATCCAAAATCTGGAAACGATTGCAAGAAATCTTATTCCAGCTCAATTCCTTCTTCAGCGGCTTTACGCTTCAGCATGGATTTACGGTTTGCCACCAGAGTTTTCAGTTTGGCAATATCCGGATTTTCAGCATCATATTTGCGGGGGCGCATCTGAAGTACTTCCAGGTAACCATTGATCTGGCTCACGATTTCCTGTTGTTCGTCCTGAGCAGAATCCTGACGTTCCTTACCTTCCAGATAAGCAACTACCTGGGCTGTTTCCTCAGGACTCAAACGATAATTGGACTTCAAAAAAGCCTTCAGACTTGCCGCACCCGATTTGCCTGCACCGGACTTACCTACCTTATTGAGAAGCTTGCGCAGTTCATCCAATTCCATCATTTTCAGCTTGTAGTTCATTTCCTGCCCTTTCCTGTCATAATATAGAGAAACGCAAGGTTATCATAAAGATTCCGGAAGAGTTATATTTTTTCTTCCTGTCAAGATGCTGTGACAACGGCAACTGCGCAGACTTCGTGAATTCGGACCGGCTTTGATTTTCCTTTGACAGTTACTTCACATAAAAAGGAGGTCGGCTTGGGTTTTTTCATCGAATTCAATGTTTCTTCTGTCAGAAGAATATGAGTTTCTTTCCCTTCCTTGGATAATGATTCCACCCTGGCAGCGAGATTGACGGAGTCACCAAGCACAGTTTTTGAGAACTGTTCCCTAGTCCCGACATTTCCCAAAACCACCTCTCCAGTATTGATGCCAAATCCACAATAAAACTCCAGAAGTCCGTTTCTGAGCATTCCTGGACGAATTTGAATCAGACGATCCCGCATGGCAATGGCTGCATCCAGAGCATGATCCGCACTGCTTCTATCCTCGGAATCATGAAAGACTGCCATGATACAGTCTCCAATCAGCTTATCCAGAGAACCATTATGTTCCTCAATGATTGGAATCAGCTCGCTATAATAATAATTCAGGGAACGAACCACCAAATCCGGATCCGCACGCTCACAAAGGGTTGTAAAAGATCGGATATCACTGAACAGAATCGATACGATCTGCTTGCTTCCCCCCTGAATCACTTCCGCATTCTTCAAGGATGCTTCCTGGACTTCCTTCATTTCCATACCGGTCAGATAGCGGCTCATATTCTGTCTTTCCCGAAGCCCCACCACCATCTCATTGAACGCGTCTCCCAGAAGCTGAACCTCATCTTTGGAATGAATCTGAACCTCAACGGCCAGATCCCCCCGCCCAACTTTTTCAATCGCACCTGCGAGACTTTTAATCGGTTTTGTCACCGAACGGGTTGTTGCCAGATTCAGGCCAAACGATAGGAGTCCCAAAAGAACCAGAAGCCCCAGAGAGCCTGTCAACATTCTTTCCCGGTTCTGATAAAAGCCATCCAGACTTCTCTTCAGAAGGATTTGAACATCCGTACTCTGACTCCCGACTTTTAATTCCTCGCGCATCAATAACCACGGTCCGGCTTCCCAGATATTTTTATTTGCTCCCGCCTTGCCTGCTTTACCAAGAGTATCCTTCATTCCTTCGGGTAGAGAAGTGGCAAAATACTGATGGGTATCGGCAAAGGTCACATCACAACCGGAAATTCTCGCCAGTTCCTGAACCAGCTCTTCATTCACCATGTCACCGATTACCAAAATCGCAATCAGATTCTCAAAATTATCGTAAATCGGTGCTGAAAGAACCCGGTACAAATGACCACGAAACATGAAATAGTCTTCAAAAATCTGCCGGTCTGAAACCAGTCCGCCAAACTGATCCCACCCCTCATCCGTTGCAAACACTCCTAAAGAGGCATGATTCTTCAGATTTTTGATCTCCTCCGTGGTCAGCTTCAGGGGACTGCTGCCATCCCCCTCAAGAACCAGCAGGGGATCTCCCCAGCCATCGGCAACCGCCATCAGCTCTGCGTCTCGAAGCAGACGAAACTCGGTCTGGGCAGAATCCGCCAGGGTAGCCATATCCTTCACCCCAACCTCAATTGCCGAGCGAAACCTCGGAGAAAACCGGATGGAATCCAAAGCTGCCTTCAGGCGGCTGCTCTGAAGCTCCACAACCTTAAGACAGGTCTTGCGGGCATTATCCAGATCTCTTTCAAATTCCTGACGGGTTTCCTGGCTGTAAAACACCGAAAACGTACCCGACATCAACCCAAGGCTGATGACCAGAACCCCCAGCGAAGCCAGAATGATTTTACGCCCCAGAGAATGGCGGGGCTGACGAAGTCTCGTTTCAGGGCTCATAAGACTCCTTGGGGATTTCTTCCCGCCTTGGAGCTGAACGGCGGCGGCGCTTGAGGTCTTCCTTGTTGAAATCAATCAGTCTGACATTCATGCCATCCTTGAGCTCAAGCTCAAACCGAAGAGTATCGATAAGCTCCGGGCTCCAGACATGCAAAACAGCTTTTCCTGGACTCAGACCCGAAATCCGGTAGCGGTTCGCATCCGCGAAATAATCCACAACCGGAGCCTCCGCGACCACAACAAAGGCTGACATCCAGGGATGAATCTCACATCCAATCGGATAGACATCTGCTTTCTGAAACACCACCGGGCGACTCTGGCCCTTGTATTTGCCCAAGTCCAGACTCTGGGACGGATTGTGGGAAAAAATATTGTGAAAAAACGGATCCTCATTGGGGAAATAGACTGTGGAACCCTGAGGAACTGCCAGAACTCGCGGTTCAAATTCCTTATTGAACTGCCTGACGGAATAGGTCGTAACCTCATCCTGAGGCCGGGATTCATTTTCCTGTATGACCCACATCACAACATCCGTAGCTCCTCCCCCCAAAACCCGGTTGATGACGGAACCCATCAGATCCGCAGCAGAGACAGCACCAGACAAAACTGCCAGCAGTACGCCTATTCGTAACATGTACTTCCTTCTTCCGTTGAAAGCATTTTCACATGATCCTCCGAGCCCCCTGAAACCAGATTCAGACCGAGCAGGCGAAATTTCACCTCGACCCGGCTCTTCACTTCCATAACCTGGCCACACCAGTTCAGACGAACTGTGCCTTTTCCGGCAATCCGGACACTGTCTTTGGAGTCATCCGGCTTTTCACTCAGATTAAATCCAACTATAAGTACCGGCCCCTCCTCAACTTTCTGAGGCTCAAATTTCATATTGAGGACAACTGAATCCCTTTTTAAGGGTGTCTTGCCCAGCCAGATGGTTTTTTCTCCGGTCAGGGTATTCAGATTAAGCCCCCGTTCAAAGATTCCCGAAGCATTTTTCATTCCGGAAGGAATAGGCATCTCATGAACCCACTTCAACCTCTGGACTCTTCCGGTTGGCTCCAGAAAATAGTTCGCCTCAGCCGACCACTCCTCTTCACCTTTTTCATTCAGGCCGGAATAGATCAGATTGCCCTCATAGCCGCTGGCCGATACGGCATTGGTTTCAAAACTGTATTCCACCTTGCCCTTGCGCCGAAAGCCGGGAAAAACAGGCCAGATCCGCGAAGCCCAGACCCTGGATTCACTGCTGTATTCCAAAGTACTGCCTGCCCCCATCTCAAGATGGAAGAAAGGTTCGGCAAGAGCGCGGGAAATTCTCTCCACCTTACTGAAAAAAGCTGTATCCAGAGCCTCACTCAGAAGCTCCCAGGTACTCATGAGACCCGGAGTATCCTGCTTTCCCTCCAAAACCAGGGCATGCAGGAAACTTGTATTCCTTGAGGCCAGGGCACTCTCAAAGCGCTCAAACCAGTCCGGCCCTGTCACTGATGGTGTCGATTTCGAGGGATTCTGAAGGCTCTTGAGATCTTCTTCGTTCAAGAACATGTGCCCCCGCCATTGCTGACGGGGAAGGGTCCGCCAGGATTCAAAAACCTCATGGCGATTCAAAAGCTCTGCCGCGCGATCCAGATGACACACCTGACACGATCCCAGTCCAAAAATATCCGGAATCAGCAAAAGAAGACCGACCCAGAAGCCGATCCAGTTACGCATAAAACAATTCAGCCCAGAACGGACTCATCCAGAAGAACCCCAACCGGGCAATGATCCGAGCCATAGACATCATTCAGAATGAAGGCATCTTTTACAAATGCGGCCAGATCCTGATTCACACAGACGTAATCAATGCGCCATCCCACATTCTTTTCTCTGGCACCGGCCCGATATGTCCACCAGGAATACTTCACTTCCTCAGGATAGAGATTACGGAATGTATCGACAAAACCGGACTGAAGAAAGCGATCCATCCAGGCCCGCTCCATCGGCAAGAATCCTGAATTCTTTTCATTGGCCTTGGGATGCTTCAGATCAATTTCATTATGAGCTGTATTATAGTCCCCGCAGATCAGAATTCTTTTCCCCGCGAGCTCTTCACATTCCTTCATCAGCTGCTCACTGAACTCCATTTTATAGTTCAGCCTTTCCTCACCCTGGGAACCATTGGGGACATACAGATTAAAAAGGACAAAGCCCCCGAAATCCAGACGAAGAATCCGGCCTTCCACATTGAATTTTTCGACAGCAAACTCAGTGGATACACTCCGGGGTTTCAAGCGAGAATAAACAGCCACACCGCTGTATCCCTTCTTGATCTGGCAATCAGAATAAAAAATCTCGTAGCCCTCTTCACTCAGAAGCTCTTTTGGCCACTGAGCCTGACTTGCCTTGGTTTCCTGAATACAAAGAACATCCGGTTTTTCATTTTTAAGAAAATCCAGAAACCCTTTCTTGGCACAGGCCCGGATTCCATTGACATTCCAGGAAATGATTTTGATCGCCATATCCATCCCTTTCTGGTTCCGGGCAGTTTAAAGCGATAAATCAAAAAACTGCAATGCGGGAATTTTATGCGGATGACCCAGCAGGAAAATCAGGGCTCATATCCATCTTCCAGAGTCATTGTTGTTCTCACGAATGAAACAGAACCAAAAAAGGTGACTCCCATCCGGAAGTCACCCTTTTTTCACAAGTTAAAAATTACTGATTCGCCGCACCAAACGTACAGACCTTCGTTGGATTGACCGACCAGACCCAGTCCACCGTTCCTCCGGTACATGCACAGGTCTGGGCCATTGATGTCAGAGCGATGGATCCGGCCAGCTGCATGCTGCAAGCCATAGGTGGAGCCGCATACATCTTCAGGCGGGCAAAACCCTGTACATCCAGCGTGGCCATAGGAGCCGCCGTCATAATCCCAACCTTGCCACTGCTGTTTTCAATCGCAAGAGCCGGAACAGTCGCCATTGGAGCTGTAACAACAGCAACCGACCAGGCGGAAGTATTCCGCCCTACAACCGTCAGATCTGCAAACGGAGAAGTCGTGTTAATCGCGACAGAGACTCCCAGAAGAGCGGCTACACTGGTTTCAGAAATGGTATAGGCATTCGAGGCATGGCCATTGAAACCAAAGCTGTGCGGGGCTGTAATCATCAGCTTGTGGCCACCCGGAATCGCCGAGTACATACCACCAGCCCAGTTTTCACGACCACCACCGACGAAGGTCCAGTCCGCGGCGGTATTCCAGCCACCACCCGCAACAGAACCGTAATTCCAGGCCTGATTGCTTTCTCCACCGGAAATCGTACCGGTCGACCAGGCCATATTCATGGCACCGCCACCAACGGCGGAATGCCAGCCTGAAGTCCAGTTCATGTGACCACCAGAGATGGTGTTGTAAATCCCCTGGGCCGTATCCGTATTCCATTTGCCACCGCCAACGGAACCGTGACTTCCCCATGCCTGATTTCCTGCTCCTCCGACAATGGAGGAATACGGGCCATCAGCCTGGTTGCTCGAACCACCCACCACACTGCTATACATACCTGAAGTCCGGTTGGACTGACCCGCTCCGATAAGAGCATGATTGCCCATAGCCCGGTTGTTCTGGCCACCCACGACAACAGAGGCGACCCCGGTGGCTGAATTGAGCTGTCCACCGCCGACAAAGGCATACATATCAGAAGCTGTATTCTGAACCCCGCCAGCCACACTGGCACCAACCCCCTGCGTAACAGCCATATTCGGGGCCATGATCATGTTTCCCATGGCATCCTTGAAGCCCATCGCCCGGACATAGCCATGAATATCCAAAGCATCCTTAGGAACAGCTGTCATGACACCCACATAACCGGTGGAACTGACCGCCAGCGATGGATGCATCGCATTCATCGTCATGACCGCCATCGGCCAGGAAGAAGCTCTGCCGGTAATACTGAAATCAGCCATCGGCATGCCTGTCTGAATCCCGACTCTTCCCATGGAGGAAACATGCAGGGCCGGATGGCTTGTGCCATTGGCCATTACGGCAAACGGCATCATGGCTCCGGAATGGCCGGTGACATGCAACGTCGCCCCCGGCATCATGGTATTCACTCCGACTCCACTGGTGGAATGGGCATAAAGCATCTGCTGCCCTACCTTCAGGCTTTGATCCGCCATGATCATACCGGTGACCTGAAGACTCGGCATCATCGCTTCCTGCCAGACATGCAGGGTTGTCAGCCAGGTCTGGCCCATGGAATCGACCCTGAATCTCTCCGTAAGGGAAGAATCCATCACCTGGATTTTGGTGGTCACCACTGCGGAGGAGGATCCAATCAGAAGAGGCCGGGTTGTCGCCAGGCTGGTTCCCTGAGACAACACCGCTGAACGGGCCATTTCATCGGAATACATGCTGGATTGCTGCTGCAAAACCGTCAGAATTGTCGATGCCGGAACGCCTCCAAGGTTGGTGGCATCCGTGGCCGATGCGGCCATCGTGGCAAAATCCGCCCTTGAAGCCAGCGGAACATAGACCAGCTTTCTTCTTGGACTCAAAGCCGTCCCATTGATGGTGACCTGGGTCCAGGGGTAGGACAGGGTGTTCATATTGGGCAGATCCACCATCAAACGGGCCTGACCCTGTTTGATCGGAACCGAAGCGAAGCTTGTCTGGGCCATACTGGTCCCAAAGGAATCACTGGTGAAAAAATCCAGAACAACGGAATTGATGGTCGTCGTCAGATTCAGAGGACCACCGGATGCATCCGTTAAAGTGAGAGTATAAAGAAATCTGTCGGCATGGCTTGTGGAAACCATCGCCATCAGGACCAGAAGGCCTGAAATCAGAAAACGCAGCATGATACCTCCGAAACACTCATGATTTATTGGGAATAGGGAAAGTCTCCGCCGGGAGGAAGAACAGTAGGGGCCAGATGAAGATTCGAGCCACTGAAAAGCTGATCGGAAAGAACAGCTTCATCGCGCATGATGACAAAGGGAGTTGTGGCATTCAAATCCGCGACGGACACCATTCGGATCGGGGGAAGGGTCACCAGGGCTGAATTTTTGACTTCATTGCTGGAAACATTCTGTAAAACACTGCTTTGGCCCGCAGGTAAAGAAGCCTGAAAATCCGTCTGGCTTAGATCCTGCCTGACCAAAGTGATGACATTGTCGATTTCTGCCTGAAATTCTGCCGAAAGCGCTGTGGTTCCGGATGCCAACTGCAAAAGAGCCTTGCCTGCATCCGTCCTGGCCGAGGACCCTCCCGCCACAAGCTGGGAAACCCCTTTTTCCAGAATCGCCTTTGTCGCTGCGGCTACCAAAAGAAATTTACTCGTCGTCGGGCTTCCCGCATCGGAAAGCTCACGGGTCAGAACCTCTTCTCCACCACGGACAAGTTCCAGAAAATCAGCCGAACTCGTCGTAAACGATGTCGGACGAATCGGCTCCGTAATCCCAAGGCCGGATTCAAGAAGTGTCATGCGGGCATTGGAAAAATGGCTGACAAAGCTGGCCCTGGCCAGATCTCCGGTTGTCGTATCCAGAAAGCCCTGACTGGCTCCGATGGCAAGATCTCCTCCACTGGCCAGAACAGAACGCAGACTCAACTGTCCGGTAGCCAGATCCGAACTTCCTCCCGAAGTTGTAATCTGGGTATTGGCACCGGATTCCGCATACCAGTGAACGATATCATCCTGATTCAGAGTCGTAAGAACCGCTGTTGGCACCGAAACCTCAGCAAGGCCCGCAGCATCGGAGAGAAAGGGACTCGTAATCAGAGGCCCCCGCTTCATGCTGGCCAGCCAGACACGGGCATTTCGAATCGGACCATCCTTGATGGTTGCCTTCAGGACCGTGTTACTGGTCGAGCTCCCCCCTGCATTTCCTCCCGGAGTTGTCGGGGTATTGGTCCCCCCTCCTGAAGCTGGCGTTCCTCCATCATCACTGGATGAAATGCATCCGATCAGGGAGAGGGTGGAAATGAGTATGGCCAGAAAAATTCTTTGCCTGACGGATCCCTCAGCAAAGCACCTTGGTCAGGCACAGCTATATATTCTTGCACTTGGCTTGCATAGTGTCTCGGAATTCCGAAGGATTTTTTTCAGGGCCCAAGAATCGATATAATGCGCCCATGAATTATCAAGCCTGGATCCTGAAAAACCGCTGGCCTCTCATTCTATGGTGTCTGGCCCTTATCCCAACCCTTGGGAATATTCTGGGAAATCCCTCTTCCCTGCCCTATTTTTTCCAGCTCGGCGGGCTGGTTCTGATGGGACCCCTGATTCTTCTTCTTCTCGATGAATGGATACCCTGGCCCAAATCACGGGCCTTAAGTACGGTCCTGATTGCCTGGTTCAGTCAGATCGGCCTGTACGGTGAACCCCTGCGAATCTGGGGGACAGTTCTGGGCCTGCTGGTCCTGGTCATTCTTCAACGGGAAGAAAAGCGGGAGGATTCCTCCTTTTATCCCTGGCTTCTGTTTCTGACCCCCCTGGCCTGGCTTTATCCCGTTCTGGCCCTGGTTTTTGCCTTCTTCGGTCTTCTTCTGATGACAGAACCCAAGAAAGAATCCGGCTGGCTGATCTTCGGTGCGGCCTTTCTGCCCCTGCTCTATCGTTTCACCACCACAAATTCCTCTCTTCTTTTCTCCGGCCCCCAGATGCTCCCTGAACTTCTTCGCTCCGACTCCCTGCTTCCCGCCCTTTTTCTGATTGCCGGGCTCGCCGGTGCTTTTTACAAGGGGGTTTCCCTGCTTTCCCGTTTTCTTCTGGCCTTTATCCCGGCAAGCTTTGCAAGCCTTCTCATGGGATTTGGCCCGGCCACAACCCCCGGAGTCCGAATCCTTATCTTTACTCTTGTTCTTGGTCTGAGCCTCAAAGCCGATCTTCGCTTCCGATTCCGTAAACTCCCGCTTCTGGAGCGCTGTCTGACCCTGCTTTGCCTACTTGGTGCCATGAGCCCGTTTCTTTCATGAAAAGCTCCCGCCTTCTTATCGCCTGTATGCTTTTAAGCGGTTTCTGCGGCATCATGGCCGAGCTGTCTCTCTTCAATCTGGGCTCTCTTCTGATTGGAGGAACCAACCACACCCTTCTGATGACCATGGGGCTGATGATGTTTGCTATGGGCTTCGGAAGCTGGCTTTCCGGCAGAAAATATTTTCAGCGGGTGAGCTGGGACATGTTCGCCTTCAATGAAATGCTTCTGTCCCTTCTTTGCATGCTCAGTGTCAGCTCCATCTACTGGATTGCAAGCCACGAAATGCGGGCAGCCGGCCCCCTTCTGATGATCTGGTCCCTTTGCACCGGAACCCTCATCGGTCTGGAAATCCCCCTGATTCTGCGCCTCAATGAAAAGCTTGGGACCGAACTTCAGGAGAATTCCGCCATGGTTCTGATGGCCGACTATTTCGGTTCTCTTCTGGCTTTCACCGCCTTTCCCTTCCTCTTTCTGCCCCAATGGGGACTGCATCTGACGGCCTGGAGCGGCGGGCTGATGAATCTTCTTTTGGCTCTGACCGCCTTCATCATTCACTTCCACCGGTTTCAGTACCCCAAATCCGTCACGTTCGGCGCTCTCATCTGTATCGGAGTGGCCATCGGTGGCTTCGGAAGTTTTGAGCGACTCAAGGAAATTGCCGATGCCCGGCTTTATCGGGATCCGATTGTCCTGGATGAACACAGCGAACTTCAATCCATTGTCATCACCCAGAAAAGCCGCCAGGACAAATCCCCCTGGGCCGGTCGCAAGGAACGCTACAAAAGCCTGGCCAGCCTCAAAACAGAATCTGTCGCCTACGAAATCCGCCAGTATCCGGATTTTCAGAAAACCCCTGATATCCGCCTCTATCTGAACGGCGGCCTTCAGTTCTCAACCATTGATGAATACCGCTATCACGAAATGCTGGTTCACCCGGCAGCCCAGCTGGCATCCTCAAGGGAACAGGCCCTGATTCTTGGTGGAGGGGATGGAATGGCAGCCCGTGAACTGCTGAAATACCCAGATCTGGCCTCCATCGTTCTGGTGGATCCGGATCACACCCTCGTGGAACTCTTCCGCTACTCAAATCTGGCGAGTCTCAACGAAAAAGCCCTGCAGAATCCCAAAGTCACCCATGTTGCTGATGATGCCTTTCATTTCCTTCTGGAAAACCCCGGCCCCTGGCCCATCATGATTGTGGATTTTCCCGATCCCCACCATCTGGATACAGCCCGGCTCTACTCCGAGGAATTCTATCTTCTGGCTCACCGAAGCCTGGCAGATGGTGGATGCATGGCCGTTCAGTCCACCTCCCCCCTTTTCAACCGCAAGGTGTTTGGGGTCATCAAAAAGACCATGACGAGAGCCGGCTTTGAGCCCCTATCTCTTCAGGTCAGCATGAAGTCCTTTGAAGACTGGGGCTTTCAGATGGCCTGCAAGGGCCGAACCCCCCAGCAAATTCAGGCCGGATTCAGCCACTTTGATGACAGCAGCACCCGCTGGCTGAACCGCGAAGTTCTGGAAGGTGCCTGGCGCTTTGGGAAAGGCATGTTTCATGACTGGGAAAGCCTGCCCATCAATGAGGTCAATCGCCCCATCCTGCCCGGCCTGTACTCTCAGGCCATGTAGCCAAAGCACCGATCAGGCTTTTGGGTTGCATCTCTTAAAAAATCGACCGTCTTAGGCGACAGCTTCTGTCGTGTAAAATGGCCTGTTTTCGGAAGACATATATACTTCAGAATCTGGATCTATCTGTTCGGTGCTCTAGAGGCGAACGGAACTGGCCTGAAAACTCCGGCCCAGAAAACCTTTACCGTATTCCTCAAACCGGGATGCATCTTCCGTGGTGTAAAACACACACTGCCGATTCTTTCCGATTTTCTGATCGATTTGCGGGTGGCGCATCAGATAGTCCTGCAAGGAAGCTCCGACCACCCGGGAAGAGGAAATCACCCTGATTTTCTTTCCGGCCTTGCGGCGAAAGTCCTCTTCCATGGCGGGAAAATGGGTACAACCCAGAATCAGGGTATCCACGGAAGCCATTTTGAGGGGAGCCAGAACCTTTCTCAGGATCCGCCGGGCCTCCGGGCTTTTCTGCATGCCCTCCTCAATCATGCTCACAAGAACCGGTGCCGCATGGCAGATGACCTTGAGATCCGGATTTCTCTTGGCAATTTCCGTCTCAAAGGAGCCCGACTGGCAACTTGCTCTTGTGGCCAGGACTCCCACTCTCTTTCGGGCACTCCTGGAAGCTTCTTCCACCAGAGGAATCGTCACCCCAAGAATCCTTCGATTGGAATAGGGAGAGGCCGGAAGATATTCCTGCTGAAGCCTTCTTAAAGCACTGTTGGAAGCTGTATGGCAGGCCAGAATAATGAGCTCGCACCCCTGAGCAAACATCCAGTCCACACTTCCACGACTCCACTCATAAATGGTCCCTGCCGAGCGGGCCCCATATGGGTTGCGGCGGGAATCTCCCAGATAAAGGAAGTCATGCTCAGGAAGGGCCTTCAGCATTCCAGCCAGAATGCAAAGGCCTCCAAAGCCGGAATCAAAAACACCAATCATGGCTGGGAAGGCGTCAGCTCAAGACGCCATTTCCAGCGGAAGAATTTATCGAAAGTAGCCTGCACGTCCTTCAAAGTGACATTTTCAAGCGCGCCCAGCAGCTTCTCTTCCAACTCTCCATCCATATCATAGATTCCCTGAACGGCTAAAGTGCCGGCCTGAGCCGAAGGCAACAGATGCTCGATATTGCGGGCCCACTGGACGTATTTGCGGAAGGTCGTCAGAGCTTCATCAGAATCAAACGAAGCTGCTTCCTCCAGATATTCAAGAATTCTCTTTTCTACATGCTCGCGCTCGCGCACCAAACCGGAAACTCCAAATACAATCTGGACAAACGGGTTGGTCGTAGCGCTCAGATCGACTCTCAGCCCCTTCATGTCCTCTTCCAGTAATGCGCGATTTCTTAAAACCCTCAGGACTGTCACCACAATACAGGCCTGTTCCATCGGACTCACTTCCTCCCTGGGATAAAAATCCGCCAGCACCAGAGCAAATTCATCTCCTTTGGTCGAGGTCGTGATTTTTGTGCTCACAGACTGAGAAACCAGATCTTCAAACGAAGGAGCTTCGGGGAAAAAGCTTTTATCAACCATTTCAAAGCCTTGAGACTCCAATTGAGAGCGCAGATTCTGCTCCACCATTTCCGGTTCCACCGGACCAACCACCCCAAAAGACAATTTCAGTTTCTCCCGATTTTCCTGAAGCCATTCCAAAACATCGGAATCCCGAAAAGAGGTTTTACGAAAATCCAGAGCCGCCGCATAGGCTCCTACCGATGCCGGGCTCGCCCTCTCAAACAGACGGGCCACTCCAAGTTCCAGAGTTCCCAGATTTTCCTTCTGTACAATCAGACTCTGACGGGCGCTGGCAAGAGCATTCAGATCCACCTCCATGCCATAAACCAGCTGAGGCAGAATTTTCAGAAAATTCTCCAGCATGGAGGCATGACCGGATAAGGCATACAGAATATCCTGACCGATCATACGGACTTCCGCCTCCAGCCCCAGAGACTGGTAAATTCTGGCCACCTCCGGGGATTTCAAACGAATCCCCGCTTCCCGAATTGCATGGGCTGCCAGATAGCTTATTCTGGGATCAGCGGATTCTGGCAGACGCAGCACAGCAGCCACCCCTACCTGCTCCTGACGAATATCCCGACGAACAATCAGACCCACATTTCTGGTCAGTCCATATTCAAAGCGTTCCACTTTTTCATCCGGTACATCCTTGTTGGCTACAATCGCCGTCAGCTGAGCCTGTTCCGGATTGACGAACCTGCGGAAAAACTCCCGGATGGTTGCCGGATTGATCCGAAGAATTGCCAGGCGGATTTCATCCAGCAGGACATTCGGCCATTGATAGGCTTCCCAACTGACCGAAAAAGAAGTCTGAAAAATGGGATTGCTGAGATCATCCGAGATCTGATTCAAACGGCGCTGATGAATGATCTGCATTTCCTCTTCACTGATTTCCTTCTCGTTGAAAAGCTGCAAAACACCTTTGACTCGGTTGATGGCAAACGAAGCTGAAATCCGGTTACCCTGCCAGGGAAGCATCAGAATACTGCGCCCCCTGGAATGGATGATTTCGGCTTTTTTCTCCGTCATACCGGCTTCCCGCAGTGTTTTCTCATACATACCCGAATGTCCGACTTTCAGGATATCGTCCATCAGCCAGAAAACCGGCCATAACTCTGAATCGGCCCTCGGCATAGCAAAGTTCAAGGATGCCAGGGAACGATTCTTGCCCGCCGGGAAATAGGCTTCTCTTTGCGGGGTTTCCAAAGGCTCCACGGCCCTAGAAGCCTGGCTGGGTAAATTCTTCAGGGATTCCCGGATCAGTGGAGCAACCTCTTTAAGTGTAACATTACCGGAAACAGCAAAGGAGAGCTCGGGGGCCCCCACCCCTTCGGCATAAAGTTTTTTCACCTGCTCAACACTCAGTCTGGCCGCATCCTCCGAGCCCGGATGCTCAGCATAATTGTATTCGTCTCTCAAAAAGCTGTTGAAGACATGATTTTTCAAAAGGGAGATCTGAGCAGGCTCCATCATTCCCGCCTGAGCCTGCTTGCGAATCTTTTCATAGGCCTCATCAAGAATTTCCTGGTTGATTTCCGGTTTCAGTAACTTCGTCAAAGTATTATGCAAAACCGGATCCACATCAGAACGCAAGAGATGAAAACTCAGCTTCAGGCCCTCCTGAGTCGCATAGGAGATCAAGCTGTAGACAGGGGTTCCGGAAAGAGGGGCCATTTCCAGGCCCGCCTGTTTTTTCAGAATTTCTGCAAGCAGGGGCCCTGCCCCCTTGGGAAGGCTGGACTTCACTGGCAAAGGAATATGGAGAGCTACTATCACCAGATCAGAGCGGGTATCCCTACGAAAAGCCAGATGAGGGCCTTCCGGCAATACCACCTTGCGTAAAGGCTCCCACTCCGAAGCCTCAAGAGCCGAAAACAAACTGATAAGAAGCAGAAGACAGGTTCTTCGCATGCTTGCCCCTAAAAATCACCCACGTCAGTAACTGTGGTGTTGGTGTGCAGGATCCGCTGAAAGCGATCCTCGTAAATCAGCCATTCAAAAAGCTCCAGCCGAACCAACTCATAGTTTTTCTCCCCGTAGATTTCTTCTGCATAGCCTCGGCGCTCGGCAACCTGCTTGCGGGTACGGATTTCATAATCACGCACAATTTCCTTGAGCTTGAAATCCAGGCGGTTTTCTTCTTTTCGGGTGAGAGTGAACTGGAACTCGTACTTGCGACGGTTATCATCCCTTGCCCGTACTTTCATGATCGCATCAGCCGAAGCTGAAGCCGCAAGGATCAGAAATAGAAGCGAGGCTCGGGTCATGCTCTCATTCTAATGGGCCCATCCCTGATTCTCAAGACGCACAAAGCGCCCTTCAAGGAGAGGATTTTCTTCAAGAATGGCAAAAAAGCTCTGAAAATCTGCCTGTTGGGAATTCAGGGTCACGGGAGCAATGGACGATTTTTTGAAAACCAGTCGGGCGAAGGATTTGGCCTTGGTCTCAAAAATCTCCACCCGTAAAATCTCATCGCATAGAAATTTCTCTTCCCGTCCATAACGATTCAAAAGAAAGGTTCCGTCTTTGTACACCAGAAAGCGCTGTTCACAAAGAAGCAGCCGATGAAGGAACAGAGCCAGAACAAATGCCGGAATCAGACAGTACCACCAAAGAGAAGTCAGGCAGCCAAGCCAGATTCCCAGGATCAGAATTCCTCCACCAAGCCAGTCTGAGGCAGTGGAATCGGGGGGCCAGCGGAATTCATAGCGAATCGGAACATGCACCGAATCAAGATAGCATGACCCAAACCCCACCGGGCTGATAGGATGCCGCCTGATGATGGAACTAAAAGAATTTTTAACCCTTTTGAATCAAGATATTGAAACCGGCACTCAAAGCGATGCATGGGATCACCACGAATTTGCCGATCACTTCTTCGAAACCACCAGAGAAGGCTTTCTTCCTCATCATGAGGAAATTGAATTCCTCCTTCCCCATCTGGGTGAGGGGCCATTTCTGGATCTGGGATGTGGCAGAGGTCGTCTGAGTTCACCCTTAAGGGAAAACGCTCCCGGTATTGCCCTGGATATCAGTTTTGCCAGCCTCAAGGGTCATCCCCAGCCGATTCAGGCTGATTTGCGGGATCTTCCCGTACAGGGCCCTTTCTCCCTGGCCCTCATGGCTTTTGGCCAGGCCTGCTTTCTGAGCCGCGAGGAACTCACCCAGACTCTCAAGCAGCTCAAGCGCCAGCTGAAACCAGAAGGAAAAATCTATCTGGATCTTCCTACCATCGAACTGATGCAGGAAATGGATTCCCAGAATGAATTTGTGAAACATGGAGACTGGACAGCTTTTTATACCCGCCAGTTTGAACCGGGGACTTCCCGGCTTCTGCAAAGGGCAACCCTGATTCACAACCAGACCTGTGAGGTGAAATCCTACAGCTTTGCCTACCAGCTCTATTCTCTCTACGAACTGCTTGAGCTCTTCCGTGAACTGCGCTTTCGAGTGGAATACGGTTTTGAGGATCTCGACTCGGGCCCGATCAAGGAGACCTCCCCGTGGATGGTGTTTCTACTCCAAAAAATCTGAGTAAATACTTCTTTGAAGAAGCCAACCGCATCCTTTCCCAAACATCTCTGGCCGAAGATTTTTTCTGGCAGCTTCTGGAGCTTTTAGAGGACGAAATCGGCATTCATACTCCCGGACTCTGCCTGCCCGGCCTGGAAGGCCGTAAGGTCTTTGCCATGAACCGGGGACTCCACACCTTTCTGGATACCATCCGAACGGCGCGTACCGAAGCCCCGCCTCATCCGGAATTCGCCCTGCACACCCTGGAAGAACTCGGCCCCAAAGCCTGGTTTGCCTGCGACAATATGAGCTCCCAGCACCCTGTTCTCGCCCCCCTTCTGGATCTGCTCCCCTTCTATTTCAGGGTTGCGGATCGGATGGATCGCCTAAGCCGCAATACCCGCATCAGCCACTGCCTCCTAAGCCTCTACCGCAGACTCCAGGATGGGACCAGCCCCAATGATCTGCTGGAAACCCTTGAAAGCAGCTCCATGAGCGGGCAGGTCTTCTTTGTCTCCCTTCCGGATGAAACCATGTCCGCCTCTGAAACAACCCTGAACCTTCTGAAAAGGCACGAGTCCGCTTTCCTTTCAGCGATCCGCGATGCCACAGGCCTGAGAAGCCTCTTTATCCGTGAAGAGTTTCACGCCGATATCCGAAGCCTCATGCTCTACCCCGTCTTTCTGGAAGAAGACCTGAACGGATTTTTAGGCTGCTTCTCGACTTCCCGTCATCAGATGCACGAGCTTGATCTGACCCTTCTCTGCGATGTCGTGATGGATCCTCATCTGATCCGGGCCTTTCGACCTTCCATAAACCCCTGAAGAAAAGTCAGGACATTGGCCCCCAGGTGCTCGGCCACATAGCCCCCCTCCTGCAAAATGATTGTCGGCAGCTTCAAACGGGCCAGGACTTCCCCCATAGGGGCATAGTTTGGGGTTTCCAAAGTAAACCCCCCCACAGGATCGCCTTTGAAGGTATCAAAGCCAGCAGAGAGAATCAGGGCATCCGGAGCAAAATCCTCAATAGCCCGACAGGCTTTTTCGGTCAGGGTTTTGAAATACAGGAAAAAGTCAGTGCCTTCGGGAAGAGGCAGATTCAGATTGGTGCCAAGACCTGGCCCCGAACCCGTTTCATGAGAAAATCCGGCATAGTAGGGATAGTAACGGCTGGGATCCCCATGAATGGAAATGAACTGGACCCTCGGATCCCTGAAAAAAAGTTCCTGTGTCCCGTTTCCATGGTGAAAATCAATGTCCAGGATACTGACCCGACAACCTTTTTCCTTGAGAATCTGAGCGGCAATGGCCGCATTATTGAAATAGCAGTAACCCCCAAAAACATCCCTTGATGCATGGTGGCCCGGAGGCCGGCACAAGGCATAGGCCTCCTTGTGAACTTCAGAAGCAACCAGCCTGGCCACTTCCCAGGCACAGGAGGCACTCCACACCGCAGCCATTCGGGTGGTTGCGTTCAAAGGAGTCCCCGAGTCATAACACCAGTATCCGGCATGATTCAGGGTTTTGGGGTCGGCATGGGTTTTCCCCTGCCGCGGATAGACGCTCGGATACCAGGTTCTCTCCTCCGGAAGTCCCTCTGCCGTTTTATAGAGTTTCAAAAGGCTGGACGCATGGACCCGATCCAGAATCAAGCGGGGAATCTGATCGGGAGTCCTGAGCGAAAACATCCCCGCTCCCGAAGCCAGAGACTCCAGAATGGATTCCGCCCGGCGTGTCGTCTCCGGGTGATCCATTTTTTCTCCAAAGGACCATTCGAACTGCGGTTTGTGTTTGAGCTGATCAAGATGAAAATAAACCGGTAGTGTCATAAAACAAGGATAGCATCCCTTCACGAAATCGTGATTCCAGAGTCTCCCAGAATGACCAACCCTCTAAAACACAACCGGATAAAAAAGCAATTATGGATTCTTTCCAGCATTTTTTCTTCCCCTTCAGAAGGAGTGGGCTCAAACAGCTGAAGCTGACTTAAGTAGACATAGAAGCACCTTAGCATCTTATAAGCAGGGTGGGCGGCAGGCTTCACCGTTTCAGCTTATCCAGCCGCCCCCATCGATTCCGTGCAT
>CAZDAM010000067.1:0-18802 GCA_964503595.1 uncultured bacterium
GGGTACATTCCTGGGTACATTCCCGGGTACATCCCAGGCATGCCTCCCCCCATCATGCCCCCTCCCATGATGGAACCATTGCCGTATTGCATGCCATAGCCCGAGCCATACCCCATCCCGTAGCCGGAATCGTAGCCATACCCCATCCCATAGCCGTAGCCATTACCCCAATCGTCTTCATCATCGTCGTCGTCATCATTTTTCTTGAACACTTCTTTAAGCATGTACGCACCCATGCCAATCTTTGCCCCGAACAGAACGGGTTCCATGATGCCGGAAAGAAGATCGCCAGTGGACTTGGCCTTGGTTTCAACCTGACCTTCGCCATACTGATAGTTATCCGGATGGGGAGGGTTGGTTTCCCAGTCATCCTGACCCACGATAGGGGAGGTATCTTCAAAAACGCCCATACCTCCATCAGAGATGTAGTCCATAGGAGTTTCGGCTTCCAGCTTGCGAGCCGGATCAATCAGGCCGATTTCCAGACCTCGATCATTGGCACTGCCCTCGGTGATGCGGTAGCCGTTTCTGAGCTTATAGCCGTTCAAGGTAAAGGATTTTTCTTCGAACAGGCGGCCTGGAGAACCAACCCGACCATCACTGTTATAATAGCAAAGCAGAGTGGCTCTGCCATCGCGGGCTTCGTAGACCCGGTAAATCAGGAAAACCTGGCGGGATTTGGTGAACATGGCAATCACCGGCTTGCCGCCATCCTCGTAGCCGTCAGCAGAACGCAGATAGCTGGTGATGGCCTTGAACATATTGTAGTCATTGCTGTATTCGGTCACACCACCGGATCGGAATTTGGAAACACCGTCCTGGATTCTTTCCACAAACAGGGTCTGATCCCGCTGAGGGCTGAAGCCGCTATCAAAAACACGATGTTCGACCTTGCCGAGATAGGGGTTGGCGGTATCGGACTGTCCGGTAAGACGGGAACGAGGGGAATTGAACTCTGTACTCCTGACAGAGCCCGAGCTCATGGAGCCTTGCTCTCCATCCATATACAACCGGTCGAGAAAACCGTCTGCACTTACTGGAGTTGCCAGGATTGCAGCCGCAACCGCCAGGGATTGGAATCGAATGCTCAGTTTGCAGATCTTCATAAGTCCTCCGCCAAGCCATAAATGCATGGCCTTTTCATGATTGTATACGCAGGAAGAGGATGGAAGGTTGCGTGATCTATCTAAAATCGGTTCAATTAAGCAATTTGTTCGTAAAAAGTATTGCGCTGGCGCGGGATATAGCCAGCTTCGCGAACCAGATTGAGGATCTTGTCGACCTGGATTTTCTGCTTTGTTGTTGAGGAGGCCTGGGAAACCACATTTTCTTCCAGCATGGTGCTTCCAAAGTCATCGGCTCCGAACTCCAGGGCAACCTGGGCGGTTTTGAAGCCCATAGTTGGCCAGGAAGCCTGAAGATGAGCGAAGTTGTCCAGAAAAATGCGGGCCATAGCCAGATTTCTCAAGTAGACGTTGGCCCCGGCTCCCAACATACCCTGGTTTTTTGACTGGCGGCCTAAAGCGGTGAATTCGTACTGAAGGGGCCAGGCAATAAAGGCGACAAAGCCCTGGCCGTATTCTTTCAGTGCCTTGTCCTGTTGGTTCCTTAAAATCTGGAAGTGTTCGATGCGATTTTCAACACCTTCGCCAAAACCAAAGACCATGGAAGCCGATGTGGCGAGTCCTGCTCTTTGGGCGGCATCCATGATTTCAATCCAGCGGACTCCGGAAATTTTTTTGGGGGAAACCTGGGAGCGGATGCGATCATCCAAAAGCTCGGCTCCACCACCGGGGAGGCCCATGAGTCCGGCATTTTTTAATTCGTTGAGAACTTCAAAAGGGCTCATGTTCTCAATTTCACAGATATTGTGAATCTCAGAAGGCGAAAAACAGTCGGTCTGGATGGTGGGGAAGGTCTCCCGAATCCAGGTCAGAAGATCGGTGTACCAGCTCAGGCGCAGATCCGGGTGATGTCCCCCCTGCATCAGGATGCGGGTCCCGCCGATGGAAGCTGTTTCCGCGATTTTTTCGGATAGTACCTCCCTGGTCAGAACATAGGCTTCGCTATGACCATAGGGACGGTAGAAGGCACAGAACTTGCAAGCTGTATCGCAGACATTGGTATAGTTGATATTGCGATCGACCAGATAGGTGACGATGCCAGCTTCGGTTTTTTTCTTGCGAATACGGTTGGCTGTAGCTCCCAGCTCACCGAGTTCAGCCTCAGAATAAATCTGAATAGCCTCTTCTCTGGTTATGCGCTGAGCAGTTTCAGCTTTTTTAAGAATGTCCTTGACCTGCACGTTTTCCCCCATTTTCATATCAGAATCTGGCAGGTCCATATTATCACAAAGTCCTAGTAAATCACCTTGTAGGCCTGAATCAGCTCTTCTTTGCCCTTGACACGAAAAGGTTCCATTTTTTCGAATTGAAAAAGTTCCTTGCAGTACTCGTAAGTCCGGGAGTCCACGATGATTTCAAAGGAGTCACTTTTTCCCTGAAGACGGGAGGCCAGATTGACCTTGTCTCCAATGGCGGTGTAGTCCTTGTGTTTTTGGGCTCCGATGTTTCCGACGACACTGACTCCGGTTGAAATCCCGATTCCCATTCGGATTTCCTTGAGCTCTCCCTGAGAACTGGCTTTCAAGGTTTCCTGCATTTCAATGGCGGTTTTTACAGCTTGAATGGCCATTTGGGAAGGAGTCTGGTTGGGAAGAACAGGAGCTCCGTAGAGGACCATGACGGCATCCCCGATAAATTTGTTGATCGTGCCGTTGTATTTGGTAATCACTGAAACCATCAGCTCGAAATAGGTATTGAGGAGGTAGACCACCTGTTCGGGAGTCTTTCGTTCGGAAAGAGAGGTGAAGGAGCGGATGTCGGAAAACAGGGTAGTGATTTCCAGGCCCTTGCCACCAAGACTCAGGGACTCGGGGTGCATCAGAAGTTCATCCACAACCTGGTTGGAAACATACTGGTTGAAGACCCTTCGGATTGTGGCTTTCTCGGACTCACGGGTGATCATTCTCAAGGTGATCGCAAAGATATAGCTTAGAATCAGAGTCAAAAGGATGGTTGGTACATCCAGAAGAATATGGGAGGCAAAAAGTAAATTGGTCAGGACCCACCAGCTTCCCATGAACAGGAACAGAAGCATCATGCTGATGCCAATCGAAAAAAAGCTTGTGATGCCAGCTACGATGGAGCCCAGCAACCAGGCACTGAAAAGATGAGGCCAGAACCCGGGGATCTGAATGCTGGGACGGGTCTTGCTCATCAGGGTGAAGAGGGCATTGGCATGGATTTCCACTCCGGGGGTTGGTTCTTTGTTATAGGAATAGAAGGGAGTGGGGTAAACGTCCTGAAGGCCGGGGTGGGAAAGTCCGATCAAAACGATTTTCCCCTTCATGAGATTTCTCAGGCTTTCCTGACGCTTGGGATCAAACAGATCGACGTAGCTGATAGTGGGGAAGGTTCCTGCCGGGCCTCTGAAATTGATCAACATGGGATCAAAACTGGTGTTGTCCCGGGCCAGGTACAGGGGTTTCTCACGCCCGTCCGGGGTGGACAGGGTGGCCTGGGTGGAGTCAAACTTCATCTGGCTTAAATCATAAGCCTGATTCAGGGGGTGCAGGTGCCAGATTTGGAGGGCAAAGGGAAGGACGGTTTCCTCCTGATCCCTGAGTCGAAGAAGGATACGGCGCATGATGCCATCCGTATCCAGGGGGACATTGACATAGCCGAGAGCAGAGGCGGCTTCAGCCAGTTCGGGCCAGGGCTTTAAATAGGTGGTTTCCTGATCCTGGGATTTTTCAAACTGGGTCGCCAGTACGACGTTGCCGGCTTCGCGCACGGCTCGGGTCAGTTCCGCATCAGCGACTTTGTCGCGAGGGTGCAGGAACAGAAGATCCACGCCAATGACTCTGGCATCGTAACTTTTCAAACGACGGATGGCTTCAGCCGTGATACGGCGATCAAAGGGCCAGGCGGAAGAGTTCAGATTTTTCCAGGGTTCGGACTGGAACAGTGGTTTCTGGGAAAGGGTACTCAGAGTTTTTTCATCCACTGTGACAATCACAATCGGTTCCAGGCCCATACTGCCCAGATCCGATGACAGTATCCGGTCCTGTCCGCCCTTACTGACTTGTTCGCGATTGGCAAACAGGCGGTCCAGAAGCATGGATTCGAGTCTTAATCGTGTTTCTGAAAACAGAAGAAAGAATCCGTGAATCAGAAGAAAAGCGATCAGGGGGGCTAGACCGGAGGCGAGTAGAAAGCGCTGTTTTTCTTTCATTGAGGCAGATTTTAGCACATGAACCAAAGCAATACGCTTTGCATCAGGTCGGGGTGGCGGGTATCTTACTCTGGGTTACTCTGGATGCGTATGGCCTGAAGAAGAAGGGGGATTTATGTCCGAGTTTGATGAAAATCTGTCCGTGGTACAGGTGAAAAAGCTGGTTCGCACAGGAGGGCTGATTGCTTTTTTTGCCTGTGTGATCTGGGTTTTATGGGGCTTTCGGATTACGGTTCCCCAGAACCGGATTCTGGTCCTGGTCAAAAAATTCGGGAAAACTCCGGATGCTTCCCAAATCATTGCCAATGAGGGAGAAAAAGGCATTCAGTATCAGGTCTTAAGCGAAGGCTGGCACTGGTATTCCTCTTTTCTGTGGGACCGTCAGTTGCACGATGCGACGATTGTCAATGCCTCGGAGATGGGGGTTCTGATTCGACAGTACGGGAAGGATTTGCCGGAAGGTCATATTTTGGCAACCGTCTTTAACCCCGAAGCCATATCCGAAGAGGACACCAAGGGGATTGTGCCCGAGGTGCTCAAACCGGGGAAATACAATCTCAATCCTTATGCTTACCGGGTTCAGAAATTTCCGGTGGTAGAGGTTCCGGCAGGCCATGTCGGGGTTGTGGTCAAAAGAATTGGGGATGACAGTCAGAGTTTTGATTATCTGGCACCTTCCGCTGAACACAAAGGCATTCAAAATGAAGTCAAGGAGCCAGGGACCTATTACCTGAATCCTTATATGTATGACGTGATTCCCTACAATATCCGGGTTCAGAAGACCGACTTCGCCGAAGGGGAAATCACTTTCATGAGTTTTGATTCCTATGAAGTCAGGCTCTCGGCCACGATCGAGTGGAAGGTTTTAAAGGATGAAGCCCCTGTAGTCTATGCCCGAACCGGGGTTCTCAAGGAAGTTGAGGAAAAACTGATCTATCCCTATGCACGTTCTCTGTTTCGGATCATTGGCTCCCGCTCCAAGGCCAAGGAGTACATCAGTGGCGAAACCCGCCAGGAAATTCAGGTTCGTTTTGAGGAAATGCTCAGGGATACCCTTCTCCCTTTCGGGATTCAGGTTTCCTCGGTTGTGATTCGCCAGATCCGTCCCCCGACCGTTTTGAGGGAAATCATCAATGCCAGAGGTCTTGAGAAGGAAAAACGGGCCAAAATCCTGGCTGACATCGAGAAAGTGAAATCCGATGCCCAGGTGGCCAAGCGAAGAGAGGAAATCAAGCAGTCTCAGGCCCGGGTTGAAGAGGATATCCAGAAACAGATGGCCTTGATCAAGGTCAAAGGGGACCGGGAAATCTTTCTTCAGGATGCGGAAAGACGCAAGTCAATTGCCCGCCTGAATCTGGATTCGGCGAAAGTACAAAGAGATACCGTCGTGGAAAAGGGAAGGGCAGAAATTCTTAAGGAATTCAATGTGCGGGTTGCCCAGGCAAAGGCAATGGCTGAACAGATTGCGGCTTCCGGGGGAGGGGCGGCTTTTGCGGCCCAGGAGTTTGCCAGAAGGATTCAGATTCAGGGTGTCTTTACCAGTGATGAGTCGGAATTGGCAGATGTATTGAAACGGCTTGCCCAGCCGGTTTCTGGAAATGGGGGAGGACAGAAATGAAGCGTCTTGGCTTTTGGATTGCTGCGGTTGTACTCCTGTTGATCGGATCCATGATCGGGGTCTCCGGTCTGGTTTATGTAGCCCCTCAGGAAATGCTGGTTTTGACCAGAAACTATGGTCGGGGGCTGCCGGAGGGTAAGGTTCTGGCAGAACCAGGTGAGGTTGGGATTCAGAAGAATGTCCTAGGGCCTGGCTGTCACTGGATTGTGCCCCTTCTTTATAAGACAAAAAAATATCCCGTCCTTGAAGTTCCGGCGGGTAAAGTGGGAATTGTTACGGCCAAATATGGAGCAAGGATTCCGGGGAACCGCTTTTTGGCAGAGGACGGTGAAGTCGGGATTCGTCGCCGGGTTCTTGGGCCGGGAACCTATCGTCTCAATCCCTTTGGCTTTGATGTGGAAATTGTGGCAGAGGTGGCCATTCCACTCGGAAGCGTTGGAGTTCTGATCAACAATCAGAAGGGTGGGGTGGTCAAAGACAGGGTCCTGCACCCGGGAACTCATTACATCAATCCTCGCCAGTACCGTGTGGAGCTCGTGAATACCGGGATTAACGAGTACACCATCAGCGGCAATATTCAGCCTGCGATCACGGATGAGATGCTGACGGGGGATATGGAACAGGAGACCTTCAAGCATCATCAGGAGGCTCACATGAAAGCCGGAGCGATTTCTTTTCCTTCCAGGGATGGCTTCAATGTGGGGCTCGATGTAACCGTGCTCTGGGAGCTAAACCCCCAGAATGCAGTTGGGGCCGTAGATGCTTATGGAAATGTTCGTGAGCTTGTGGATCGGGTGATCAATCCCAAGCTGAATTCGGCCTGTCGGAATGTGGGCTCGGAATACTCGGCCAAGCAGATGGTTCAGGGGGATACGAGAGCTAAGTTTCAGCAGGATTTTACGGATCTTCTGCGGGAATATGTGATTGAGGCTCCATTGAGGGTTTTGACCACATTGCCTCGGGGGGTTTATGTGCCTCTGAAGATTCAGCTTCCGATCATGCAGACACAGATCAAGCAGGAGCAGATGCTGACGAATGTGGAAATCGAAGAGACTTCCAAAATGGAGGCCAAGCTTGAGGAGCAGAAAAAACTGGTTGTGCAGGAGATCGAGCAGGTCAAGGCTGCAACCAATGTCTTAAGGCGTTCCATTCAGATGGATACGACCAAGCAGGTTGGGGAGTATGAGGCGGAAACCCGTTTGCAGGTTTCCCGAATTGATCTGGACACTCAGAAACTGGAAACCCAGATTGCGGATATCCTCTCGATTGCTGATGCCGAGGTCAATCAGATCCGGGGCGCGAAGCAGGCGGAGCTCAACCAGATTCACGTGAAAGCTTTTGGAGGGGCTCAGAATTATCAGGCCTATCTGGTGGCCACGGAATCTTTGCCCGAATCACGTTTGCCGGTCAGGATTATCCATGCCGGGGAAGGAACTCTCTGGACGGATTTGGACAAGACTGCCGGACAGCCACTTCTGTTTGATCTGTTTCGCTCCAAAGCAAAGGAGTAGGCTTGAGGGCCAACTGGAGACAGAAACGCCAAAGCCAGCGGAAGCGGGGACTGATCCTCTTTCTTCTGGGGATTGGTGTTCTGCTGGATTCCGGCTTCTGGTTTCCTTTTCCGGTGACCGGGCTTTTATCGGTAGGCCTGAGTTTTGGACTGCTGACTCTTTCGGGCTGGTATCTCAAGGAAGGGCTGGGCCTTCCGGTGAAACCGGTTTTGAGCTATTTACAGACCAGGCCAGATGGGATGAGCCTCAAGGAGCTTGAGGAGTTTTTGGGGCCGGAAGAAAAAGATTCTTTGGATGAACTTTTGAAGCGCCTGGAAAAAAAGGACTGGGCCTCGCGGGAAACCATGATTCTGGAGCTTGTTGAAAGTGGTGAGGCCAGGGAAGATATCCTGATTCTGCTGCCGCGTGGCAAAGCTAAAATTCAGGGTCTTCTGAAAGGAAAAGCATGATTGTTGAAACCTTCCCGGTCGGCCCTCTTCAGTGCAATTGCACGATTCTGGGCTGCGAGGAAAAAAAGGAAGCGATCGTCATCGATCCGGGAGAGGACAGAGAGAAAATTCTTGAAGTCCTGAGCCGACATGAACTGACGGTCAAATATCTTCTGCATACCCATGCCCATTTTGATCATATCGGGATGGCTGGTCCGTTGAAGCGGGAAGGTCATGGAAAGATTCTTCTGCATCAGGGGGATCAGTTTTTGTACGAGGCTTTGGATGAACAGGCGGGGTGGTTTGGGCTGAGCGTTCCCAAAGGAGATTCCGTGGATCACTGGCTTCATCCTGGAGAAGAGATTTCCTTTGGCAGCGAATCTCTCAAAGTCCTGCACACGCCGGGACATACTCCTGGAAGCTGCACCTTCTGTCTTGAGAAGCAGAAGATTCTTTTTACTGGGGATACCCTATTTCGGGGCTCCATTGGCAGAACCGACCTTCCCGGTGGAGACTCCCGCCAGATCCTTCACTCCATCAAGGAGCAGATTCTGGGGCTTCAGGAAGAATATGAAATTGTACCCGGGCATGGCAGGAACACAACTCTTTCCTGGGAATCCCAAAACAATCCGTTTCTGGATGGAGTGAAGTAAGCCAGATAAAAGAGCAGCCAAGGAAGCTGATCGCTTCTTTTGCTTCCAGAGAAGCCTTATTCTTCCAGAAGGTTGCTGGTTTGGCCGGCACTCACATGAGAGAACATCTGAAGCGAGGAGCTTGAATTTTTCAACATGGCTTCATTGGCACCGGCCAGAACATTCAGAGCTTCCTGCATGCCATGGATGTCAGGACTGGCGGCCCGCATGTTTTCCTGGCTGAGAGAGCCGCGGACAAAATCATTACGGATACCGGACTGATAGTCTTCAAGACCGGTTTGCAGGGTGTCGAGAATTTCCCGGACCTCGGTGTAGTCTCCTGAGTCCATGGCTTTCTTAAAGGGGGCAATAAGATCAGGCAGAGGGTAGTTGCTGGACTCTGCGACATGAACATCCACCTGAGCAGGAGGAGGTTCCTGGATATGCAGAGCAATGCCTTCAATCAGACCGGTTACAGGTTGAATTGTTGTTTCCAGGGTCTTGATCTGTTTGGTAACGATGTTCTCGAGTTCCAAACGGTAGCTCATGGAATCACCGGAAGCTGTTCCCCCAAAGATTCTTAGAGTAAAACGGCCAGCCTGAGGGGGATCAGAAGTTACAACTGGTGTCAGGGCCGGATCTGAAATCTGAATGGGGCTTGATTTGCCGTCAAGGCCGGCCTGCCTGAGAGTTTCAAGGGTCTCTTTGCCGACTGAGTCATTGCGAATGTCCCGGGCAGTCTGCTCTACTGCCTGTAAGACGATGGCTGCCCGTGTGGATTTTTTCTGAAGTTCAATCTGGTCTTTCTGCAGGCTGGACAGACGATAACGGCTGGTTGCTTCGGAATCGGAGATTGAGGAAAGCTCAGAGGAAGTCCCGCTGGGGCGTCCACGGCCTTCAAGGCGGACTCCGGCCATGGTAAGTAGACCTGCGGATTGAATATTACTAATTGTAAAAGCCATAATGGTCCAACCTCCATGTTGGGCCTATCGTGACAAGGCACACCCTTCTCTAATTTGATCATACGATCGTTTTGTGCATGGAGTCAACAATGGACATATATGCCCGGTTTGGAGGGTAATTGTGCATTCTGGTACAGGAGAAGAAAAGGGTTTGAACAGAGTGTCTGAAACTTTGGAAATTTTGGACCGAGATCAGAGAACATGGCGAAGCACATCCTTTTTGAACTGCCCCCTCACCGAAAGATCCGGGCCTGTATTTCCTTAAACGGGATCTCTTTTGTGGACGGAAATCAGAAAGAAGAAGCAGGGGAGGCGATCCGGTTGGATCTGGCCTCGCCCGGTGGACTTTCCCAGCAGATGATTCAGACTCTTCTTCAGTCGGTTTTCCCGGCTGGAGGAGCGCTTCTAGCGCAGAGAGGAGATGCGTGGTACATGTTCTTTCTGAAGCCCCGGCAGGATCTTCTGGTCTCAGTGATGGAGGTTGAGGGGGCGACCTGTGAAGCCTGGGAGGAGATGCTTCAGGAATGTGGGGAACCTCATCGGTTTGGCTGTCCACTTCTGGTACACAGAGCGCGCTTTTTGGACTGGAGTCTTCTGGCCGAGCTCTGGAGTGGGAGTGTGCATGCTCTGGAGGATTTGCCGGGGTTTAAATGGTATCGCAGAAGTAGAGAAGAGCTGGAGCCCGAGCTTTCCATTCTTGTCCTGACCCAGGAATATCCAGACTTGCAGCTTGGCTGGTACTTGGGTCGAGATGTTTTTTTCCGGGCCTTGGCTCTGGGTCTTGCAGGTATTGGACTGATCCACTGGGCGACTCAGCCAAAACCTTCGGTGATGACTTATCTTCCCCTGCCCCTGATGCAGACTGAATTTCGTGAATCCAGTGTTCAGGCTGAAGTTTTTCCTGAGCCCCTCCCACCCCGGGAAACGGTCGAAGAAAAGGTGCGGGAAGAGGGGCTTCGAATCGGGCTCTGTGATGTCCGGTATATACGGGAAGCAGGTTCTGGTCGTTGTGGTATATTTCAGGTCTGCGACCAGATGCTGAACTGGTGCCGCTATGAATTGGCGGGAGACTGGGCTTTGGAAGAGATTCATCCAAACTGGGTGTTGATGGTCCAGGGGCCAGAGCGCAAGGTATTGCGTCAGGATTCGTTCTGGAAGGCACCGGAACAGCCTGCCTTTCTTGCTGATTCTGATGGTGGGCTCCTGGCGAGGACAGACATTCCCTTCATGGGGATTCGCAAAGGACAGAAAATCAGTAGACTGCTCGGCGCAGACATGAGGACGGATTCCGGTTTGAAGAATCTGAACCGTCTGGTGGCAGCAGGGGTTTATCTGAATTCGGAAACAGTTTCCGATCCCCCGTAAGCCAAGGAGGACTGATGCAGGATCAGGCACTGAAGTATCACGGCATTCTACGTCGGATGGATATCAAGGAAAGAGTTCGGCTGGTAGAGTCTCTGGTCCATGGCGAGGCTGATGAGGATCAGGTTCATATTCTGGCTGATCTTCTGGATGACGAATCCTATGAACTCAGGGTTGCGGCCTATCGTAAGCTGACTGATTTAGGACATAAGGCCTTGCCGGTTATCAGGACTCTGGCACTGGAGGGCAGCACGGATCAGAGATTCTGGTGTGTGAAGCTTCTTCGAGGGGTTGGCAGAGACGCAGCTTCCGCCCTGGAAGGTTGTATTCATGAGGAGGACTCAGTCATTCTCGGGCAGGTGCTCGAGGGCCTTGGGGAACTCCGCCAGGACTCCAGCATCCCATTTCTGTTTCCGCTTTTGACTTCCTGTTCCTATCGGATTCGCAATCTGGCTTTTCAGGCTCTGAAAAAATATGGGGATAAGATCTATAAGGATCTTGAAGAAATGGTTCAAAGCGATGACGAAGATCTGTTTTTCTGGTCTGTCCGTCTTCTGGGGGCGATGGGGCATCGGGCACATGCTCTTTTGCACAAACTTCTGAAGGAAGCAGATGCAGAAAGAAGGTTTCTTCTGGCGGCAGCCCTTGGAGAAAGTGGCGACTCCAGGGTTATCCGTCTTCTGGTACAGTCTTTGGGAGATAAACCGGCTCTGATTTCCCGAAGAGCCAATGAAGCCCTGATTCAGATTGGAAAAGCCAGTATCCGCCCGGTTCTGGAAGCTTTAAGGGATGTTCAGCCCCAGTCGGTACGCTGGTATTTTTTTACGCTTTGTTCTCTCGGAGAAGAAGGTATGGAAGAGCTGTCCATATGGCTTGAGGGACGCTCGGAGCTCTGGCTTTGGGATGCTCGCGACGAGTTTCTGTTTTTAGGCAAGCATTTGCCCCGTCTTCTGACCCGACTGGTGGAGGCAAAAGATCGTCGACTGCGCTTTTTTGCTTTTTCCATGGCCTTGGAAAAAGGATTGGAGCGCTTTCAGGAAGATGTAATGGATCTGGCGATTCTGGGCCTTCGAGATTCCTGTTGGCCGATTCGGAAAATGTGTGCGGAATGGCTGGCAGAACAGGGTGCTGAGGCAGTAAGGCGCCTTTCTTTTCGTCTGGCTTCAGCCCAGGAAGATGAATTTTTCTGGCTTCTGGACATCTTCAAGAAGTCTCCGAAGGGTCGTGAGCTTCTGGCCGAACGTCTGGACCCGAGTGAGAGGATGAGGGCTTCCTCAATTGCTCAGGCTCTTCAGGGGGCGGTTCCTTCCCAGGCTGTGGATCCCCTGGTTCAGTGTTTGAGGAGTGAGCACTGGATTGTCCGGAAATCGGCCTCGGAGGCGCTGGCTTCTGCTGGAAAAGCATCGTTAAGAAGAGTCGTTCAGGCTTTGATTTCTCCTCACGAAGAGCAGGTTTTCTGGCTGGGAAGGGCTCTGAAATCCTATGGTCGAGATGTCTGGCCCCATCTGCTGGCCCTTTTGCATGAGCCGGAGTTTCCTGGCTGGCTGGCCGCAAAGGCAATTGGCATTCTAAGGGAACCGTATTTTCTGGCAGGGCTCAGGGAGGCTCTCAAGGAGAATGATTCTCTTCTGGTGCTGCATGCCTGTCATGCTCATTCCCTGATCGATTCCCAGCAGTTTTTGCCGGCTGTTCTGGGGCTTTTGAGCCAGCTTGATGTTGAAGAGCATGAGGAGTTTCTGAGCCTTCTGGATAAAGCTCCTGCTCCGGAAAGAAATGAGCATATTCTTTCCGGACTGAAGAGTCGTCAGGAAACCCTTGTTCACAATTCCATTGTTTTAAGCGCCCGTTATCACCTTGAGGATGCACGCTCCGATCTGATGGCTTTTCTGAAGCGGGGAGAGTACGTCATGCGTACAGCCCTTTCACTTGCCGAGCTTGGAGTGCAGGAAGCTGCTCCCTGGCTTCGGAAGGCAATGGGGGTGGAAAACCGAATGGAAGTCCGGCTGATCTTCATGCAGGCTCTCTGCCGCCTGAGCGGAGAAGATATGGTGGAGACCCTTTTAAAGGTCGGGCTTTCCGCGGAGGATGAGCGCAAAAAAGCCCTTTCCGATGCCGAAATTCTGCGCATGGGTCTGATAGCTGTGACTCGCCTGGCAGAGCTTCTGGGGCACCAGGATCCTATGCTTCGCGGAGAATCTGCCCGGATTCTGCGTTTGTTTGGCCCGCTTGCCCTGCCTTCTCTGAAAGCTTTGCTGGATGACTCTTTGGATCAGAGGCGTCTTTTTGCCAGCAAACTCTATAAAGAAATTCGCGGGGAACAGGCTTGAGAAGGCAGGATCTTCTGGAGGCCGTTTCCCTGAATGCCCTGGAGCATTTTGGATCGGCAGTTTTGCACGAGTTTTATGAGGAAGGGTTTTCCCGTTCCGAAATTCTGAATTTTCCTAGAGAGAAATGGGAAACTCTCTTTTCTCCCAGAAAAGTCAGCCGGCTTTTGCAGCTCAAGGCGTCTTTGAGCCCCGAGAGGATTCTTGATCAGGCGACAGAGGCGGGTATGGGTCTTCTGCTTTACGAAGACCGGGATTATCCGGAGCTTCTGCGTCAGATTTACAATCCTCCCCGCCTGCTCTGGTACCTGGGTGAGCCTTTGCCGGGAGACTGCCGTTATGTGTCCATGGTGGGTTCCAGAGATGCCACTCTGATGGGGCAGCGAAATGCCAGAGAGCTTGGGGCCTGGCTTGGTGGGAGAGGGATCCCGGTGGCTTCCGGACTTGCCAGGGGGATTGATACATCAGCTCATGAGGGCTGCCTGGCCTCGGGAGGAAGGGCTTTGGCCGTTGTCGCTTCCGGGCTTGAGGAGTTCTGTCGGCCAGAGCCTTCCCGCATGGTCCGAAAGGTTCTGGGGCAGGGCGTGATTTTCAGTGAATTCCCTCCCGACTTTCCGGTGTATCGCCGCAATTTTCCTCTGAGAAACCGTATTATTACAGGAGTTGCCAGTCTGCTTGTTGTCGTGGAGGCCCGTCTGAAGTCCGGCACCATGACTTCTGTGCGTCACGCTTTGGAGCAGGACCGGGACGTTTATGTATGCCCGGGACCGATGCATTCGACGGCCTATGCAGGTTCCCATAGTCTGATTCGGGACGGGGCCCAGCTTCTGTCCGGCTTTGCCGATCTGGCCAAGGCCCTGGATTTGATGGAAATGGAAACCCCGGCTCCGTCCCAGGCATTAAGTGCGGTTGGCCGCGAAATCCTGGAGCTGATAGGCCAGTCCTCCATGACACCGGACGAGCTGACCTATCGCCTGCAGCTTCCTCTGCGTGAAATTCTGATGGCGCTTCTGGAACTGGAAGATTCGGGGCTGATTGCCAGGGAAGCCGGAGGTGGTGCAAGCCTGATCCGAGGATAGGGTGTCTGTAAACTTGCATTCCTGACAAAAAGAGCCCTAAAATGCGTGAATTATGAATGCAGACGATTTCCTGACGACACTTCAGGCCATCATGCGCCAGATTCTTGAGCGCAACGGAGGATTGGACGAAGCTTTTGTTCTGGGCCTTTTGGAGGAAGGCTACCGTGAAGATCACATTGAGCATGCCCTGACTCTCTTGTATAACATCCTGATTACCAGTCGCTTTGATTCGGCGGACACTTCCCGGGCTATTCGGGTTTTTCTGCCTGAGGAAGAGGCCGCTCTGGGAGGGGCTTTGATTCAGCGGCTTCAGCATTTGCAGTTTGCCGGGCTGGCTTCATCTGTTGAAATTGAAACCCTGATTCAGGCCTGGCAGGAAGCTAGTGCCGTTGATGGGGTAGATGAAGATGAAGAATTCTGGAACATTGTGTATCATTTTCGTGAAGATCTTTACTGGTACCTCAAATTTCTGGACGGGGAAAGCATAAGCTCGGAGGGATTGAATTGAGTCGTATAGAAGCTCCATTGATTGCGGTGATTGAAGATGACGATTCTGTGCGCCAGAGCCTGAAGCTGACTCTGGACCTTCTAGGGTATCGGGTGACGGCTTTTATAGACGGACACAGTGCTTTGAAAGAAATGAAGAACCTGCGGGCAAATGCTGTGATCATTGATTATGCCCTTCCCGGTATGAACGGGATTGATATTCTGAGAAACCTTCGTCGGGACCCCCACTATGCAAGAGTCCCAACCCTGATGTTGACGGCTTTTGAACGGGATGGTTTCCGGGAAGAAGTGCTTGATGAGGGCTTTGTGGATTTTCTGCAGAAACCGTTTGAGATCAAGCAGCTTGAAAAGGCGCTTGAGATTCTGATCCGCTATCAGAAAACCGCTGAGGTTCTGGATTGTGGACCGTCGGGCAACCGCCGCCGCAAGGTTCTTCCTAAAAGTGTTCAGGAAAAGTACAATCTCACCGCAAAGGAGTTTGAGGTGGTTTCCTTGTTGTTCAAGGGCATGAGTACGGATGAAATCATTGTTCAGATGAATATCAAGCGCAATACACACAAAAACCATATGAGCAGAATTCTGAAAAAAGTGAATGTGCGCAATCAGACGGAGCTTTTGCAGGCCTGTTACACCACGACCTGAGTCGGGAGATACTATGTTTGGACGCTTTCGGATTCCTTGGGATGATATCGAAAAAGAGCTGGAAACCAGAGTGCAGGATGTGTTTCTCAAAGTCTTTGAAACGATGGGAGATACTGCCAAGGAAGTAGAAGCTTTACGCAAGCGCTTCCCCAATCTGAATGAAAATGCTCTGGCTCAGGAAATCATTCGGGAAACCAGTAATCGTACGGCTGTCATCGGGGGAGGGGCGGCCCTTCCGGATCTGATTCCTGGGATGGGCTGGTCGGCCATGATCGTGACTTTGGCAGGGGATTTCGCCATGACTCTTCGTGAGACCATGGCCATGTTTCTGAAGTTTTCCTTTCTCTTTGAGCCCGATGAGACGGAACAGCAGCGCAAGAAAGATGTGGTTTCTCTTCTGGTTTTCATGTCTAAGGACAGTAGTTCGGCTGGATTTGCCCGCGAAACCCTGGATGATTTGCAGAAACTCAAGCTTGATGTGGCTTTCCGGAAAGTTTTTGTCCGGGCTGCGGTCCATTTGGGAATCAAAGTCATGAAGAAGAAGCTCTTTGCTTTTGTTCCCGGTCTTGGCATTGCTTTGAGTGGTGGTGTGAATTACCTTGGAACCCGTCAGGCGGGTCGGCTGGGTGTGGACTATTTCCGTAACAAGGCAGAGTTTCTGCGGCGCAGCGGAGCCGGAGCCATCAGCCTTGAAACCACTCAGAAAGCCACGGTCCAGATGATGGTTAATCTGATTAAAATGGGGGAAAAGTCCGAGACCCAGCTGGAGTCTTTGGAAGACACCATGGAGATGTTCGGATTCAAGAATGAGATCCGCGCCGAAATCCGTTCGGATCTTCAGAAGAAGGAAATTACCCCGATCCCGATTAAGGATATCAAGGCCATGTCTCAGGAAGATCGGCGCTATGTTCTGAAACAGGGGCTTAAACTGGCTCCCAGGCCCACTTCCAAGCAGGAAAACTATCTGGAATTCATCAACCGGGCCTTCGGATTGACTCAGGTCGATATGAAAAACCTCAGGGATGAGGTCCGTTCGGAAAATTCTTGAGGCTGCTCTTAGATTTACTGCCCCTTCATCCGCGTTTTGTTCTTGAAGATGAAAAGAGGGTTTTGACCCATGATGATTTTGCCTGTGGCAAGGATGGGGTTCTGGAGGCTCTGCGGCTTGCGTTCAGAGATTTGGGCCGTAAACCTCGTGATCTGAAGTGGCTGGCCTATAATCGCGGCCCGGGCTCTTTTACCGGTATCAAGGTTGGCACTGTGACGGCCCAGGCGATGGCTTTGGCCAGTGGAGCAGAGCTTCAGACGTTTACCAGTTTTGACTGGATGCGTTACTTGTGCCAGGAGCAGGATGCGGTGATGATTATGAATGCCTATCAGGGAGAATGGTTTCAGGCTTATCTTGAGAACGGTCAGTGGTCCTTTTTGGTCTCAGATCATCAGATATGGGATAGAAGGGCCTTTTACCTTGGGTCTCCCCGCGATTGTCCGGACTGGGCTTCTGTCCTTCAGGATGGTGACGGTGGTAATTTGAGCGAGTTTTTTCGGACTCATTCTTTTTCCTTGGAGCTTAAGCCTCTTTATCTGAAGAAGTCAAATGCCGAAAGAATCCGGGAGGCAAACGGGCAATAAGGCGATAAACATGGCCAAAAGAGGACCAATTGGATGTATGGGCTGTCTGGCGACACTGGTGGCCCTAGGGCTTTTCTGTTTTTTAGTCGCAGGTGGTTTTGGCTACTGGGTTTTTACTAAAACCCGTCAGGATCCTCTTTTTATTATCAAGGAATACCCCGGATTCGTTCGCAGTACCAGTACCCTGATTCTGGATCCCTTTCATTCTGATGAGCCCCTGGATATTGAAGAATATGCCTTTGATTCTGCGGCTTACGATTCTTTCATGCAGAAGCAGACAGCCCTGGTCGAAGTATTTCAGAATTCCCAGATAAAGAATTCTCCCTTTGAAGGACTTTTCACGGCCCAGGAGCTGATGACTTTTGTGATGGCCGATCTGGCCAACCTGGGAATCCGGCGTTACCGGGTGGAGTTTTTGGAGAATCAGGCCCGGATTCAGGCCTCAGTACCGGCCCAGAGCCTGAAAAAATTTTTGCCAGAGGGGCAGCCGGAACTTTTTTACCAGATCTACGATACCCTTCAGTACATCAATCTTGATCTTGATTTGCAGGTTGGCTGGGGGGAAGAGGGGCTGAATCCTCTGCGGATTCAGAACGTCCGCCTTGGGGATATCACGATGCCTCAGGCCTTTGTGGATATGAGCAATGAGAGCCTGAATCTGAAAAAAACCGGTTTCAGCAACCAGATCCGGGCTGAGCTTGCGAAGAAACGTCTGGCGCTGAAATCTGCCGGTCTGACTCCGGAGGGACTCAAGTTTTCCGGTCTCTGGAATATAGAGTAGGCCCTGATTTTGGTATACTGTCTGCGTTTTGCGAACTGAACCAAAGCTCTCTGCCCGCCGTGGCATCGTCATTTTCATTATCTTCTCACTGATTGGCATTGTCGGGGGTATTGCAGCCATCTATCTATTTACCAGCGGACAGTCGCGTTTGCAGTCCCGCAGGATTTTCTGGGGGGAGGCGGTTTTGTATGTGGCTGAGTCCCTTCTGGATGAAACTTTCTATGAAATCAAGAAACGTTCTGCCATACCATCGGATAACTCGGTTGGAGGAGGCGGATGGTTTCGGACCCAGCTCACGGAGGGCCGTAACGATGCGGCCATGTTTGATAGACCGCTGGAAGAATTCGCAGTCTTTCAGTCGCTTGAGGATGAGACCCTGTTTTTACCGGGAGGCTTGAGTCTGGATCCGGATAAAATCCAGATCCGGGTACTGCCCTATGTCCTGAAAATGGGTCCTGGGGATGGCCTGTTTGAGGGAGAAATCTACGGTTTTGTCGAAGTGGAAGTGGAAGTCCATGTGAATATGGGCTCCGGTCTTGGGGGGAGCGGGCTTGTCAGACGCATTCAGGGCCGCAGGGATTTTCGGTTGACCTCGGTTTTGGGGCAGGAGCCGCTTCTGGATTACGCCCTTTTACTCAAACGCTCTCCTGAACCTTCTTCCGTGTCTGAGCTTGGGGGGCAGAACCGCCTGACAATCCGGCAGTCTCCCGCTCTTTCCGGAGACGAGCAGGAATTTTTTGGCAAGGCTTATTTTGGCAAGGGCGAAGAGGGTCGATCCACTGTAGTTCTTCAGGGGATTCAGCCAACCCAGACGGAAGGATTTTTTCTGGAACAGTCCGGAATCTATGGTTTGCCGGATGCGGAAAAGGGTTTCGTACTGAATCTGACCGATCCTGCTCTTCTGAGTGATTCAGCCAAAAACCCCCAGGCGGAATATGTGGCCAGTGTGGTTCTCTCGGATCCTGTCATCCAGGCAGTTTTGAGGACAAATGATCTGCCTTCTTCAGTAGATGGACTGGAAGATGATG
>CAZDAM010000068.1:0-2014 GCA_964503595.1 uncultured bacterium
CCCTGAAGAAGGCAAAGCGGGTGGCCCAAAAAGCATCAGGACGGGTGGAAAAACCTGCGCTGGAAGCATCTGTCACGGAAGGAATTCATCTGGCTGAATCTTTTTGCAAAGTGCTCCAGTGAGATTCCAGAACCTCAAAAGTATCTGCTTCCACCCGCTTCAGGGTGAAGGTATCCGACAGTTTCTCTGCAGTAGAGACATCCAGAAAAATCGCCGTGGACGTGCCTTTTTTGGAGTCCATCTCCAAAGCTTCCGCCCGCTGGCAGGCTTCGCCCTGAAGCCGGATATCCATGCGCTTCTCCCCACTTAAAACAGCCATATGGACTTTGCCACTGGCAATGCCCACCCCCATACGAATGACCATCAATCCTCGCTCTTCGCGGGAACGGCTCCAGGTCTTCATGCGTGTATACATGCTTAAGGCAGCATTTACAGCAGCCTCTTTGGGTCTTGGAACCTGGGAAGAAACAAAAACAACCCTCAGAGCATCACCGACGAAACGATCCACAATGCCGCCCTCACGCTCCACACATTCCTGCCAAAGCGAAAAGTATTCATTCAGGATTCCTACAACTTCCGTAGGATCCAGAAATTCGGACAAACTGGTAAAGGAGCGTACATCGGAAAACAGGACGGTTGCTTCTTCAGTCAGGCCGGTCTGAAGCAGTTCAGGGCGAGCCAGAAAACGCCTCAGACCAGGGCTGACATAAGACCTCATCTCTTCTCTGCGGGCAAGTTCTCCAAGCAGAAGATTCCAGGCCAGAACCAACTTCCCGCCTTCATCCCGGCTCCGGAAGGGCAAAATTTCAGCCCGACCTTTTTCTTTAAGCTGGCGAAATCCGCTGTGCAATTCCCTGATGGGAGTCAGAATACGCCAACAGGCCCAGAACCAGGTCAGTACGAGAAGCAGAAGTCCTCCCAGAAGACGGAAACGAAAACTGTCCTGTTCTTTTTTCAGGGGAGCATAAAGTTCTTTCTCTGGCCAGGCAGCGACAAAATCAACCCCGGTGAAAAGCGAAGAAGAGAAAAAGACCCCCTTCATCTGTTTCTGCTCCAGCGGAAAATCCGTCAGCACATCCTTTCTGGCTCCTCCCAGATAGTACAGATCCACAAGATCCGTCTCAACTTTGAATGACTGGTGAAACACCCTGAACTGATCCCACCTGTGAGGACGAAATACCGCCAGAAAGGGAACGGATTTCATGGAATCTTCAAAGGCTTCCAGAAGGTAACTCCACTGAAGCTGTTCCCCAGCCACAATAGCCACCATAGCCGTAGGCTCCGTACTGGCTCCAGAACACTCCCAATAACTGTAAAATCCCTCCCGAAGGAAGCGTAACGGAACCATTCTGCCGGAAAACTCCACATCCGAAAACTCTTTCCAGCGCATGATCTCTTTTTCGGCATACATCAGCACTTCCGGGCTTTTCCGATCCTGGATCATTTCCTGAATCCGGTACTCATGACCCGACATTCGCGGCAATCCCATACAAGCCACAGTAACTGCAGGCCAGGCCTGAGTCAGAAGCTGACTAGGAAGGCCATATTCATCCGCAGAGTAAAAGATTCTGCCTTGAAACGGCTGGGCAATCACATAATCCACAGCCTGTGCCAAAAGACTGCCATCACGATGAAACGATTTTAAAGTATCGCTCAGCCTCTTTTCCATTTTCTGGGGAAAATCCCGATAGCCACTCTCCAGCCTGTTCAGCGCCCGACGGGCCATTTGAACCGCGTTTTCATGGATCACAACCCTCTGTATTTTCAGATTCTCCTGATGGTAATGCGTCGCTATCAGGGCAATGAAGAAGTAGACCCCCAAAAACAGCATACCCATACGAAAACTGAAACGGGACTGCCAGAGAAGCCAGCCACCTGACTTCAGAAGAGCCCCCAAAAGCCCAAACCCAACCAGAAAGAGCCAGCCATTTGTGCCCAGCCATTCCCCAAATCCCGGGCTGGGGCGGACAAACCACAACCCTGCTTTAGACTCGGCATTCAGAATTTCTCCTCC
>CAZDAM010000068.1:2114-18662 GCA_964503595.1 uncultured bacterium
TGGGGCGGACAAACCACAACCCTGCTTTAGACTCGGCATTCAGAATTTCTCCTCCAAAGCCATCAGCCCTGGAGGGCACAATCCCCTCAAGTCCGCTAAAATATTGCTGAACGGCAAAAACAACTTCCCCGGCTTGCAGAGAATCAAGATCAAGAATCAGCATCCAGTCCTGATTGCCTGTTCTTTCAAAATACTTCAGCACGGAATGTTCGTAGACATAAAGAGCCTGAAACTGTCCCTGAACTTTCCAGAATTGTTGCTCGGAAAGAGAATAGACATGCAGAATTCTGGAACGCTCCTCCAAAAGTCTTCCCCCACGTGAGACTCCAAAGAAAAAATCAGACGCCCAGCCCCGGCCAAAAACCTCTTCAAACCCCCGGCCTTTCTGAAAAGCCATTTTGCCTCTCACCGAAACAAAAAGGCCGACGGAAGTAGCCAAAGGAAGTTCAAGGTTCTCAAGGTTCCGTCTTTGACCTGCTTTAAGACTATGGCGAATCTTCCTTAGAGTCGGTCTGAAAATTTCTTCCAGAGCACCCGATTTATCTCCGGATACCTGCCCGCTGGAATTGAGCAAAGTATCAAGCAGGCGATCCCTTCTTTGCAGAATTTCCGAAAAACGCTCTCTCTCAAGAGAATTCTGCAGCTGAATCGAGGTGTTCCACCAGAGGATCGAACCCGCAAGACCAAGGCCCAGAATCATAAGGCAGAATAGTATCTGAAGCCTAAGCCAGCTCATAAAGCTCCACTTTCTGATTTTTCCCTTTGACCAGGGTACTGCCAAGGTGACGGACAGATTCCGGGGGACAATGCAAGGCAAGCTCCTGCTCGATAAAGCAGGTTCCTACCGGCTTTTCCCGGGCCATGGACAAAAGACGGGCGGACACATTGACGGTATTTCCAATCGCCGTAAAATCACGCCGGTTTTCTGCTCCTACCGGACCCACTACAAGCGATCCCAGAGCACCGCCAAGCGAGCCGAAGTCTGGAAGCTGGCGAACCTCTTCCATCCAGGAGTAAAGTCTTTGGGCTCTTTCTTCCGCATGTGGAAACACCACCATAAATGTCGACCCCAGAATCTTGTCGACAAACCCCTCATATTCATGACTCAGGACTTCCAGTTCCTGAAGAATCAGAGATAAATCCGTATCAAGGGAAAACTCTAAAAAGAAGACCGAGCCACTGGTTCTTTCGATCTTCCTGCTCTGGGCATTCAGACTTTGCCTAGCTCTGGAATTCAGAAACCGTGCCATCAGACGGTTTTCCTGCTGAACCTTTACCAGCTGATTGAAACCATCCGTGAGATGGGCAAATTCATCTCGACCCAGCCGCTTCAGGAACCCTCCGTGATTTCCTTCTGAAATATGCCGGATTCCAGCAGTCAGACGCTGAAAAACCGATGTGACCCGATTTGAGGCATAGGCACTGATAAAAAGTACGGCCAAAGCCAGTACAAAACCTGTGCCCCGCTCCCACCTCCAGCTTTTATAGGCCTGACGCACTTCTTCTGTTCCATCCATTTGGAGAACCAGAGCAAAGCTGTTGGCAGACTCCAGGCGAACCCCCCCATACACCAGTGTTTTATGGTCGGAAAGGCTCAGATTCACATGCAGTCCGGAAGTGTCCTGAACCAAAGCTCCCATACGCGAGAATTCACGATTTTCTGCCTTTTGTGCCGGAAAGTTTTCAAATCCGAGACTTCCTGCCAGATACCACTGCCCCTCAAATTCCTCTTCCAGCATTTCAGCAAGATGCTTGAGCCTCAGGTCCTCACTGGATTCATAGAAGATAAACCAGACGTCCTCATCAATTGAAAAACCGCTCCAGGCTGCCAGGGCCATTCTTCCTTGAAATGGGCTTCCCCGAGTATACAAAGGTACCTGAACACGGGGGTGATTCTGCAATTTTTCCAGAGCATGAGAATCTCCCATACCGGATGAAAGATGCTGTTTCAGGTCCGAAAATATATCCACAAAACCCATAGCGGAATCCGAGTGAGTTCCTCCGAATCTGAGTTTTCGATCCATTTCCAGAAGATTCTGAAAAACACCGGAAAATATTCTGCCAAGACGCATTTCATAAACCGGGTCACAGGCAAAAGTTCCATCAGGGCCTGCCAGTATAATCCTCTGGCCATAAAGCTCCCTAAACCCTTCCAGATATTTCTCCAGAGGATGGGTGCAGCGCTTTTCTTTGGACTCAGGACTCAGGATCACTCCCTTTTTCTGAAGAAGAAGCACCTGATTGCGAATGGACTGTTCCATTTCCCGACTTTCCTGCTCAAACCTTCCTGCGAGTTCCGATTCCATCTGCTGGGATTTCTGAAGCCTGGCAATCATAGTCTCCTTAAGCCTGGTTTCCAGAACCCCTTCCACCCGCATCAAGGAATCCGTCGCCTGCATGATCTGGGGAAAAATCAGAACAAGAGCGGGCAGAAGTAGGCAAAGCTGAACCAGAGCGATCAGAGAACGGGCACTGAACGCTCCAATCAGCATGAGAATCAGAGCCATGAGATATGGCAGCCATTCCCAGAACCAGAGCTCTCCCGAATACAGAAACTGATGACGAATCTGACTCCCAATGCTCCCCCCCCCGGTTTCTATAGTACCGGCCTTCAGGGAGCGAAGCTTCCAGGGGCCTCTCAGATAATCCTGATCCGCAAAAGTGGTCTTCATCTGGTCTCTGGCCTCAAAACCCTCCCATTTCGGATTATGGGTCAAAAGAACATCCCACTCCGGATTGGGGGTGGTGGAAGCATTCGGGCAATGAAAAAAAACTGTATGCCTCTGCCCTTTTTTTCCTCCCGAAAACCAGGTCCGCCGACGGCTGTAATTCCTGGTGTTCTGTTTGGCATCGTAAAGAATCTGAAGCTCCTGAGGAGGAACATCCTCAAGAAGTTCGACTTCAAAGGCCAGCTCTACCGCCGAAGAAGACAACAGATCCTGTACAAGATAAATACATTCTCTCCGGGATAAGTCCAGATAAGGCCCACCTTCATCTTCCTGCCAGACAGGATTGGGACAGGTTTCCCCCAAAGCCCTGAAAGACTGCGCTCCAGCAATCCCGTAAAGCATCAGGAGAAAAAGGAGATATTTCACCGAAACTGGCCCTTCCGGCCTTTCATAACGACTGCCAGAACCTTGGCTACAGCAGCAAACAGGACTTCAGGAATAAGCTGATCGATTTCACAGCTGCTGAACAGGGCACGGGCCAAAGCCTTGTCCTCATAAAGCATGACTCCGTTTTCACGGGCAATTTCCTTGATTTTCTGAGCGATCAGATTACGTCCTTTGGCCACAACCCTGGGAGCCTCGTCTTTCCCCTGCTCATATCGCAGTGCCACGGCATAATGGGTCGGATTCGTTACAACCACATCAGCCTTGGGAACCGCCGCCATCATCTGACCCTGGGCGATCTCACGCTGCTTCTGGCGAATCTTGGATTTGATCAGGGGATCCCCTTCTGACTGCTTGCGTTCTTCCTTGACTTCCTGCTTGGTCATCTTCAGATCTTCATTCCGCTTCCACTGAAGCCAGATCAAATCAAAGATGCCATAGATCAGAAGAACAATTCCCACCTCAAGAATCAACCGGACAATCAGCCAGCTGATATAATCCAGAGACTGACCCAGAGTAGATTCGAACATGGTCGCAATCTTGGGATATTCATTCGAAATCAAACGATATGGAAAATAGCCCAGAATCACCAGCTTCAGAATGGATTTGATCAGCTCGGCAACAGCTTCCTTGCCAAAGATTTTCTTGAGTCCATTGACCGGATTGAAACGGTTTATATCCGGCTTCATTGGCTCAAGTGTGAACATGAATTCCCCGATTTGCCACTGAAAGATAATCACGGTACTCAGAACCACCGCAAGAAAGATCGGCAGCATGAACCAGGCAAAATGCCCAACAAGCTCCAGAAAAAGGTTCCACATATCCTGAGCCCCGATTTCAGGGATGAAAAATCGGCTTACGGATAGACGGAACATGTCCTCGGTCAGCTGATAAAGAGCTGGCAGCATGAAATAAATCACGATTGTGGTAACAATCAGGATAAAGGCCGTGGAAAGATCCTGACTTTTGGCGATATTGCCCTTATTCCGGGCGTCTGAAAGACGCTTGCTGGTCGGCTCTTCTGATTTCTCCCCGGTTTCTCCATCGGCAAACTGAAAAAGACCCGGTGAAACAAGTACCTGACCGGCCAGGATTCTCTCATACCAAAGAGAAAGATCCTGCCCAGAAGAATCTATTCGTTCATGAACAGCTTGAGTACCCATTCCACCTGTCCGAAAGCCCGCATGTAAAGAACCTTGATCGCCCCGCTCAAAAAAGAAATTGTGAAAACATAGGTCACCATCCCCACCATAATCTGAAGCGGAATCCCGATCATGAAGATATTGAGTTTGGGAAGTGTTCTGGTCAGAACCCCAAGCGCAAAGTTGATCAGAATCAGAACCGTCAGAATCGGAATGGAGATCTGAAGTGAAATCAGAAACATCTGGGCAAATTTCGCCGTGAAAAAATTGATTCCGGACTGGGAAGGCCAGTGTGTTGCCGACATCGGAAGAACTTCATACGAATGAAAATAGGCTGTCAGAACCTGATGGTGAAAGTCAAGACAGACAAACAGAAACGAGCCCAGGGTTGTATTGAACTGTCCCAGAACTGTGGAAGTTTCACCACTTGCAGGATCCACAGCCTGAGCAATCGTAAGACCCATCGGGGTGGAAAGAATCGAACCCGTGAAGGCCAGAATCTCTATCACAAGAGCAATGCAGTAGCCCATCAGAAACCCGATGAAGAGTTCCTTGAAAGCGATAATGGCCAAAACCCACTCATCCAGATTCTTCACCCAGGTATTCATGGGCTGAACCATAAACACCATCAAAGCAAGGGGAAAAACCAGCCAGACCTTGAAGTTACCCGGGATATTGGGTGTGGAATAGAACGGGACAATCAGAAAAAGACCGGCCAGCCGCATGGTCATGAGACCATAATTGACTATCGGAATGACCGGATCCATACCCTACCGGATGTAAAGATCAATATTGGAAATCAGTCCAATGGACCAGGTTGTGATTTTACTGATCATCCAGGGGCCCAGAAAAACCACGGTAGCTCCCGTAGCAAGAACCTTGGGAATGAAAGTCAGCGTCTGTTCCTGAATTGAGGTGGTCGTCTGGAAAATGGTGACAATCAGACCAATAACCAGACCCACAAGCAATGGGGGCAGACCGATTTCCATGGACATTACCATCGTGTCCTTGATGAGATTCATAGCGACAATTTCATTCATGAGGGAATAATGATGGAGCGCATCAGAGCGTCGGTAATGAGGGTCCACCCATCAATCAATACAAAAAGCAGAAGCTTGAACGGGGTCGAAACCATGGCAGGAGGAAGCATCATCATCCCCATGGACATCAGAACCGTTGCCACAACCATATCAAGCATCAGAAAAGGCAGGAACAGAATCACACCAAACAGGAATCCGGTCTTAAACTCTGAAATGATAAAGGCCGGAATCAGAGTCAGAGTTTCGACTTCCTCGAAATTACGCGGTTTTTTACCCTGGCCCAGTTTCACAAAAATCGCCAGATCCTGCTCACGGGTAGCCCGGCGCATGTACTCCCGAAGAGGTTTCAACCCTCTTTCAAAGGCCACATCGTAGCTGATCTTGCCTGCAATAAAGGGCTCCATGGCATCCGTATTGATCTTCTGGAAGATCGGGGCCATGTGAAAAAGGGTCAAAAACAGGGCAAGAGAAACCATCATCTTGTCCGTAGGCATGGTTTGAGTTCCAATTGCCTTGCGAACAAAAGACATCACAATGATAATCCTGGTAAAGGGAGTCATCATGATCATGATGGAGGGAGCCAGGGTCAGAAGCGTCAGAAGCACCAGAAGCTTCAGGGCCATGGAGAGTTCTCTGGGACCCATGTTGTCATCAAGCTCGAGCTGCATACGCGGGACGGGAAAGGCAAATCCCTGATCGCGGGCTTCCTTTCCAGCCGCCTCATTCGGAAACAGGGCTGCCCCGTTTTCCGAACCCGGAAAATCGGCTGGCAGAATAGGCTCCGCAGGGGCGGACTGAAGCGCAAGAAAAAATACGATGAGAAACTGCAAGATTCCAGACATACAAAACCCTAATCTTTTACGGGAATTTTGTCGATATCTGGAAGTTAGCAGAAAGTCAGTTCAGGGTCAATTTCCTTTGTGCGCAATTTGCCACTCTATCGCAGGCCTTAACCTCGATTTTCTGACAGGACAGAGGAATTTCAATTCCTCCCCGATCCGGATCAGCTACAGCCCGAATCGTTTTTGCATCACACTTCAGCTCTGTTCTGTCCCAGTCTACTCCGGAATCTGCATCCCGGATTTTCAGAATTCTGCGGCTTTTTCTGAGTCCCTTGATTTCAAAAGTGCCCGTGTGAATGATAGGAGCCGATGAATCTTCCCTCACCTCATATCTGCCTCCCTGAGAAACATAGGACGTCAGAATACCCGCCGAGCTCTTGCCCACCAGAGGGTAACAGGATTTCTCACCGCAATGGACCAGATAGGATTTCCCGGACTGCTGACCGTGAAAACGAAGGCGCATGGACTTCAGTACCTCAAGATTTTCCGGAAAGAGCCGGACACCGGGTTTCGCGTCTTTCTCTTCCCTGGCAAGCCTGATTTCCATCTCTCTTGGAAAAGACTCCTTGGAGGCAACAAGCTCCCAGTCCTCAAGACGCAGCATGAGATCTTCTTTGCGGGGCTTCAGTACAGCATCTCCAGGTCCAAGAGCCAGGTGAATTTCCTGATGGCTTGTGTTGCCGAAAAAATCCTCCGCCTCCAGAACAAGCTCATGTTTACCCTTCATAAGTTTCCCGTAATCCCGGATGGTTTTCACATGAGGGCTTTTCAGAAGCGCATCCGAATAAAGCTTGTAAACATAGCGGGTTGGTCCTCCCAGTCGGGTCCAGCCCCGATCAAAGTGCAGCATGGTCGGAACGTGATCGGTATAGTCAATCTGATCAAACAAAGCTTCGTACAGCACCTCCCCCTGCGAGGTTTTAAGACTTAAACGATGAACACCTAGACGGGAACCGGTCTGATTGGCGGGATCCCAGACCTCAACGGCAAGAGCACCCGGCCCTTGTTCCAGTTTCAGATCCACCTTCTGGCCGTCCTTCAGCTCAAAGCGCTGACTGGCTTCTCCATCTGGCCATCTGCGAAGATGGATCGCCTCGATCAGAGGCGGTTTTGTATCCAGTTCAGAAAATGCTCTCATGATTTCGCGCACAGGGTGATTGGAAGCGTTGCGAACCTCGACATGCAAATGCGGAAGCCCTGCCCCGGATTCACCGCTGTATCCAAGGACCTCTCCTTGGGATATCCAGTGCTGCATGGAAGGAAATGAATCAAAATAAACCCTGCCCTCCGGCAGAAGAGCCTCAAATTCAGGTGCAAAGTCTTCCAGGTGGGCATACATACTGATGCTGCCATCCCCATGACGCAGATACACCGTTTTACCACTGCCCCTCTCCCGGCTTTTGATTCTCCACACATAGCCGCTTTTCATTGCCAAAACCTCATGACCCGTAATCAGGCTGGTAGAAAAATCAGCGCCGCCATGAAAATGACCTCCCCGATATTCCGCAAAGGAAGCCGTCAGTTTCAGGGGAATTTTCAGCGGGGGAATCCAGTCGGGCTCGGTGTGCATTTTGTTATAAGAATTGACAAACACTGTCCCATGCATGAAGAAAACAAACAGAATTATAGTTTTTCGCAAGATATACATTGAACGAACCAGCATTTTAATTTCTACGATAAGCTCATGAATCTGAATCTAAAAGTGTTTCCAGATATCCTGTACACCTGCATGCTTTTTTCCAGACTCGTGGAGTCCGCGCAGGCAATCCAGCATCCCCGGTACCGCTTTCCTCACCCCAACCTCTTGGCTGCATCCTCCTGATGACAGGAATCTGATTCCAGAACCGGAAGAACCAGGCCCCCTTCCTCAGACTCACGGCTTGGAGGCAGTTCAAACGGCTGAGAAAAACCCGAAACATTCAAATCCGGAGAGAGTCGACGGATCTTTTTCAATCCGGGACTCCCGCACCAGAATCAGGGTTGGAATAGATATTAATTCTCCTCTTCCTGCGGAAACCAGCTCAGCCACAGCCTCATCATGGCCTGAGCCGGATGCTCATTCGGAAAAAGATAATAATCATCATAAATCATAATAACCCTGTCACGTAACTCATAACCTTCTAAACGTTCGACAAGCTGATCGCGGACCCTTTGCCGAAATTCCTGCCAGGGGATGACTTCCGCATTCAAGAGCAACTCATTCAGCATCCTTACCAGAATATTGTTGATCCAGACAGTGCCAATACCACGGGTCAGAATCAAATCGGCCTGCGGGGCAATCGTGAGAATTCTGGCCAGATTTTCCACCCCTCCACAGGAGCCAATCAGAACCAGACGGGTTCCAGGCAGAATATGATCCACACATTCACTGACATGGTAGGAGTGGCCCCGGAATACAAAAACATGGGGATAAAGATTCTGGCTTCGGAAAACCTCATCTACAACTTCAGAGCCATGGGGAAAACTGTGAGGACGATTGACCAGCATATCAACCTTGATGCCGGAAAATGGATTCATCTGGGAAATCCTCACATAGTCCTGCTCTTCCTGAGTATTCCAGTTCAGAACTTTGCGGTATTTTTCCATAAAAACATGGAAAGTTGCCCTGCCGTCGGCATCGTCAAAATAAATATGTTTTTCGTGAATCGTCCGATCCGGCCCCAAAAGCTCCAGTCCATCCAGAAGCCGGGGGCGCTTCATTCTCTCTACTCCAGCTGTATTCAGAAGAGCCGCAATTTCTGCAGTAAATCCACGATAGCGCTTTCGAGCCTCCTCTGAAGCGTAATGAATCCAGGATTCAGCCATAACCCGAACAGCAGCCAGCATCGGACTCTGCACAGGATGAGGGCGATAGCCCTCAAGCCAGAGAGGCCCCGCACTCGGAGAAGACAGTTCCAGCAGACGAGTCCCAATCCTTTGGAGCAGAAGAGCCCTCAAGGTTTCCGGCATTTCCGGTAAGAGCATACCTTCTGCCAGCACAATGCAGTCCTTGATGGAAGCGGTGGTCAGACTTGTTTCAAAATAGGTCGACATCAGCTCTGTCGAGACCTGAGCTGGCAGAATTTTCAGAAAATCCTTCAGCCGTCCCCAGCTTCCCGAGGCCTCCAAAAAGATCGCCTGATATTCCGGGCTCATCGCCTTGAGGATACCGCTGAACATTTCAGCATCATCCTCAAGAAAGCGGATCAGACGATCCACAATTTCATTGTAGGAACTGGTATAAAGGGGAGCTCTCCAGCGAACAACAAGCTCGGTAAGATCTGCAAAGCTAAGCATATCCAGAACAGGAAAACGAATTTCACGAGGGTCATCGTGCAGTTCATTGATCACCCTCATCACATAAAGAAGAAGCCGCGATCGTTCAGGCCCGTTTGCATCTTTCAGCTTCTGAGCCAGCTCAGCAGAAAACTGCTGAAATCCGGAAGCCATAAATGCCTTGTCCTTTTTGCTTCCGAGCCAGAGCTTGCGCATCCCCCTCGCCTGATCATGAAAGAAACAGGCTGCTATCTGATCCTTGGCAGGCAATTCTTCCTCATACGAACAGGGCTTGATCTGAGATTCTTCTGCATTGACTGAGGAGCACAACAATATGATTCCAAAAATAAGGTATTTCATTGTTCTCTCTATCGACAGGGAGCGGAATTTTTTCCTTACAACAAAAAAGCCCCCGCTCGCAAAAAGAGCAAACAGGAGCTTTTCTGTCCGGAATCAGACAAGAATTATGCTTCTTGAGCTTCCTCAGTAACAGCAGCTTCGGCCGCTACAGCTGCAGGATCCTTCTCTGCATTGACCACTACGGTCAGGTTGGCGGAAACTCCGGTTTCCAGGCGGATTTTCACCAGGGTTTCACCGGTCAGCTTGATCGGCTGATCCAGACTGATGCTTTTGCGATCCACTTCGATCATATGCATTTCTTTCAGTTGATTGACAATGTCTTCCTTGGTTACAGAACCAAAGAGACGGCCTTCATCCGAAGACTTGCGCTCAAAGGACACAGAAATGCGCCCAACGCGATCGGCAAGCTCCATAGCTTCGCTCAGCTGCTGACGACGACGATCCGCAGCCGCAGCAATTTTACCAGCCCTCTCTTTCAAAGAGGCAGGAGTTGCCACAATAGCCAGCTTACGAGGCAACAGATAGTTGCGTGCATAGCCGGGTTTTACTTTCACGACTTCATTAGCAATTCCAAGACTAGGTACGTCTTTGGTAAGAATCAGTTCCACTTCATGCTCCTTTATCTGAATTTGCAATCCAACGATTTCGAAAATTGAAAAAACTGTCAAACAGGGCTGCCAGCATCAACGGCTGGAGAAAGACAATCGCTGTCCCCACCAGAAGAATACGGCTGACAATGGAGAGGCGGTAATGCCAGGCGAAAGCTGCAATCAGGGCAAGGCCTGAAAGCAGATACACCAGCTGCATGCCGTATCCAAATCCAAAAATGGCCTTCTGCACATAGGCATGAGCCAAAAAACCTGTTTCAGCTGACTGTGCAACCGGAACCAGCAGGATCCAGGCGAAGAAAGCCAGAGACAGTGCCTTGGGACATTTCCATGTCCGAAAGGCCAGTTCGGGAATCCATCCCAGCCGAAAACGATCCGCCATAAGGCGGGCAAGCCTCAGGGTCAGGGCCGCGAACACAAAGGCAGCAAAGATGACGAATGGAAAAGGGTTCTGAAACAGATCCTTCCATTGTCTTTGCATGAGCTCAAGCCCCTGCAGATGATCCTTCGCCTGTTTGAGTTCCTGCTCGGCCCCTTCCAGATCCTGCATGATGACAGGCAGCTGGCCCATGAGATCCCGGCGCTTCTGACTCATCTCCTCTACTTTCGCGGAGGCTGGCTTCAGAAAAGACTCATCAAACTGCTTTAAAGCTGTTTCCTCGATTCTGGACAGCTCTGCCGCCGGATCCACTCCGCTAAGAGTTGCGCCGATATGCAATTGAAGAACCATTGCGATCAGAATCGCAGTTGTTCCCCAGACCAGCTGCCGTTTCAGAGGGGCATTCCGGGCAGCCAGAGCCCCCACAGAAAGACCCGCTGCCAGCGGATTGAGAAGAAACAGAATTCCAAGCGGCCCCTGAGTCAGCCCCACCATGATGACAGCCCCCAGAGAACAGAGCACCGCCCCGCCTGCTCCAACCTTAAGACCTGCTGCCACAATGGGCAGAGGCAGGGCGAGCATGGCAGGAAGGGCAATTCCTGGAAGCGCGGTTAAAAGGGCCAGGACTGCACACAAGGCAGCCAGGGCCCCTGCAACGGGGGCACGACGGGTTTTCGGCATGCTTCAAATTCCGATTAAGCGTATTTTTCCGGGCAGTATGGCAACAGAGCCATAAAACGGGCGTTTTTAATGGCTTTGGCCAGTTTGCGCTGCATGCGGATGCTGGTACCAGTAGAGCGGGAAGGAACGATCGCGCCTTTTTCAGTCACGAAACGCTTCAGAGTTTCCACGTCTTTATAATCCACATGAGTCAGACCCTCTTTTTTGAAGAAGCAGGTCTTTTTCTTTGGCTCCAGGCCCAGTTTGCGGGCCAGAAGAAGTTTGCGGCGGCGTTTTTTTTCTTTTTTGGCTTTTTTGCCATTATCATAATTACGAGGCATGTTTGCTCCTTAGATTGAAATCAGAAGGGTAAATCGTCGTTGTCGTCACTCAGACTGTCGATGGAATCGATATTGACCCGATCCTGGGACTGATTTTCCATTCCCGGACCACGTTCGGCTCCACGGCTGAGAAACTGCACTGTCTGCGCAATAACCTCCGGTCTTGACCGGCGGTTTCCATCTTCACCTTCCCATGAACTGACCTGTAGACGGCCTTCGACGAATACGGGGCTTCCACGCCTCAAGTAATCGCGGCAGGGCTCTGCCTGCCGATTGAACACGACAATCCGTATGTAGAGAGGCTCTGCATCCTTCTTGACGGGATCATTCACGGCCAGCCGGAAGTTACACACCGCTGTCCCACTGGGGGTAAAGTGAAACTCCGGGTCATGGGTCAGATTGCCCATGAGAATGATCTTGTTGAATGTTGCCATTCAGTGACTCACTCGGGTTTATTGGTAGTCAGAAAGCGCAGAACGGGAGTTTGAATGGCAAGATAGGATTCAATCTTGGCAATCGCGTCTGGCTTGCTGTCCAATTCCAGCAGGGTGTATACACCTTCACGCAGATCCTTGATTTCATAAGCAAGTCTGCGCTTTCCCCAGCTGGTGGTTTTTACAATTTTTGCACCATTTTTCTCACAAATGTCGTTCAACCGGTCGAACACGATCCCCATTTTGGATTCATCCACATTTGGATCGCTTAAAACCAGCAGATCGTACTGTTTGGTTTGTTCCATACAGAATCTCCTTCTAGAAAAAATCAGTCCCAGAAAATTAAGAGGATGATTCTATTCAAAATAAATCAGAATGTAAAGAAAAAAGGCCACAGATCTTTCGACCTGTGGCCTTTTCAAGGCTGTTACCGAATTATTCTACGATTTCGGTTACGACGCCTGCACCTACGGTTTTACCGCCTTCGCGAATCGCGAAACGCAGTTCTTTTTCCATAGCTACTGATACGTGCAGTTCAACATTCAGTTCAACGTTATCACCGGGCATTACCATTTCAACGCCGTCTGGCAGTTCAACGGAACCGGTCACATCAGTTGTACGGAAGTAGAACTGAGGGCGATAGCCTTTGAAGAATGGAGTATGACGTCCACCCTCTTCGCGGCTGAGAATGTAAGCTTTAGCCTTGAACTTTTTGTGTGGTTTTACAGACTTGGGCTTGCAGAGAACCTGTCCACGCTCGATGTCTTTCTTGTCAACACCGCGAAGCAGCAGACCCACGTTGTCTCCGGCCTGGCCTTCACCCAATTCCTTACGGAACATTTCCACACCAGTACAAGTAGTGGTGGTAACTTCCTCACGAATTCCAACCAGCTCAACAGCATCGCCAACCTTGACCATGCCGCGCTCAATACGGCCGGTAGCTACAGTACCGCGACCAGTAATCGTAAAGACGTCCTCTACAGGCATCAGGAATGGTTTATCCAGATCGCGCTCTGGTTCTGGAATATAGGAATCTACATTTTCCATCAGAGACATGATGGCTGGCATGCCGATTTCGGACTCATCGCCTTCCAGGGCCTTCAGAGCGGATCCGCGGATAACTGGAATGTTATCGCCGTCAAACTCGTAGGAAGACAGCAGATCGCGAATTTCCATTTCCACCAGATCCAGCAATTCCGGATCGTCTACCTGATCAACCTTGTTCATGAACACAACAATGTTAGGTACGTTCACCTGGCGAGCCAGAAGAATGTGTTCACGGGTCTGAGGCATAGGGCCGTCAGCCGCAGATACCACCAGAATCGCTCCGTCCATCTGAGCAGCACCGGTAATCATGTTCTTGATGTAATCGGCGTGACCTGGACAATCTACGTGAGCGTAGTGGCGGTTCACTGTCTGGTATTCCACGTGGGAAGTGTTGATGGTAATACCGCGAGCTTTCTCTTCTGGAGCGTTATCGATCTGATCGTAACCGCGCATTTCAGCCAGACCCTGCTTGGCAAGCGTGGTGGTGATAGCGGCAGTCAGAGTGGTCTTACCGTGATCCACGTGACCGATAGTACCAATGTTGAGGTGAGGCTTGGTACGCTCAAATTTTTCCTTGGCCATTGTTCCTCCTGGCAAGTGATAAACAAAACTTTGCTACTAGAGCGAGCAAGCCCACGACGGGAATTGAACCCGTGACCTCTCCCTTACCAAGGGAGTGCTCTACCTCTGAGCCACGTGGGCGCCTGCAGGCTTGTGACCTGCGAGAGTGGGGAGAGAAGGATTCGAACCTTCGAAGGGATACCCCGACAGATTTACAGTCTGTTGCCGTTGACCGCTAGGCAATCTCCCCAACGACAGGCGCAATACTACATGCCCCAAACAATAGTGTCAACCAAAAAGAATTCGATTTTCCTATTTATTGACAGGCCCCCAACCCCCACCCTAGTCAGAAAAAAAGCCCGGTAAAACCGGGCCAAACAAGAGACTCGGACAGCTCAATCTACAGAAGACTGGCATCCGCCTGCATCACAGGCCTTGGCGCCGCAATCCGAAGAAGGGGATTCCTTAGAGGCCGCATCCTTATAGTCACTGGATCGGTATTCGGTGGTGTAAAAACCATCTCCCTTGAACAAGGTCCCCACCGCAAAAATCTTGCGCCGCAAATTCTCTCCGCCACATTCAGGGCAGTTTTCAGGATCCGGTGCACTGATGCTTTGAAACACTTCGTGGGACCGGCCGCAATCGGTACAGGCATATTCATATGTAGGCATATTTCCTCCTATCTGGAGCTATCGGACTGCGTACGCATACTACAACAGTCTGGAGTCTTTCTGTTTCGATGTTAGATTAACAGCAAATTACGTGCCTGAAAATATTTCCAGCCCCGGGATGTTTCTTCAACTGCCCGATCCCAGGAATCCTCTGATGGAGTTTCCCCCCGCCTGGCCCAGGTGGCCCTGGCCTGGGTTTCACAGACTGCAATCAGACTCCGGGCATGGGTTTGGGAAAAATCAGGTATTTCCTTGAGAATCTGCGCGGCTTCCAGAGCATCCCGACTACGGATGGCTCCACAAGAAAGGCGTCGGAGAAATTCCGGAATCAGAAATTCTGGAGCAAAGTTTTTCCTCTGCTTCTGATACCAGAGCCAGGCATATCTACCCTCTCCCTGCTGCCGAATCATCCGATACCGTTTCAATTTGAGACCCAATACCCCAAGAAACGGAAGAAGAATTGCACCAGTGGCCACCATCCTCAGTCTTTTTCTGGACCAGACATTATCAAGAGGCTCCTGAATCAGATTCTGCCATTTACTTCCCGGATCAGGTACTTCCAGGCTGCCATCACTTTTCGGCTTCACAGCGGCCAGAGCTTCACCATCCACCCGAATCGGCGGAAGAGATGCCCTGGCTGTTTCGTACATTTCCCGATAGGGATTGAAATAGGTAATTCTGATTTCCGGTAACTCAAAGGTTCCCGGACGGGTTGGGATCAGTGCGGCCCTGAAGGTTTTGACCCCCCCCAGATAATTTTCCTGGTTCCGCTTGATATCAAGACTGCCACTTTCTTCCTCATAAACTCTGAAATCCGGAAACTGAAAATCAGGGGCCTGAAAATCTTGCAAAGACCCGATTCCGGTGAGGGTAAGATTCAAAGTGATGTTTTCACCTACGATGGCCTGAGTGGTACTAAGTTCAGCTTTCAGAGAAAAGCGGCCAATCAGCCCCTTGAAATCATTCGGAGCCGGCTCAGGAAGCTCCCGAACATTCAAGGAGGTTTCTTCTGAATAGCTGTTCTTTCTGGTGCCACTGATCCGGGAAAAAAAATCATTCCCGAAAAAGCCATCAAAGGCATTCCGGTTTCGGGATGACTGTTCAATCCAGCTGATCGAACCAGCCGGAATGATCAGAGGTCCGGTTTTTACCGGAAAGAAAGGTACCTGAACGGTAGTGACATCGTAGACTACTCCATCTCTTGTTTCCCGGTCATCACTCTGACTTACCCAGTCTTTCTCCAGAATGATGTTTTCAAATTCCGGCAAGCTGAACTGCAATTGTCCAAAACCAAAATTCTGCATCGGGCGGTAAACCCTGAAGGTCCAGAATACCTGCTCCCCTGTATAGGGCTTAGGATTCGAAATGGAGGCTTCGGCGAAAATCCTGGCATCCGTGCGCTCAGCCTTGGGAACAACCTCGACTTCCACCTGGTTGGAAAGCACGGATTCCTTCTCCATCTGCATGCGAATCGGTCCAATCGTCTGTTTCCCCAGAGATGTTGGTTTCAGCAGATATTTCAGGGTGACGGTGCGACTCATGCTCGAATTGACTATTTTTACCGAGGTTTCGGTTGAGGCACTGACAGTTTCAAACCCTGGAAAACTGAGTGAGTTGACCGATGGCAGGTCCTCAACCCCTTCCAGAACCACAGAAAGATTCAGAGTCTCCTGAAGCCCTACTCTGGTCGCCGGAACCAGAATCTGGATACTGGCCGCATCAAGAGTTTTCATCAGTGCAAAGATCAAAAATAAGATTCTCATCACCATTGCTTCTCCTTTGCTTCCGAAGACTGGCGACCATTCTGCTGATTCATGCGGTATTTCAAGAAGTTTTTCAGATGTTCCATCCCATTCTGCGGCAAACGATTCAAAAAACGCTGGGCCTGCTGTTCACTCAGGCGACCAACCTGAACCTTCTGGTTCCCGCTATGATTTCCTGCCTGCGGATCCTGACTGCCTTTCTGGCCACCATCTCCCTCGGAACCTTTTTTCTGGGGTTCGTTCCCGGAGGATTTGGGATCCTTCTCTCTTTCCCCCTTCTGGTTCTGGTTCTGGCTCTGGTTCTGGTTCTGGCTCTGGTTCTGGCTCTGGTT
>CAZDAM010000069.1:0-18634 GCA_964503595.1 uncultured bacterium
CTGATCACGCTCTGTTTCAGGCATCATGCTCTGGTGCATGAAAGGGGCCGGGAATAAAAACCGGGTTTCTTTATTTTTACGCAATTGCTCTAGGGAGAAATACTGGACTCCGAGGCGATTGGGGGGTGCCTGAAAGCAGTATTCCAGAAGAGCCGCCCCAGCTGAAGAGAATCACGAAACCAGGCGAGCGGTGCTTGAAATCCTTGAGGCGCCCGTACCAGGCATAGGTCATGAAGATATTGGAGAGGATCAGAAGAAGAACGGGGTTCATTCTTTCCACAGGTGACTCCCGCGCCTTCAGGGGAGGCGTGTGCCCGCAATGGTGGTGTGGGAACTGCCCTTGAGCTCACCAAAGCTCAGGACATCGGTGGGGCACTCTACCACGCAGGATGAGCAGCTGACACACTGGACATCATCCATGGGCCTGCCCCGGCTGGCATAGGCCATGACATCAATCCCCTGATGACAGACTCTTGTACAGACCCCGCAGGAAATGCAGCGCTCTTTCTTGGCAAAAATCCGGAAGCGGGAAAAGCGGCCAATGATGTGCATGAAGGCGGCCAGGGGGCAGAAGAAACGACACCAGAACCGTCCCCCTAAAAACCAGTAAAGGCCGATCCCAAGAACCGAAGCCAGCCAGAAGTCCACCACATGTCCATAGAAGGAATAGAGTCCGTATTCCACGGTTTGAAGACCACTGAACTCCAGTCCGGGAATCCACTGAATCCAGTGAATGAGGGTCAGGATGACAAGGATCAGAAAGGCGATCTGTCCCCAGTTTTCCAAGCGTTTCCAGGTAGGTCCGTGGGGGGTTTTTGTACGCTGGGAATCACCCATGGTTTCAGCCAGGGCCCCACAGGAGCAAATCCAGCCGCAATAAGCTCCCTTGCCCCATTTGAGGACTGCCAGGGGAATCAGGATAAAGGTCTGAACAAAACCAAATCCAAGCCAGAATACGCTTGGGTTCTCGGTCAGCCAGTTAAAAGGAAACAGGGGCCAGGCCAGAATCAGTCCGTAGATTCTCCAGGAATTCTCAGCCGTGACAATTGCGGCTTCATCCAGAAGCAGGATATGAGTCTTGAACCAGGTGGGCAGAACTTCGCTGGCATCGGCAAGAGGCAGCAGAATAACGGGCAGCAGAAACAGAGGAAAAACCTGGATCAGGGCCAGGGTCAGAGTCTGCCATTTGATGTAGGGAGTCGGACGTCTTCGGATCCTGAAAACCCCGAAAATTACCACAATAAGGGTGTAAATCAGTCCATAGATCGCAGATGGATTGAGGAACAGCCAGTCCGGCTGCCCCGGAAAAGAAAACTCCTGAAGGCTGGCAAAAATCTGTCCTTTTTTCCAGCGATAGAGAAAGTAGCAGAAGATGACAGAAGCCAGCATGGCCAGGATACGGGTCTTTTCCCAGTCCTGGCTCAGACGGATTCCCAGTTTTCTCAGAAGGGAATGAGGAGGATCCTGGCCAATCAGAATCAGAGCGCTGCTACATTCTAGGGTCCTGTCGGACTTGAGCAGGAGATGATCCGGAGCAAACTTCCGGACTTCTTCTTTCCTAAGAATCGCGAGATGGCCCAACTCCTCCTCGCGGAGAAGTTTCTGGTGGTTTTGAGGTTTCAGTCGGGGGAAATCCTCGCCCCGGTGAATCAGGGTGACCTGGGCTTCGGTCTGGGAGCAGGCAATGGCTGCTTCGGCAGCGCTATCTCCTCCGCCAATAATGGCAAGCTTCTGGCCTTTGAAGTCCGCGGGATCGATCAGCCGGTGCAGAATGTGATCCTGCTCTTCTCCCGGAACCTGAAGACGGCGGGCAGCTCCTCCCCGACCCATAGCCAGAATGACCTGGTGGGCAAAAAGAGTCTGGCTGTCTTTGGAGCCCAGGCGCAGAAGAGGTCCATCCTTTCTGAGTCTTTCCAGATGAAAGGATTGCCAGGGTATTCCCTGGGCGAGTTCCCTCATTTCAGGAAGAAGCTCTTCCTTGGTGGTTCCATTCAGTCTGAGTCCTTCTGGCCAGGTCTGGGATTCAGGCTCCAGATAGATTGGTTTTCCCTTGGGAAAGCTCTGGATTGTGGTCATGGGGTGGGCCGATTCCAGCACCTGAAACTTGATCCCGAGCTTCTGGGCTGTGTGGGCTGCGGCGAGTCCGGCGGCTCCGAAGCCGACAATCAGGAGAGGATAGGGCTTTTCCCGGCTTCCATCTGGAAGATCATCCGTCTGGGGCAGAAGTGAGGAGGAGTGCAGGTGCTTTACAAGCCCGATTCCGGAAGAAAAAGCCATTTTCAGAAGGGGGATTCCCCTCAGATCCCCGGCAAGCCAGACACCGGGAATACTGGTTTGTCCATTTTCATCAAGGATTGGGACATTATCAGAATTTCCTGTGGGCTGATCCTTTTGCAGCCAGCGTAGAAAATCCCCGAAAACCGGAATTTTCAGGGGGAGCCGAATGATTTTCCCGGCTGGATTCATGCGCATCCCGGAAGAGGAGGGGAGATTGTGAGGGTAGTTCCAACTGTGGGGACGGACTGAACGGCGACCTTTCCGCCCAGATCCATGCTGGTCTGCCGGAGGGCATCCATGCCGACTCCTCTCCCGGAAATCCCGCTTACGGCTTCAGCGGAAGAAAAACCGGTCAGGAAAATGAATTCCGGGTTTTTCTGAGCGGTGGCTTTTTCAGCTTCTTCCTGTGTCATAAGCTCTTTTTCTGCATTCACACTGCGCATATGGGCGGGGTCCATACCCTTGCGATCTTCCTGAAATTCAAGAATCTGTTCCTTTTTTCCGATGCGGGAGGTAAAGCGGAACTTCCTGAAGGGAGCTTTACCCTGATTTTCTCTTTCCTTGGAACCTTCAATCAGTGATCGATCCTGCTGCGGACAACATGGACCAGGACCTGCGGAAGTTCACTAGGAATCTGAGGAGCAATTCCGGTTTCATCGCCTTCCATATATAGAATGAAGCATTTTTTACTGGCGTTCGGCAAGTTCTGAAGCTGTCTGCCCAGGATTTTCAGAAAGGATGTCTTCATCCCGTTCCAGAAGATCACCAGGTTGTTCCTTAAGTTTTCTGATGGTTTCCCGCCAGGCTTCTTCCGCTTCCGCGGATATTGCGGCCAGTTCGTCTCCATCTGCGGGCTTGCTTTCGAGAAAGACTTTACTCATAGTGTTTGCATCTCAAAAGTGGTGCCGGATTACATTACGAGCTACCGGCTCCCGCCATGAATGGGGAAGTCTGTTCTTTTCATTGCACTGATGAGGACTTCCTGACTATCCTTTAGGATGCATCATGATATAGTCAAGGTAGTGAATGCCTATGTCTAGATTTTCAATACGACCAGGGACCCCACTTCTAGAGACCGGAATTCTCAAACTTTACCGCGCAGTATCCCGCGTTCCCGGAGGTCTGGCCCGTACAGATGATGAGATTCACCTTCCCTATGTCGAGTCATGGATGCAGAAATGCATGCTGCGTGGCCTTTGGTTGGTTGCGGAGAGGGAAGGAGAAGTGGTGGGCTCCATTCATGCCTTTCGCCCGGATCCTTCCTTGTTTGCCCATGTCTATTCAGAGCTGACCATTGCGGTTCACCCGGACTATCAGAACCAGGGTATTGGCAGGGCTTTGCTTCTGGCTTTTCTGGAAGATGTCCGGGAAAAGCATCCGGAAGTACTTCGGGTAGAGCTTGTTGCAAGGGAGAGCAATCAGAAGGCGATTGCGCTCTGTGAAAAAGTGGGATTTGTTCGGGAGGGGCGGATGATCAAAAGAATTCGTAGTATCTCGGGGGAGCTGGAAGATGATATCCCCATGGCCTGGGTGAGAGTATGAAGCCGGGGAGTGTGGTCTGCTTTGGTGAAGTTCTGGCGGATTTTCACAGTCCCGAATCGGGCCCTCTGGAAGAAGCTCAATCCTTTTACCTGACTCCGGGAGGAGCTCCGGCAAATGTGGCCGTAGGACTTGCCAGACTCGGGGTTCCATCGGCATTTGTCGGCAAGGTCGGCCAAGACTTTCTGGGGCGTTTTCTGCGTCATACCCTTGATGCTGAGGGAGTGAATACAGAATATCTTTTGGATGAGGCAGGAGCATCGACGGCCCAGGCTTTTGTCACCAATGACAGCGGAGGGGAGCGCTCCTTTGAGTTTTTGCGCAAGCCCGGCGCCGATTCCCGTCTGAGTCCTTCTGAGTTGCCCCAGGATCTGCTCAAGGATGCCAAAATGCTGGTCTTTGGCTCTTTCAGTCTGACTCTGGAGCCAACTCGGTCCACCTGTTTCGAGCTGGTTCAGAATGCCCGCAAGCGCAAGGTTCCTGTTTTCTTCGATCCCAATATCCGAATCCAGGTCTGGGATTCCGAGCTGGAGGCACGCCGGGCGATCCAGAGGGGGATCAATGTCTGCGATGTCCTCAAGGTTTCTCAGGAAGAGCTTTTATGGCTTCAGGGGGATATTCCCCAGGACCAGGCCATCCGCAATCTTCTTACCCAGGGGCCTCAGGCGGTTTTACTGACTCTTGGTGGACAGGGTGCCAAAGGATTCACGCGCTACATCCAGGCCGAGTCCGGGGCGCCGAGAGTTCAGGCTGTGGATACAACCGGGGCGGGCGACGCCTTTCTGGCGGGGTTTCTGGCCGCAGGTTGGGTTCAGGCCGGTCTTGACTGGTTCAAGGCAACGGCTCAGCTTAAGAAAATGCTGACCTTGGGCTGTCGGGTCGGGGCTCTTTGCGTGACCAGACGGGGTGCCATGCGTGCCCTGCCACGCAAGGAAGATTTAATCCAGCCTCAGGCATAAAACTTTTCACAGATCTCTTGCCACACGGATAGAAGTTATTAGGATGGGCGTACTGTGCAAATTGACTGCATGGAGAAAAACATGAAACGATGGTTTGGTACGCTGACCTTATCAGCGCTCTTCTTTTCTGGCGCAAGTGCCCTGGATCTAGCAGGCATTTGGCCCAGGTCTGGCTGAACAGGGCCCTGTTCTGCTTTGACTCCGAATATGCGTTATCCGTCAAGGATTGCCAGAAAGCCACCGAATTTCGCTCCGAGGGGCGGGAGCCCCGTCTTGAGTCCGCCGATATCGTCGCTTTCTATCGGGGGCTGGTAGAGGAAGCCCGGGCTGCTCTGGAGGACAAGTGCAGCGACTCCTGAGCAGATTCAGTATGCTTCCGTCTGCGTAGCGGAATCTATCGCTGAGCTTTCAGAACAGCACCATGACCAAAGCCCCGGTTGCGGGGGTTTTCTTTTGCGATCAGGTTGTATCTCTCATTCTGCACAGAGCGCTTCCAAAGCACCGGATTCGGTATTTTTTACTAACTCTGAAGGCGCTGACCGAAAAAAGTGCGCAAAAGTCATAAAAGCTGTTGTTTGTTTTCGTCTGTTTTTGGACCGAGCCGCTATGTGCGGAATATAAAAGCTATATCTCTTAAAAAAACCAACCCCTTTAGGCGGCAGATTCTGTCGTATAAAGCCCTGTTTTCAGAAGATATATATTTCAGAGACATTGGCTTCCAAGCCCGGAAAAACTGTTTCATACGAAGAAGCTCCGGTCTGGAAAAAGCGAGTATATTTCAACTTATTGACCTTGAGCGGTTGCTTTGGGACTTGTGAAACCCTAAATTGGTTTCATGCAGTGGGAATGTCTGATTTTCGATTTTGACGGGGTCATCCTGAATTCCAATGCCATTCGTATGGAAGGCTTCATTCAGATTTTCAAGGAGGAAAAGCCTGAGAATGTGGGAAAGCTTCTGGAAATGCACGCCAGACATGGTGGCGTCAGTCGTTATGCCAAAATTCGCTGGTTCTATGAAGAAGTGCTGAAGCGTCCAATTACCGATGAAAAGGTTTTCGAGCTAGCGGGGCATTTCTCGGAAATCATGCGTCGTGAACTGACGAATCCGGACTTCCTGTTTCAGGACACTTTGGATTTTTTAAGGGTCGCTGTGGGGCACTGGCCTCTTCATATCGCTTCGGGGGCTGATGAGCAGGAGCTTTATTACCTTTGTCACGAGCTTGGTATTGATGCCTTTTTTACTTCGATTCATGGTTCTCCTACACCAAAATCGGAGAATATTGCAGCTCTTTTAGAGGAAAGAGCTTATGTCCCGGATCAGGTTTGTCTGATTGGGGATTCTGAGGCGGACTGTCGTGCAGCCGAGACGAATGGTATCCGATTTTTTGGATACAATAATGAGCGTTTGAAGAAAATGTCCTACGCTTCCGGCTATATCAAATCCTTCCAGGATCAGGAATTTTTCCCTATCGGTCCGATTTGAGCGCAAACCCGTGCGGGGTTTTTCGTAGCAGGATTCCTATCCTGTTTTCTTCTGTAAAAGCTGAATCTCAAATGACAAATCGGCGCTTTTTTCGGGCAATGGGTGTAGCATGATCCCATGCTAAGCCCGCCCAGGCGCCACAAGCCTTCTTTGACGGGCCGTCTCCGACTTGTCTTTGGCATTATGGAAGCGGCCCTTGCCGTATTTCTGATAGCTGCTATCTGGTATGCCTGGCAGGTCGATCTGCAAACCCGCCAGTTCAATGCCTGGGAAAAGCATAGTCAGGCGGTTTTACAGCTGGAGGAGTTTACCCGTGCCCAGACGGCAAGGATTCTGGATGAGCTCAACGGCTTTTTGCATGTGCCGGAAAGAGAACCAGCAGAAAATTCCTTGGATCTGGATCAGAAAAGCCTGGATCTTATGAAGGCCTGGCTGACGCCCCAGGAAATGCAGAGGATTTCCCAGGGCAGAATGCCGCCTGTTCTAGGGGTGGCGGATTATCGGCTGACAATTTCTGACTGGAAGCGGATTTCGGAGTTTCTCCACAGGATTTTTGAAACCAGTGAAAAGATTCCGAATCTGAGCGAACAGGCTTATCAGGAAATTCAGTTGCTCCGGGATCAGAAAGTTCCTTTGATGATTGACGGAACCAGACAGGTCGTCAGTGTCAGCGGCCGTGACTGGCACCGTCTGGATCCCCTGGATGGCAAACTGGATGGTAAACTGGTTTTGCCTGCTTTTCAGGAGGAACTGAATCCGACGATATTTGATTTCAGGCAGGAAGGCTATGAAAGGGTCCGTGAGCCTCTTATCGGTCAGTCGAACAGGGTCGAAGAACTTGAACGACCGGCTGTCTGGATCATGTGTTACGTCAGCCGCATGAGTACCCGCCTCGGGGTTTCTCATCATGCCCATGCGGATTTTGTCCTGAGCCTGTTCGGTTCCTCTCCCTTAAAAACCAGAAATCAGGTGATTCATACCCGCACGGGTAAAATCAGAATGGCCTATCAGTGGGAGTTTTTCCCCCGGCACTTTGGGGAAATCCCGGAGGAGGATCATCCAGAAGTAGCCCTCTATCCCCAGAAAACAAAGGTGGCCTGGCTCAATGAAACACGTTTGCAGCGTTCTCTTGTGCCTAAGGCCCTGAAAGAGCTTTCTGAAGATCTGAGCTTTAGAATTGTGTTTCCGGATGGGGAGGAGCTTGGGACCGGTTCTGGCTGGGAGCGTCTGAATCTTGGGGCACAGGAGTCGGATCGGGCGGAGATCGGGGAAGGGTTTGGAGCCTGGTGGATTTCCCGAAGCCATTCAGAATGGCTCGATGGAGCGACGATCCATGTAGGAGAGCCGGTGATTTTTTCCCGGCAGGAATCATTGGTCTGGCTGATTTTGTGGCTGGTTCTTCTGGGGGTCGGTTTGTCGCTTTCCCATCGGATGAAGAGAAAGGTACTGGAATTTCTTGAAGCTTCGATTTCCTACACTCTGCGCTTCCTTCTGGCTTCGGGAAGTGACAAGCGTGCGGGGCTTGGAGGACTGGTAACACGTCAGGATGCCCGTGAGCTGAAGGAGCTTCGGGAGTCCATGCAGGCTTTCACCAGAGAAGCAGGGTTAGTAGAGCAGAATCTTCAGTTTGATCTGAGACTTCAGCGCATCATTGCGGAACCAAGACAGAGCCTTGAGTGGTATCTGGAGGAAATCTGGTATGCCGCTCATGCGGTGGATGAAACTCTTGGCTTTGAACGCATGTTCAGAGATTTTCGGCATGCCAATCTCCTGATTGAAATTGGTGGAGTCATTCGTGGGGGAGTCCGGCTTCCCGAAAACACGGCCCGACCGGGATCCCTGAGGGTTTTGAAGTCACGGCTTCTGGAACTTGGCAACCGGATCAGCCTGCAGGAAAAGCATGAGTATGGGGTTTCAACAAGGGCCGAACTGGATCTGGGCCGCAAAATGCGTCAGGGTTTGCAGAAGGGAGGAGAAGTTTTCCAGACCCGGGAGTTTCAGGTGGAGTATGCCCAGATGCCGGGAGAGCTTCCGGGCGGAGATTTTGCCATTGCCATCAAGGATGAAGGTTCATTTCTGGCCGGTACCGGAACGATTCTGGGAAGAGGCATGGGGGCAGCCATGCTGGCCTCTTCGATTTCGGTGTTTCTTCAGACCCTCTGGCATAAGGGCATGGGGCTTGAAGATGTCTGTGAAAGCCTGATTCGTGAACTTGAAGAGCTTTCAACCCAGGAAACCTGGCTGAGTCTGGCCCTGGTTCTGTGTCACTCTCATCAGGAACTGGAATATATCAGCTTCGGGCACTGGCCTTTTCTTGTGGAAAACGGGACGAAGGAAGAGTTGATGGAGGCTTGCGGACCTCCTCTGGGTCCTGGAAGCAGGGTTCCTCAAATCCGAAAAATTCCGGTAAAAAGAGAGAATACCAGGATTCTGATGATGTCGGGGTCCTGGATGGAACATGGCGGAGGTCAAAGCAGGGAAAGCTGTCTGGCGGTTCTGAAAATGCTGGCTCCGGATCAGATGGAAGAAGAAAATGGCCCGAAACGCTCTCATGCTCATGTCAGAATCACGCGAAAGGTGGGTTAGTGAAGACTCCCAGTCTTTCGATTCGAATCTTAAGTGCGGCTTTCTATGCCATGTTTCCAGGTCTCATTCTGGGGGCTCTGATTCTGGCCGTCATGGCTTTCAGTGGGATGAAAATCGGGGAGGAACGCTATCTTTCGGAAGTGGTGGAAACGGTTTCATCACTGGAAAACCGTCAGAAGGGACAGGTGCGTAATTACGACATATTAAGCAGAGAGCTCATCCGTAAAATGGGAGAGACCCTCACCCGCCGTCTGCGCTACTCGGATGAAATACCTGAGACCCTGGATCTTCAGGAGTTTCAGGATGCATTCAGTCACTCTTCCCGACAGGCTTCCCTGCTTCCTATTCGAAAAGCCCGACAGGAGCTGGAAACTTCGCTTCCCGAATTGGATCGGGAGATTATTGGGGTACAGGTTTTCAATTATGAGGCTCCCCTGAAATGGTTTTATGGTGGGAGAAACCCTCATTACAACCTGATCTACGAACTGGTGCAGCCCGTGGACCCGGAAGGGGTCCCTGGTTTTGCCTCTTTCGTTCTGCGTGATATTTCTGTGATGCTTCTAAATTATGTTCATATGCCGGAAGCGAAGCTGATTCGTGAAACTCTGAAGACTTCCTTTGATTTTGATCCCAATAGGGATGAAGGCAAGCCTCTTTCGATTCGTTTTTATTCGGAATCCCTGCGATTCCTGTTTTATCGGGTGGGATTGGATCCGGTGATGAGCAAGGCTCAGCAGACAATGTTTTTTCCTGAGGGCAAGGCGAAAAATGAGCTGGCGGCTTCGGCTCTGGTCATGATGGTGTTACGGGAGGGGGAGTGGGCCCGGCGCAGATTTCGCAGCGCCATCAGCGCTTCAGGGGGACATCTTCTGCCCCTTCTGGAAGATGCAAAGAGCCTGAAGGTTCCTGCCGGATTTGAGTCCTTTTCTCCTCAGGAGATTCAGAGACTTATGCTTGGTGAAAAGCTTTTGAAGCACTGTGAAGGACCTGATGGCCAGGTCTGGCTGGTGGCCGCATTTCAGGATAACTATCTGCGGGAAAATGTCTGGTGGTTTGCCCGGCCACTGGATGAAGTCCGTCTTTTTGAACTGAGAAGGCCGCTCAGCCTGATTCTGATTGCCTTTGGCCTCCTGATGGCCCTTTTTCTCTTCTTGGGACAGCTTTCTCTCAATCTTTCCTCTCCTCTGAGCCGTCTGGCACATCATATTGCCTATCAGGCACGTACCCTGCAGAGTGCCAGCTATGAATCTCTGGAACGTCTGGATCTCAGAGGCTCCTTTCTGGAGACCCAGATTATGCAGAAGCAGCTTTTCATAGCTCTGGAAAAAGCACAGAAACGACTGGATCTGATGCGCCTTCTGGGGGATCTGCGCAGTGCATCCGCTGTTTTGGATGGGCATACTTTTGAATCCGAAGCCAGAAGGATCTACGCCCGGGCTTTTGGTCCTCTTGCCGATTTGCCGGAGGCGGAAAGTTTTAGGTCCAGGGATACCGAAAGGCTGGCTTTTGATGAAGAAATCCTCTGGCACCGGCAGAGGAGCGGTCTGGAGCAGGAGTATGCCCGAAATGTAGCAGAAGAGAGGGAACTGACTCTGGCCCAGAGCGTCCAGAACAGTCTTTTGCCAAAAAATCCGGCAGCTCCCAAAGGCTTTGAGGCAGAAGCGTTGTTTGAACCTGCCCGTTATCTGGGAGGAGATTTCTACGACAGTTTTACCGTGAAGGATGTCACCTGGCAGCTTGTGGCAGATGTTTCCGGCAAAGGTCTGGCGGCAGCCCTTTACGGGTCCTTGGCCAAGGCTGCGATCCGGGCCCTGGCTTTTCGGGGGCTGGGACCGGAAGAGATACTGGCTGAAGCTAACCGGATTTTGTGTGAGCGCGGAGAAGAGGATTTTTTCTGTACTCTGTTCATTGTCCGGCTTGAAGCAGATGGAGCCATGCAATGGGCGTCAGCCGGGCATAACCGCATGCTTCTGAAAACCCGCAGCAATGAACTGGTGGAACTGAATGGCAAAGGCCTGCCGCTTGGTATTTTCCCAAAAGGCGAGTGGATCGGAGGCCGCCGCCGGATCCTTGAGGGGGAAAGCCTGATTCTCTATACCGACGGGATTCCGGAAGCTGAAAATCTGCAGAAGGAGCTTTACGGTTTTGCTCGCTTCTTTAAGGAAATCGAGATTCTACCCCAGGGGGCTGAACCTTCGGTCCGGCATCTTCTGGAAAAGGTAAAATCCTTTGTGGGGGGGGCTGCCCATTCCGATGACTGGACCCTTCTGGTTGTTCATCGTCGGGCAGGTTTTAAAGAAACCGGCATTGACTCAGAAACAGTCTGAAGCGATCGGATTTTGGATTGTTCAGGACCTCTTTGGATGGCCCGTCTTCCAGGATTTCTCCATCCTCAAGAAAGCAGATGCGATGGGCCACATCCCGGGCAAAGGCCAGATCATGCGTGACCAGAACCATGGTCATTCCATCTAAAGCCAGTTCGGCCATCAGATCATTGATGCCGGCAATCATTTCAATATCCAGAGCTGAGGTGGGTTCATCGAGAAGAAGCATTTTTGGCTGCATGTTCAAGGCCCGGGCGATTGCGATTCTTTGTTTCTGGCCGCCACTGAGTTCATGGGGTTTGCAGCGGGCCCGGTCTTCCAGGCCGACCCGTTTCAGAAGTTGCATAGCCCGTTCGGTGGCTGTTTTGATGGATTCTCCCAGGACCTGGACCGGGCCTTCCAGAATGTTTTCAATGACATTCAGATGAGGGAAGAGATGAAAATGCTGAAAGACCATGCCCATGTTCTGACGATGGGAGTTGCGGCCAGACTCAGGCATGGTTTGCCAGGGAATTGGCTCACCTTCCCAGATAAGATCTGCTTCATCCGGGATTTCCAGAAGATTCAGGCAGCGCAAAAGAGTGCTTTTTCCCGAGCCGCTGGGTCCGATCAGAGCCAGGACTTCATGAGCATGGACCTTCAGTTTTACGTTTTTCAGAACCAGGCGTTCCCCGAACGATTTTTTGAGATTCTGGACTTCAAGTTCCACTGGTTTCATGCGTTTTTCTCCTCCAGTTGACGGATCAGCATCAGAAGAAGAGTGATCAGAATGAGATAGAGAAGGCCGGCCAGGAAGAAGGGCGTCATGGCCTCTCCGGTCTGAAAGACAATGGAACGGGCGGCATAGGTGAGTTCGACCAGGGTAATGGCTCCGACCAGAGAGGTATCCTTGATCAAAACGACCAGATTGTTGGCCAGAGAAGGCAGAACGGAACGAAAGGCCTGGGGAAGGATGATACGCTTGAGCATGAGCTGATGCGACATTCCCAGGGCCTTGGCAGCCTGCCATTGACCTTTGTCCACAGATTCAATGCCCCCCCGTATGGTTTCGGCATTGTAGGCGGCGGTGTTGAAAATCAGGGCGATCAGGGCTGAACTGAAGGCTCCCATGATTTCAGAGCCAGCGATTTCATTGACAAAGGTGGCCAATACGAAATAGCTCATGAAGAGCTGGACCAGAAGAGGGGTCCCCCGAATCAGGAAGGTATAGCCGGTACAAAGAGCCCGAAGGGCGGGATTTCGGGCAACTCCCATGACGCCGATCAGGGCTCCCAGGAGCAGGGAAAAGAAGGCAGTAATCAGGGTAAGTTTCAAAGTCAGGCCCAGACCTTCCAGAAGAAGAGGGAGCATGCTCTGGGCTCCGGTGGCAAACTCGGCCTTCTTCTGTCTGTTTTCCCTGGTTTGACCAAGGCTTGGAATCTGTTTGATATGTTCGGACCAGGAGGCCATCAAAGCCTTCAGATCGGGTGGAAAACCAACCCATTTTTCATAGATTTGGGCATAGGTACCATCGGAGATGATGGCAAGAAGTGCCTGGTTGACCTGGTGGACAAGCTTCTGGGAATCCAGGCGGGCTGAAATACCACAATGCTCTTCATAAAGAAGATCCCCAAAAGGGCGGATGCCGGTGTCCCCGGCCTTTTTGACGTAGAATCCCCCGACGATTCGATCCGAGACAAAGGCATCCAGTTTTCCGGTATTCATGGCCACCACGATTTCCGCTTCCGAGCCAAAGACCAGAATCCGGGCATTGGGAAACAGAGCGGGGTGCTTCTGAATATAGTGGGCATAGGTGGAGTCTTCCGTGACGCCAACTCTTAGATCCGAGAGGGACTGAATTCCTTTGCGGACAAAAACCTGGGCTCCACTGACATAATAGGGCAGCGAAAAGTGCATGGTCTGAAGCCGGGCCTCAGTGATGGCCATGGAGCCACAGATCAGATCGAACTTTTCGGCCTGTAGTCCGGCCTGAATCCCACTCCAGTCTGTCTGGACCAGTTCAGGTTCAAGCTTCATCCTCAGGGCGACTTCACGGGCAATATCGGCATCAAAGCCGCTGAGCTGGCCATGAATATCCGTTGTCGAAAAGGGCTGAAAAGCCCCGGACATGGCCAGCCTCAGACTTTTAGCGGCTTCTGCCTGCCCAAGACCAAGGAAAAGCAGAAGCCCGAGAAGGCAGATTCTCATGAAGGGAGCTCACTTTGAGCCTGACTGTGATAGTGAAGGATATCGGCCAGAGGCCTTAGATCGTAGCCATAAAGCTCAAACCCTTCCTCATAGTAGTCTTTCAGAAAGCCTTCATGGAAATTCAGAATTTCATCCCGGCTTTTACACAGTAGGCGAAAGCCGAATCTGAGATAGGCTTTGACGGCCCATTTTGCTTTGGGGTGAGAAATCAGGACCATCTGCCGGGCTCCACGACTCAGGGCTTCCTGGGCGGCGAAGGCCAGAAGCTGGCGGCCATAACCTTTTCCACACTGGCTGGCATCGACATAGCAGTAGCCGATGTAGGCAATTTCGCCAAAAACCTGGAGACTGACGGTGCCCACGGGCTTTTTCTTTTCTTCGATAATGAAGAAATCCCGCTTCAGCCAGTTTTCCTTCATCCATTTTTCATCCACATTGTGCTCAGACATGTCTTCTTCTGACAGGAAGGGCTCATACCAGGAAGCGGAAGACCGCAGAAATTCTGCAATGACGGGCATGTCTTCAAAATGGGCTTCACGAACTTGATTGGGTGATTCCATGACTGTTTCTCCCATCGACGGAAATACCGAAACATACGGAAGAGACTCCCGTTGCTGATTTTCCGGATTTTCGGTCAATTAAAGGGATGAAGGGGGGCCACCGAAGCAAAGCTTACCGGGGGTGGCGGCTTCATCCATCGAGCCCAGGGGTTGGTTCCTACCAGGTATTTTACGTGCTGCCCCCAAGCCCTTTGGGTTCAACACGGCACATGGCGAGGGCTCGAAATGTGCTGCATTATACCATATCCGGACTCGAAGCTCCTGGTTGTATATTTTAAGTTACAGGAACTTTACCTTCCGCAATGAGATCCGGAAAATGTGTTTCAAGCCACTGTTCTTCGCTCATACTGAAGCTGGAATGGTGAAATAAATCAGGAAAACAAGCCTCAGAATGATACGTATGAAGTCCCTCCGGAAGGGGTTTTTAAGGAGTTCGTGCTAGGATGAATTTTATGCGGAACGAGCTTTATGATCGCATTCGAAATCTTCAGGATCTGGAAGCCTGCGGGGATACCCTTCTGGATTTGAAGCCTCATGAACAGACCTCTTCTTCTCTCGGGCTTCTGGCAAGTTCTGAGCTGGTTGGCTGGCTGGGGCCTGATGCGGCATCTTTTCATGGGCCTTCGGGAGCTCTTCGCCAATTGAGGAAAATGCAGGCAGCCGGATATGGCCAGTTCCTGTATCTGGGTTATGGGTATGCCATCCGAAAGGATGTTGAAGTTGGAGAGTGGGTGCTTCTGGATCAGGCTGTGATTGACGAGCATATTTCCCGAAGGCTTGGAAATGATCACTTCTTTGCTCACCCTCATTTTGGTTTGAGTGCCTGTGTGCAGGAGTTTTTGGGTGGGGGGCTTAAGGATGGCTGCAGCTGGACGCTGGAGGCGGAGGAATTTGCGTCTCTGGAAAAACTGGTGTTCATGCGGCAGAAGCAGATTCTGTGTGCTGATTTTGCGGCCTCGGCTCTTTTTACTGCGGCGAGGAAGGATCATCTGAAGATGGCGGCCCTGATTTACTGTGGCGGTCGTCTTGAAGAAGGTGGAGTGACTTCTGAACCTCTGTTGCCGGATTTGATTCAGGGCATGCATGAGAGGCTTTCCGCACTGAGTCCAGAAGTGCTTAAAGGCGCGCTCTGAAAACACACTATCCAGACTCGGCTGGCGTAGAAGCTCGGACATCAGGCTGTCAAAGGTGTAGTCATCGGCTTTGATAAACTCAAAACCTGAGACTGCCTGGGCTGGGTTTTCTGATGAGCGTATTCAAGGCTTGCCATGGTCCTGAGACGAGAGGCAAAAGAGCCGGATGTATTCTTATCAGGCTTACGGTCGAAATCCTCAGCTTGATTCGGTGGCTTCCGGAAACATTGAAAAGATGTGAAACAGAATGAAGGGGGACCGCTCTTTGGCAATGAGAATCCCGGATGCCTTGAGAAAAGCCTCAAGGGCCAGAGCGGCTTTTTTGAGGGAAGGTTCACTGAACCTGGATGCTTTGAAAAAGTCTCCCTGGATCAGGTGCTGGCGGTAGGAGGCCAGGGACTGGTTTGCGTGCAGGGAGAAAGAAAGAATCAGAAGGAGACAGATTTTCAGTCATCTAATGATGCAATCAGCCCAGGGATTTTCTCCATTCCTCAAAGGTGGGAAGCCCGGTATCCTTAGGGCTTAAAATGGCCTCCTCGCGGGAAATGCCCCAGTCGATTCCAAGGGCCGGGTCATCAAAGGCAATGCCGCCTTCTGTTTCAGGGTGCCAGTACTCATCCACCTTGTACTGGATGATGGCCTGCTCGGAAAGAACCAGATAGCCGTGGGCAAACCCTTTGGGTACAAGCATGCGGCGCTTGTCGTCTGAATCCAGAATATGGGCGACGTGCTGGCCAAAGGTGGGGGAGTCGGGGCGTAAATCCAGGGCGACATCCAGAATCCGCCCATCCACGACAGAAATCAGTTTGGCCTGGGCGTAGGGTGGGGCCTGAAAATGAAGCCCCCGCAGGACGTTTTTGCGGCTCAAGGCTTCGTTTTCCTGCACGAAACGGCAGTTGAGGACGGTTTCCCGGAAAATTTCGGCGAAGTAGCCGCGATCGTCCCGGTGAACCCTGGGTTCGATGATGATGACATCTGTGATTTTGGTTGGAAGAATCTGCATGCATCTAAACTACACCAGGATTCATCCTGTGGTAAGGTGTCAGGGTAAACAAAAACGGGTCGAAAGGGCATAAAAATGAACTTGCACTTCATCTGCGCAGGCAATGTGGAAATGAGGGAAGGCAAGCCTTACAGCGATTTGGCGAGTGCCCGTTATCGGGTTCTGATTCCGGCCCTTGAGCTTTTGAAGCTCGGGCATGAGATGCAGGTGTTCAACACTTCGGCCATGGGGGGCCAGATCCCCGAAGAGGTTCTGAAGTGTGATGTCATGATTTTCTCCAAGAGCTTCACTTCTGTGAATACCTTTGTTGCCAAAGAAGCCAAGAAGCGCGGAGCCCGGATTGTCCTTGATATGTGTGACAATCATTTCGATCTTGGGCCGGAGGTTCGGGATCATGTGGTGGAGCTGGCGAAGCTCAGCGATGGTCTGGTGGCATCCACTCCGGCAATGGCCAAGGCCATCATGGAGCATGTAGGCCGGGCGGCCACGGTGATTTCCGATCCGTTTGAAGGTGCAAGGGACACGGCCCGAGGAGTTCAGGATCCCCAGAAACTGAATCTGGTCTGGTTTGGTCACTCCATCAATGTTCCATCCCTGATCGAGCAGCTTGGCCCTCTGGCTGAAGTGGGCAATGAAAGAAAGATTCATCTGAATGTGGTGACGGGAGATGTTCAGAAACTCCATCAGGTGTTTTCCCAGATGAAGGCCATGGGACTGCCGCTTGAGCTGAGTGTCACTCCCTGGTCCCTCCCCAATACGTTTGCGGCTTTACAGGCATCCGATGCTGTTCTGATTACCACTGCGGGAACTCCGGCTTTCAAGGCCGTGAAATCCCCCAACCGGGTGATTGAGCCCCTGTGGGCGGGCCGCATGGTTATCGCGAATCCTCTGCCAGCCTATGAACCTTTCCGGGGTCAGGCCATTCTGTGTGATTCCATGGCGGATGGCATCCGTGAATTTCTCAAACTGACGGATGAGGATGTCAAAGGCCGCATTCAGAAGGCCCAGTCTTATATCAACCAGAATCACGCTCCCGAGGTGATTGGCCGTCAGTGGGGAAGGGTTCTGGAGGCTTTGAAAAAACCGGTGGCCGTCTCATCGGAAGTGAGTGCACCCGCTCAGCAAGGCACCCAGAGTGAGCCCATCCGTCTGAATCTTGGCTGTGGCGATAAAATTCTACCGGGCTATGTCAATGTGGATGTTGTCGCATCCAGGGCTGGCAAGGAGCCGGATGTTCTTTGTGATCTGAGGGATCTGAGCAGCTTTGAAAGCAACTATGCCGATGAGATTCTCTCGGTTCATGTGGTTGAGCATTTCTGGCGCTGGGAAGTCCTGGATATCCTTAAGGAATGGGTCAGGGTTCTGAAGCCCGGCGGCAAAATGATTGTGGAATGCCCCAATCTGATTTCAGCCTGTGAGACTCTTCTGACCAATCCCGATCTGGCTTCCGGGCCAGGCCCTGAAGGCCAGAGAAGCATGTGGGTCTTCTATGGTGATCCCAGCTGGCAGGATCCACTGATGATTCACCGCTGGGCCTACACTCCAAGAAGTCTGGCTCAGCTTCTGCACGAAGCCGGACTGAGTGATTTGAAGCAGGAGCCAGCCCAGTTCAAGTTAAGAGAGCCCCGCGATATGCGAATCACGGGAATCAAGCCTTAATTGGCATTTTCTTCAGGAATGAAATCCAGGGCGGCGGAGTTCATGCAGTAGCGCAGCCCGGTTGGCGGCGGGCCATCTTCAAAGACATGGCCCAGATGCCCACCACAGTTGGAGCAGACGATTTCATCCCGCATCATGCCATGGGAATCATCAAGAATCTTCAGTACAGATTTGGAATTTTCCGGGGCATAGAATGAAGGCCAGCCAGTCCCGGACTTGAATTTGGTTCTGGCATCAAAAAGACTCTGTCCGCAGCCTTTGCAAAGGTATTTTCCCGGACGTTTTTCTTCCCAGTACTTCCCGGTGAAGGCCCGCTCTGTGCCAGCCTGACGCAGAACATAGTATTCCTGCGATCCCAGCTTTGCCTTCCATTCCTCTTCAGAAAGCTGAAAGGGAAAGCCTTTGGTGGAACGGGGGATTTGGTGTTCCGGCTCCGAGAACATGCCCTGACTGTAGGCAATCCCCAGAAGGGTGAGAATTGTGAAAAGAAGAATTCTCATGCTGTAGTATACCATGGGGGGTCTAAACAAACCCGGAGCTTTTTGGATGGAACAGATCTACTGATAATTACAAAAGTTAGCGATTTTCGCGGGCTTTCATGGAAGTGCAGCTAGAACAGGTGCAACTAAAGGATTGAGAAGAGAGTGCGATTTCTTCCATTTCTTTGATTTTTTCTTCAATGGGATCCTTGTTCTTTATCATATAGCTGGCTGCCAGAGATACAGACATTACGGATGTAAATATTAGTATTCCTTCACTATCCGGATTTTCATATAAACCGTAGCTGAGGAATAATCCAACGAAGAAGCTGAAAAGAGCATATACCTTTGCCGCGATAGAAGATTTATAGCAGACTTCTTCTTTGTAAATTAAATATCCATAAAGGATTTGAGGTAGGCAGAAAATCGAAATGGCAAACCCAAA
>CAZDAM010000070.1:0-18593 GCA_964503595.1 uncultured bacterium
CCTCTACTGTGTCAAAAACGGCCTGGTCGCCCTGACTTTGAAAACACCCTCTGGTAAAGAACGGCTTTTAAGAATTTTCGGCCCCGGAAAATTTTTTGGACACCGCTCATTTCTGGCCGAAGAACCTTATCATGCTACAGCAAAAACCCTGGAAGACAGTCATCTGATCCGCATTCCCCTCAAAGTTATCAAAACGGCCATGGATCAGGATCCTGCCATTGCACTGGCCTTCATGAAAACTCTGGCCAGAGATTTAAGACATCAGGAGCTCCGGCTTCTGGCTCTTTCGGATCATCCGGCCAATTCCAGAGTCGCGGCAACCCTGCTTTACCTCAACAGCCTTCAGCTGGGTCATCATTTCACCCGGGCAGAAATTGCCGAATATGCCGGGACCACCGAAGCCACAGTGATCCGGGTCATCAGTAAAATGGCAAAAGAGGGTATCGTCCGGACAAGAGGCTGGAAAGTTCTTCTCAATGACAGAGAACGCCTCAAAATCATGGCTGAGGAAGAACCCAATGCCTGAAACTGAAACCCCCCGCCAGAAATACCGTCACCTGGATACCCTTCTGCCTTCTGAGGACCCAAAAGAAAACCTGGTTCTTTCCCGCCTGGCTCTGATTCAGCGTAATCTGGACCCTGCCTGCCGGGATCGACTGGACTTTCTGCAGGGGTGGTGCCAGAACCAGCTGACTCTCAAGCCTGTGATTCTGGCCGTTGAGCCCGCCCTGCGCTGCCTGGCAGCAGGCTTTAAAAGCCACCGCCACGATCTCGCCCTGCTCGGCTCCCAAGGACTTTTGAAAATTCATGCCGCCCATCCAGCCAGTCTTTTCCTTCTAAGGCTCAAATCTGCAGAAGGCATCCTTGCCGATTCCCCTCAGGAATTCAGAGAAGCGGCCAAACAATGCCTGGAGCAGATTCAGAAAGTCGGAAGGAATCCAGCTTCATCCCTGTTTGAACTGCTTTATAGCGGTGGCGATGAAGTCTCCTGCCTCCGGTTGCTGGAAAATCCCGCCTCGGCCTATGAAATCGAATATGAAGAGGACAACTGCCTGGAGCTTGCGATCCGCAGGAATTTTCCTGCCCTCACAACCGAACTGATTCAGCTCGGCTATCCACTAATGCTTCGCGGAGCCATGGGCCGCACCCCTCTTCACGCCGCCGCTGTTAACGGAAATACGGCCCAGGTTCAGCTTCTGATTGCCGCTGGCTCACCTCTGAACCTGCTGGATCTTGATGGTCAAAGCCCGGCCCATCTGGCAATTCTCGAAAACAGGATCCAGGTTCTGGAGCTTCTCCTGAAAGCCGGCCTTGATGCAAATCTTCTGAACTCTGAGCTCGAACCCCTAAGCCTGCTGGCCGCACGCCAGAAAATGGACACCACCCTGAAGCTCCTTCAGGATCATGGAGCTGACTTTAAAATCGCTTCTCCATCCTGTGAATCTGCTTATTCCCTAGGTTATTCATAAGCCAAGAGCAGGCAGCATCCTAAGCTCAAGGGCCTGCCTTTCCCGGCCCGCTCTCTGGTAAGTCGGTTCAAACTCAGTGGCTTCCAGATTCAGATAGGATTTTACCGTGAAATGAAATCGGGGCAGCCCTTCCAGCTTTTTCAGGTTGCTCAGAGCAGGTCCATTCTGATCCAGCTGAATCTGGCGTTTGATCCACAAGAACATAGCTTCATCCCAAAGATGGGAATGCATCGACTCCAGACGCTGAACCAGAACCTTCATTTCCTCCGAACCGGCTTCCAGGCTGTAAAGACAAACCACAGCCCGGTACAGGGCTTCATCTCTTAGGGGAGCTCCCGGATTTTCGGCCACTGCCAGGAAATGATCCAAGGCCTCCTGAAAGCGCCTTTGGCGCTTCATCTCGATCACTCCCATGCGGAACCGGGCCCCCATCCAGAGTCTTGCCGATTCCTTGGGAATCGTGGAAAAAGCACTGATTGCTTCTTCATTACGGCCAAAGCCCTGCAGGGCCATGCCTTTCAGATAAGTCAGGTTGTCTGCTCTTTGGGCAAACATGAACCAAAGACCCAAGCCTGCCAGAGCAACCATCCCAAGAAGGGTTCCACGGGCAGCCAGTCGGGCCGGACGGGCCATATGCTGGAACTTGAGTTTGGGAACCCAGGTAAAGAAGCCGTCCAGAAACAGGAGGGTTCCCGAGGAGAAAATCATCAGGAAGATGATGTAGAGGAAGGGTGTGAATGCATCAATTGGAAGCTGCATGATCTGGCGGAACCAGCTGGCTTCTCCAAGAGCTTCTGCCCCCCCGATCACGATCAGGACCAATCCCAGAAGAGACGCCATATACATCAGGGGCTCAAGCCAGAGCCTCACCAGAAACCAGTCCGAGTGATAAGCCCTCAGATAACGCCGATGTACCCATGAATGCAGCATGGACAAAAGAAAGGAGAGAAGAATCCAGACAATCAGGCAGGGAGGATAGGAGAGCAGAAAACTGCCCTTGTAAAGGAGGCAGTAAACCCATATCAGCAAAAAGTGAAGGGCGGAAGTTTTCAGGAACTCACCAAGGCTGGGCATCCTTCAAAAGATATCACCAGACTATTCACAATGAAAAGGCGCCTGCCTTGCTGGATCAGCAGCAGATCCATACAGTACTTTCACAAATGACAGCCATTTTGTTAGATTCTTGGCCTGAACCACCTTCCTGCCGATAGATCTCTGGAAAGTTATTAACAATTGTGAATTCTTTGTGAAAAAGTCAATCTTTTTTCTTCTTCTCATCCAGATTTCTCCTGCGGAAGAAACCCGTCCCTGGTGGGTCCTTTCGGCAAGGGAATTTGTCCTCTCCATCAAGGACCGTGGGTTTCGGCGTGATCTGAAGGAAGTCCCCCGCAATCAATGGGATTTCTGGCATTTTGCTGCTGCCTGGATGGATGAGGAATCCGATCGCAACCGGATGAAAATCGCGCGCTGGTACTATGAGGAACGCGGTAATCATACCTATCGCCTTCCTGCCCTGATGCTATTCTATGAACCCTGGCACCCACCCGGATTCAAGCGCGATGCCGAACTCATGGATTTTCTCCACAACCATTTCCATGAGCCGGCTGTACTGGGGCTTTTTTTCTACCGGGCCGCCGTGGCCGTCGACCGCCTCTTTCCCAAAGTCACGATGGAAATCATTACCCAGAAGCTCTATGACAAAGAAACACTGCACACTCCAGAACTGGGAACCCTTATTTTTTTGGATTTCCTGCTGGCCCATGAATGGGGAAGAACCCGAAGGGACACCATACGAGCCCTGCTTTTAAAAATCTGGCAGCGGGAAATCCTTCTGGATACAGAACTTTATGCCCGACATCAGGGCTTCATACGTAAGGTTGTCAGTTTCTATAGTGGCTACGGCATGGGAAGATCTCCCGTAGATCCTGATTCCATCAATTTTCTACTGGCCCGCCATCACCTTTTCTGCAACCTGGGAACCTGTGGAATGGGAAAGGCCCTGAAAGATCTCGAAGTCAATTTTATTCTGCCCCCCAAGGCCTTCACCCTGCCGGACTCCTTTCCTATGCAGGATCCCATCCCGCTGGAAGGCCCTCCGCAAAGCCCCTTCTGGACAAAAACAGACAAAAACAGATCAAAAAACTAATGGCAGGACCAGCGGGTGCCGATAGAATTACAGGAAGGGAGAAATCCATGAAACTAAGCTTCAAAAACCAAATCGAGAATAGGGAAATTACGGTCTTTCAGGAACCCGATTTTGAGGTTCGCATTGCCCCTCTCAGGCACACAGTCAGCCCCAGGGCCACAACAAAAAGCCTGAGAAAAGTTCACAGCCCCGTTAGTCGGGAAACCGTCATGCAGGCTGCAGCCCTTCTGCGTGAAATGGCCCTTGCCATGCCTGGAACCACTTCCCGCGCCCAGGCCAATATCACCAGGGAACGAGCCCGTACTCTTCTGGATATTGAAGTCTGAAGAAAATAAACATGAAAAAGCCCCCACCTGAATGCGGGGGCTTTTTTCTATTTCACCTGGAATGAAACGAGCCCCGAACGAATCGGGGCTCTCATATTCCCACTTACAGAATATCTCGCACCGGGTGCTCCTTTTTCTTCAGATGGGTTGATTTGTTTTGCCTTCGGAAGATTCCAGACTTCAAAACAGTGCGATTCTATAAAGCATGCCCCTGGTTTGCAAGTTCAAGGACAACTTTTTCCCCTGAATACAATTTTCGTCCTTCGCACAACCAAAAGCCCGTGTTAGATTGAGGACCGAGATCAAACCGAGGAAATTATGGCCAAAGCAGGACAAGTCGTACCGATTAAACTCTCCAAGCTGGAGCAGAAAAGCCTTCTGAAATTTCTTGAAGAAATGCTGAAAGGACTGGATCGGGAGAAAGAAAACGTTTCTGAACGAGAGTTTGAACTTTCCCGCAAAATGCTCAAGCAAACCACCAAGAAGGTGCGCAAGGCATCCCCAGGAGAAACCTTCACCCTGGATGCCGTCAATTACCAGTTCCTGAAAGCAAGCCTTGCCAGAGTGGTCGAGCACAACCGCACCGCTTTCAAGGACATGTTTTTCCTCAAACGCTGGTTCATGAAGCTTTTGAGCAAGAACTACGAACACCTGCTTCAGGTCATCGAACGCCGGTAGCTCCCTACACCCGCAGAACTTCTTCAAGGGTGGTTTCGCCCCTTAGCAGGGCCTCACAGCACTTTTCCCGAAAACTGCGATGGCTCTGGCGCTCAAGTTCTTTGGAAAAACCACTCGGATCAGAGCTTCGGATGGCATCCTTCATGGCTTTGTTCAGATGCAGGAATTCATAGACTGCCAGCCGTCCCCGATAGCCGGTATGATTGCATTTCGGGCATCCCCGGACTTCCTGAACCCTTGCGTTGGCCTCAAGCCCCAGCATTTCTGCAGTGTGAGCGTCCAGTTCTGTCTCCTGGCAACAGTCCGGACAGGTTTTTCTCAGTAGCTTCTGGCAGACTACCGTACTGAGAGCCGAGGCCAGCAGAGCCGGATTGGCCCCCGCCCCCAAAAGCCGCTCCACTGCTTCCTGCGGACCTGTCACATGCAGGGATGAAATCACCAGATGACCTGTCACAACTGCCTTCAGCATCAGATCCACACTCTGGGATTCCCGGACTTCTCCAACATAAAGAACATCCGGATCATGGCGCAGGACACTTTTGATCGCAGCCGGAAAATCCAGGCCGAACCGGGGCTGAATCTGGGTCTGGGCCACTCCGGGAAGAGCATATTCAATCGGATCTTCCACCGAATGAACGCTCAGAATCTTGCGGGCTGCCAGTTCCTGAACCGCAGTATAAGCCGTGGTTGTCTTTCCACTTCCAGTCGGGCCACAGAAAAGAACCAGCCCAAAGGGAACCGACAGGGCCTGATGAAAATCCCTGAGATCCGCAGGATCCGGAAAGATTCTCTCCGGGGGTACAATCGCCCTCTCCTGCCTCGGGATTCTCAGAGTCAGCTTTTCTCCAAAAATCGTGGGAAGCGTCGCCAGGCGGATGTCCATCGTCCCGGCATCCACTTTCAGCTTGATCCTGCCATCCTGGGGCAGCCGGGTTTCTCCCACATCAAGCATGGACATTTCCTTGGCCGAGGCCAGGATCTTCTGATAGACCTCCGGTTTGATTTCCTCTTCCTTCAGAAGTCCTCCTTCTCCTCTGGCCAGAAGCCAGCAGGAAGCCTCCTGGGGGAGAAAATGAATGTCGGAAATCTCCTCCCGCTTCAGCAGTTTTTCAATTGCATTCAGAAATTCATTGGCTGTAGACATCGGATCCATTGCTTGCTCCTTGGATTTCAGATCACCTGAGAATTCAGGAATTCATCAAAATCAATCACGTTACCGGTTTTGCGCTGCGAAGGTTCGGCCGGTTTTTGCCGGCTCATCCACTCCGCAAGAGCCTGCCTGCTGAAGCGAAGTTTCGAACCGATTTTCTGGTGAGGGATCTGACCCAGCCCCTGGGCAAGATCCTCTTCGGAAATTTTCAGGAAAGCGGCTGCTTCCGTGAAGTTCACCACATCCGAATCAGGGCTTTCCCTCCTCACACCTTCCCCCCATTCTCCAAGAGCGGCAAGAACCCTGCGCATGGCATGAAGCTCATCACGAAGTTCCTGATCTTCTTCCATCGCTTTTCTGATGTCAGATTCAAGCTGAAGATCTGCTTCCCCGAACAGAAAATCCATGCGCTCTTCTTCATTGAAATGACGTTTCACAAAAGCCTCCTCTGGAGCTCTTTCAAAGCCTTGTAAAGGCGGGATTTCACTGTGGAGGGCGGGAGATTCAAAACGGCCGCCGTCTCCTGGAAGCTCAGATGCTGATAGAATTTCAGAAGTACAATCTCATAAAGATCCGGCTCAAGCGTCTGAAGAGCTTTTCGCACCCTCAGACCTTCGAGCCTGTGCTCCACCAGACTTTCCGCACTGGGGCCCTCCAAAGAGCCATCTTCAAGATACCCTCTGCCCACCAGCCTTCCCTGGCGTGCCAGCCAGCGATTCCGCTCATTCCTGGCAATGGTATAGACCCAGGGAAGAATCTCCCGATTCGGATCAAGCCTCTCCCAGGACTGCCACAGTCTGAGCTGAATTTCCTGCATGACATCATCCAGATCCGGACGCAGAATCCCGCCCCGGATCAGATAGCTTCGAATTTTTGGCTCAAGCCTGGAATAGACAGTCTCAAAATTTGGTTTCAAATCGCTTCCTCCACCCTGTTTTACCCGGACTCTGTTCAAGTGGACGAAAAAAAATCATTCCCCGGCTTTGATCCTCAGAAGATCTCCCAGAAAAAACCCGGCAAGTTCACTACGGCCATGCAGGCCCGATTTCGCGTAAATCACGGAAGACTGGGTTCTGGCCGTCTTTTCGGAGATTCTGCGGATAGCGGCAATTTCTTTCATGCTTTTGCCTTCAAGAAGACTCCAGGCCACCTGGGTCTCGGCAACTGTCAGCTCCCAGAGGCGGAACTGCTCCTCGATCATCTTGCGCAGCTCTTCCACCGATGATGCCGACTTTCTGCGGTATTCCTGCAAATCACCGGTGGCCTTTCTGAGTCGCTCTTCCGTGAATTCCAGTACATGACGGGACCGGATGGACTCCTTCAGAAGCAGGAACACGCCAAAAACTCCTCCAGCTGCAAGCAGAAATTCAAGGGCCAGATGAGGCCAGCGGGCACCCTCCCCCATGTCTGTCCAGATATCTGCAAGTGCAAGCAGGGTTACAAGACTCAGAATCACACTCAGATACCAGCGCTCGGCCCGGCTCAGATCCAGTTCAGTCATCCTCATCCTCTTTGTGGTGAAAAGAAGGTATTGTTTTTTCTGCCGTATTCATGACCCCGTTTTCCGTATGCCGGATCCCCCCTCCAAGATAGGCAGTATAGCCAAGAAGAGCTGTGAGGAGAGCCCCGAAAATCAAAGTTGCCGGAATCCCGAACTTCAGCACCCAGTCTCTTTGAAAGAGCATCAGAGAGGCAAGGGCCATACCCGCCAGACAGCCTGTCAGAGCAAAGGTGATTTCCCCGACTTCCTCGTGGGCATCAAGGGCAATTCTGGAAATTCCCGGAATGCTTTCCACTATTTCCTCTGCCCCTTCTCCACTGAAATAAGCCAGAATCCCGGCCATGCAGACCGAAACCAGACCGACCAGGGCCAGGCGGATCGTGAAAGAATGATTTTCTAACCGTCCCGCCAGAAGTACCATCAGTAGCAGTGGGATTCCGATGACCGGAACATGGGTCAGCATGAGATGTAGGTGGGCCATATTCATAAACACTCTCCTTAAGTTGCCTTCCATCCTGATCCCAAACCCGGTTTTTCATCATTGGACAAATGTCCACGAACTGAAGAACCCTTTCCCAATGCCCTTCAACCAAAGTTTTTTTTCTAACGTAGTAAATCCAAATGACGAATCATCGCAACACTCAATCCCCCCGCTCCCGCCTCTGGCTTCTTCTCTCCGAGCTCTGGCTGGACACGGAAATCACCACCATTACTCGCCAACGGCTGGCCCGCGAAATGGCGAAACTCCCTTACTCCTCAATGGATATCCGGGAAATTCACGAGGAAGAGGTAGCCCCGGTTCTGTTTCATAACCTTTATTTCAATCCTGCCGGAGAATGGGCCGGATTTGATGAGGAGTGGCTGCTTCAGGAATGCCACCGCTGTTTTCTGAAAAAGAGCAGTCCATGGGCCCGTATCAAGCTTTGGCTCAAAAGAAATGCCGTGAGAATGCTCACCGAAGATATCCTGACGGATGTACTCAATCAGATGGAATCCATTCGCAACTCGAAACCTCAGGCCCAGCAGGAGTAGAATAACCTCATGCTGCAACCTTTTCCCTTTGAAAAGCTTCTGGGCCTGATTCAGAAACACTCCCGCTTTGACTATAATTTTGAAAGCCTGGAGCCCTTGGGCGAAGGCCTTTCAAGCCTGGTGTTCATGGCCCAGGGGCTTGTATTTCGCTTAGCCAAGACCCCTGAAGTTCTTGCCCACTATCACTACGAAGCCGAATTCTTACGTCAGGTTCACCGCAAGCTACCCCTCAACGTGCCCGAGCCCGTAGAAGTTATTGAGTTTCTTGACAATCCCTGGTCTGGCTGCTTTGTCAGCACATTTCAGGATGGGCGTACCCCCAAAGAATACGAACGGGAACTTCTCAACAGTCCAGGGGACATTCAGGCTCTGGCCGAGTTTCTGGTTGGCCTTCACTCCCAGCCAAGGCTGAAAACCCTCCATGAGGACTCGCTCAAGCAGCATGAAAGCCGCCTGGAGTTCTGCTTTCAGACTCTGAAAAATCATTTGAAGAACCACGAAATGCAGACCCTGCAAGCATGGGCTTCAAACCTGCTTCAACAACTGGACTGCCGGGGAGAGCCCGTTGTATGCCACGGGGATCTCTGGTATGGAAATCTTCTGCTCACTCCCTCGGGAGAAGGATTTCGACTGTCCGGAGTAGTTGACTTTGAGCGGGTCAGATTAGCCCACCCCGCCCTTGATCTTTCCCGGCTGAAGCATGTCTCACCCGAATACCAGAAACAGGTGATCCAGGCCTACAAAGCCATGAAGAAACTCCCGGAAAACCTCGATGAACAACTTCAGCTCTACTGGGAACTGCAGGCTTTTGACGGGATTTATCGCTGCATTGTTCTGGAAGAGCAGGCCGAACTTCTGGATGCCATTGAAAAGCTCAGATGGCAGGTGAAACTTATCTGAAGGATTCCATATGAACCAGCATGAAAAACTTAATTACGTAGAATTCTGCTCCAGGGATCTGGAAGCAACCAAGGCGTTTTTCAGAGGGCCTTTGACTGGAAATTCCAGGACTACGGATCTGATCACTGCGATTTCAGCGGCGAAGGACCAAGCGACGGATTCTATCGTGGGAAACTTTCCTCTCAGGCATCCAGGGGGGCCACCCTTCTGCTCTTTTATAGCAACAACCTGGAAAAGAGCCTGAAGAAAGTGGAAGAAGCTGGATATCGAATCGCAAAACCCATCTTCTCTTTTCCTGGGAGGCACAGATTTCATTCTGAAAAAGGTGCCAGGAGCAAGTTTGCCGTATGGAGTGCTGATTGATTTCTGGTAAATCAGATGTGGAACTGACAGAAGAACAGAGATCTTCAAGCTGCAGGAATCTCCCGGGTCCGCGGGAGAGCACGTACCTTTTCAACCCGGTTACCGTAAAGTTCAACAACGCGCAGAGTCCAAAGCTCCCATTCGGTTTCATCTCCTACTTCAGGAACTTTTCCAAGAAGCCACATAATCATGCCGCTGAGGGTATGATAAGTCCCCTTGTCCTCAGAAGGCAAAGCCTCCAGTCCCAGACGATCCTTGAGCTCTAGCACGGGAATCATCCCATCCAAAAGCCAGCAACCGCTATCTTCCTCCACCGCCCATACATCTTCAGGGTTTCGTGGCGTGAATTCACCGGCTAAGGCTTCCAGCAAATCCTGTAGGGTGACCAGCCCGAGCAATTCTCCGTACTCATCGATCACAAAAACCATCTGGACACCGGATTCCCGAAACTGCTCCAAAAGCTGCATGCCGGTCATGGATTCCGGGACGTAGACAGCCGGCAACAGGTGTTGAACCAGTTCACCGGGCCTTTCCCCGCTCAGGTGATGCTTCAACAGCCGTCTCGCGTTGATGATACCAAGCATGTCTTCAACTCCACCCCGACACACTGGAAATCGTGAATGATTGCAGGCAATCAGGTATTCCATTTCTTTTTCAAACGGCTTTTCAAGATCCAGAAAATGGATTTCACTTCGCGGCGTCATCAAAGAGACAATCATACGATCGTCCAATCGAAAGACATTGCGCACCATATCATGCTCGTGTTTTTCAATCACTCCTGCTTCCGAGCCTTCGTATAACATGGCATAAATGTCTTCTTCAGTCAGATTAATACTATTCAGTTCCTGCTTTCCCAAAAGCTTTAGAATTGTGTCCGTGGAAGCCGTCAACAGGTATACCAAAGGCCTGGACAGCCGGCCCAAAAATCGAATCGGCCGGGCCATGAAACAGGCCAGCCCTTCAGGATCGCCCTGGGCCAGCCTTTTCGGAACCAGTTCGCCAATCACAATGGTCAGATAGGTCACAAGCCCCACAACGAAAGCAGTGGACAACGGAAGTGACAGATCGACATGAACCCCCAGCCCCTCAAGTATTTCAGCCAGCGGGCCAGCCAGAGTGGCTTCCCCAACAACCCCATTTAAAACTGAAATGGCTGTAATACCGATTTGTACGGTAGATAGAAAATGCGTTGGATTGCCATTGAGAGCCAGGGCCAATTCTGCCCGTGTGTCCCCTTCTGAAGCCCGTTTTTGCAATCTTGAATTGCGCGAGGAGACCAAAGCGATCTCCGTCATCGCAAAAATACCGTTCAAAATAATCAGAAATACCAGAATCAAGGCTTCCAAGCCACATTTCCTTCCGTTTTATATCGCTACACGAACAGTGTGATGGTGGGTGCGAGGTTTTGTCCAGTTTGCTCAGAACTATTCCTTTTAAGGTATCAAAGAAGTCTCACGCCTTCCTCAGGCGGCTCCGTAAGGTTCTTCCGGGGTTTGGCTCAAGGCTCCACCACCATCTGGGCCTGCCGTAAAACATTCCACCGTCCGCTATACAGCCGGTAAACGGCTCCATCTCGAGCAAAATATCCTCATTGGCATTCTCACTGTTATAATGTTGGCATGAAGGCTCAAATCCTGCATCACGGCGAGTTACCGGCAAGTTTTCGACAGCGGCTCAAGAACCTGACTCAAAGGTTTGAATGGTCATTTTCCCAATTCAGTCCGAATGTTTTCCAACCCAGCGACAATCCTGACGTGATTCTGGTTGCCTCGTGGAGGCAGAATCCAGCGGATCTGATCGAAGCTGGGGCAGAGATCAAGAAAAATTCAGGGGATACACCCGTATTCTTCATCAGCGAAGTTTCCCTGGACTCCCAGGCCCAGACCAGCTTTCCTTTGGAAAGTGGAGACGGGTTTCTGCCCCTGAATGAACTCGAGGCCGTTTTGAGGGATCTGTATGAAGCCTCATCCCTTGAAGAACTGCCCTGGCTAAAGGGTCTGATCATCAATCGCCGGGGGAAACCGACCGAGGCTATCCCCAGAGTTCCGGATACAAAAAGTCTGCCTGTTGAACACCTGAGACTTTCCATGGGCTCCAATCTGGACAAGGAGGGCTATTTCCCCTTTCTCTCAGCTCTGGGCTGTCGGGAGCGCTGCCATCACTGCAATATCGTATCCCGCGAAGGATTTCGCCGGGGACTGACCCATGAGGAGCTGGCCCAGATTGCCGAACTGATTGTCAAAGAGCACGGAGTCCGCAAAATCCACTTTCTGGATCAGGATTTCCATTCGGAACACGAGGGGCTCCGTAATTTCTGCGAAACCCTGATCGAAATGAATGTACGCCTGGACTGGAAGGCCTCATTTCAGTTTCGTGAATTTTCAGATAATCTTCTGAATCTTTTGAAGGAAAGCGGTCTCAAGGAAGCCACTTTCACCTTCTTCAGTGGAGCAGACCGTACTCTGAGCCGGGCCAATATAGGACACCGTGTCGCTACGATCCGCCGTACTATAGAACAGTTTCACGCCGTTGATATTCCCCTTCGTCTGAAAATCTACACAGGACTTCCGTTTGAAACCTGGCCGGATTATTACCGCAGCCTCGATCTTCTGGAAGAAATTCTGCCCAAGGTTCAGGAAGTCTGTGACATCCTGCCCGTCCGGGTCGAGCCCAACAGCCTCCTTGCCCGCCAACATGAGCGCTTCGGGATCCGACTGAATCCCGGTGATTTCGGAGCATGGGTCCGCGAAGAGCGCGATCACTTGAACGATGCTCCCACCCGGCAGAAAAAAGCGGCCGCCATTCAAGAAGTTGCCCGGCGTCTGGATAAGCTGCACCACGGGCCGGGATATCCTGGTGAAGTCAGCTCAGGAGTCCTGAAAGGGCATGCCGACTGGAAAATATCCCGAAAGGACATCGCTCTGATTACCTGCCCTCCCTGGGGGTATCTGAATCCTCCGGTCGGTATTGCCAAACTGGCTTCCTACATCAAAGCCAAGGGCAAAACCTGCGAGCTGTTTGATTTCAATCTGGGCCTTTATGTGAAATATCCGGATTTCCAGCGGCTCTGGCACGTGGAAAACAAAAGCTACTGGTCCAATGATTTAACCTTTGATGTGATCCGTGCCATTTACGAGCATGACATCGAAGAAGCCATCGATGCCATCCTGGACATCAATACCGATACCTATGGATTTTCGGCCGTCGACCCCAAAGAGCGCATGACAATCGAATTCATGGAAAGACTCAGAAAGCTTCACGGACCCAGCCGGATCATTCTAGGCGGACCTGTCTGCGGAACCAACGAATACCGCAACATTTTCTACGACAAACTCGGCCCTGAAGGTGTCAGCATCTACGTCGTGGGTGAGGGAGAAGACACTCTCATGGATCTGCTGGATCGCCAGAACAGGGGAGAGAGCTGGGAAGGTACACCCGGAACCTGCTCCGTGAGCGATACGGGGGAATGGACCTTTGCCGCTGCCCGAGCCAAGGTCGACCTCTGGAATGCCCCCATCACCACCTATGAGGAGTTCGATCTTTCCCTCTATGAATGCCAGGAACTGATTGTGGAATGGTCCAGGGGCTGTATCGGAACCTGTTCTTTCTGCAAGGCCAAGGTGCTGGATGGAAAATTTCGCTCCTACAGTCCGGAGCATGTCGTGGAATCACTGCGTTATTACGTGGAAAATTACGGTATCACCAAATTTACAATCTGCGATCTGGCCGTAAACGGCAACTGGAAGCTTCTCGACAAAATCTGTGATGCCATCATTGCATCCGGTCTGAAGGTGGAGTTAAGGGCTCAGGGTATTCCCCGCCGTCAGATGAAGCTCTGGCTGATGCAGAAAATGAAACAGGCCGGATTCGTCGAAATGCAATGGGGACTGGAAACCGGTTCCGACAAGGTCCTCAAGGCCATGGACAAGGACTGGATGTTCACGATTGAGGAGGCCCAGGAGGTCATCCGTAACTGTCATATCGCCGAGATCAAAACCTGCATGTTCTGTATGGTCGGCTACCCCACCGAAACACAAGAAGACTTCCAGATGACCTATGACTTCATTGACCGTAATGCGGAATACATGGATATGGTCAAATCGGTGAACTCACTTCATATCATTACGGACACCCCGATTCACCATAAAGCGGAGGAATTCGGCATTACGCTGCCTGAGCGGGATTACCACTACAGGTGGGAAATGGAAGGCAATACCCATGAAATCCGTCAGGAAAGGGTCAAACGCCTGCTCGATCTGATCAAAATCAAGAACCTGGAATGTCTGGAAACCAATTATCTCGAAGGCCGCCAGTATGAAATGATCAAGGGCTATAAAGAAGAGTTTATTCCAATGGAAGAGCGCATCGCGCGCTTGAGAAAAGATGTCAACCAGCTGATTGATTACCGCATGAACCAGCAGGAAGACTGGGAAGCCGATGACAATCCCCGTGAGGATTTTCTGGGAGCCAATCGCGATCTTCTCGGAGTGGTTCACGGTCGTAAGTCCTTCATTGGCCCCAGGACTGTGGAAATCGATCTGTCCAATAACTGTAATTTCAACTGTGTCGGCTGCTGGTGTCACTGCGATCATCTCCAGGAACTCAAAACCCCAGCCCAGAAAAAGAAGCACCACCTTCCCCTGGAAACGATTCAGGGTCTTGTCAAGGACCTCGCCGAACTGGGCACCAGAACCATTCAGCTTGCCGGACCGGGCGAACCTTTCACCCATCCCGAGATCATGGATATCATTCGCTATATCAAGGGAAACGGGCTGGAACTTCATATCATCACCAATTTCAGCTATATCGATCATGCCATTGCCCAGGAAATAATGGATCTCAAGGTCGACTCTCTGACCTGTTCCCTTTGGGCCGGAGATGAAGAAACCTTCATCAAAACTCACCCCAACCAGCAGGGAGAGGCCTTCCAAAAAATACGGGCTGTGCTGGCCTTCTTTGGAGACAACAAGAAATACAACATCTATCCCCGCATCAAAATCTATAATGTCATCAACCGACTCAATGCCCACAATGTCTATCGCATGGTGGAATTCGGACGGGAAGTCAAAGCTGACTGCCTGGAGTTTACCGTAGTCGACACCGTTCCCGGCAAAACAGATTTCCTGAGTCTGAGCCTGGAAGATGTCGAGGCCATGGAAGCCCAGTTTGAGAAGATTTCCAGTGAAGCCACCTATCCGGATCCTCCGGGACGCAAACACCTGCAGGGACTTACGGCCGAGCAGATGAAGGAGCATTACGAAATTCACGGGAAGTTCTGGCAGGACCTGGATGTCTATGATGGTTTCACTTATGAGCCTATCAACAAGGTCATGACCTGCAAAGCAGGCATTGCCAATGAACGCATGGATCACGATCCGGAAATCGCCTGTGCCAATGTCTTCTACTGGAATCCCAGGGCCTGCTCCAACTGTTCTCTGCAAAAGGAATGTTCCATCAACAAGGAGGATTTCTCGATCAAAACCCGCTTCTTCTCGATTCTGGGATATGGCTCCTTTATGCGTCGGGCTAAAGAAAGCGTCATGGAACGTTCCCGCAAGGAAGGAAGAACCAGAGAAGTTGCCAGACTGAATCTCCTGCCCCCGACACCGTTTGTCGATACCCTTCCCTGCACGATTGGCTGGAGCTATTCACGGATCACAACCTCCGGAGATGTCATCGCCTGCTGCAAAGGCTATAACAAACCTCTGGGCAACCTGTATCGCAATCATTTCAAGCATATCTGGAATGATCATCCCATGCGGGAATTTCGCTACAAGGCAAAGACCATCAGCAAGGGAGACAGCTACTTTGAACCAATTGGCTGTTACAAGGCATGTGACAATGTGGGTCACAATATGGAGCTTCACAAACGTCTGACCCGTCTGAAGCCCCGTGAACTCGCCTGGCTTAAGGAAGAGGCAGGAAAGGTGGATCCGGCATGAACCAAGCCGAGGTTCGGGAACAGCTCAGACTCTATACAATCGATGAACTCGAAACCCTTCTGAACCACAATATGCTACCGGAAGGCATTGCCATGGATCGCAAGGTCTTTCTCATGATGGTGATTGAGGTCATCAAGGAAAAGAAAGCTTCAGAAGTCTTCAATCCCGTATTTTAGCCGGGATACGACCATAAAGACTCCTGACGTCCTCTTCCCAGATCGAGAAGAGGGTCTGTTTTTCCTCTCTTTGGATACGTGCATCCACCTCAAGACGGTGATTCTCCCGCCTGAAGTGGGCATTTTCATCTGAAAGCTCGGTGTTCTGGCGTGTCAGGTCGCGCTTCTCAAGCTCAAGCGATGCAATCGGGCCCCGCCCGCTGGCCCTTGGCCTTACGGTTTCCATCAGATTCAGAAGGGTTTCGTCCGCCTCCACTCTGAGTTCCTTCAGAAGGGAACTGGCCCAGAGTTTTTCACGGGCCCTCTGAAGACCCTCCCGAAAGCTGGGGCTCTGAATCAATTCCAGAGGGTTAGGGCTCACCAGGCCGATTTCTCTTGCCCGAAAAACTTCAGAAAGCTCGAGACCCTCGTTATAGATGGGAGGAAGGCCACAGTAAAGATACTCGACGGTACGGGTGGTTACAGCCAGCTTCCTTTCCGGGTTCAGGGCATAGAAATCCCAGGCCCCCTGACAGGACTTTAAGGCCTGGACCCAGTCTTCATGGCTCATCCCTCCCCGTCTTCCTCCTCCAGTCTGCCCCGGTGACAAAGCCCGGCTTGAAGGCTCATAGGTTGACTCCCTGAGAGCAAAGCCCTGCCTGAGGATACCTGAGCGGATTTCTTCCTGAAGATTATGATCCACCCAGGGCCACAATGCCCCCCCAAGAGCCAGTTCTCTTTGATCATGAAGAAGGTTTTCATACCATTGAGATGGAAGCACCAGAGGCACTCTTGAAACCGGACTGGATTTCAGATCCATGCCAGCCGCCAGGGCAAAGGCCTGGAAATACCAGAACTGCCGACGAGAAGGAGTAATGAGGGCGTCGCAGCGTGAAAGAGCTAAAATCTTGGCTCTCACCTGATATGGATCTTCATAACCGCGAGCCTGATTTTCCAGAATCAGTGAGCCATGCAGATCACAGATCAGGGGAATGCCTTCAGGAAGCTCGAGCTGATCCAGAATCCCCCACTGCTCCGCGAGAACCACATCCGGATTCAGGGATTCAATTTTTTCCCGGATATCGGTGCGGATATAGCCATCCTCACGCTTCTCCAGAAAATCGAACAGTACTTCCCCTTCAACAGAGGGGACCCCGGATTCCCGAAGGATCGTAACCCGATGTCCGGCATCCTCCAGAATCTGCCTCAAGCCCGCCACCCGCAAGGCTCCTCCGGATAGTGGAAGACTGCGATTCAGATGCTCCAGTGTCAATAAAATGATATGCATGGTCCCGAAAAAAAGTCCTTGACAAAAGCCCAAATGCATCAGACATGAATCTACAAATTCAAGGCAAATTTGTCTTGATCGAGAAGGGAATCTACTGGTATGCTCACTAAGTCCTAAGGGCAAAAACGACCCGGAAGGGACAAAAACAGAATCCCCCGAACGAGTGTTAAATTATTCCGCTCAGGGCCGGGTTTTGTCAAAATTTTTGAACCCAAAAAAAACAGGAAGGTAGAATTCATGAGCTCAGTTGCCCCAGTGAAAGAAGAAGTCGTAACCAACTACTATGATGGCCGCAAATTTTTCCTGGTCTCGGTAGACGGCAAGGAATTTTACATTTCCGAAGACAAGCTCGAAAAGAACGGGCATGCCCACAGAATCTCAGTTAAAAACTCTTTCTGAGGTTCAAAAATTCAGAAAACGCCCGGAAAAGTGCCGGGCGTTTTCTTTTTCTCTGTTTCATGCGCTAGAATTGATTCCTGAATGATGATCAAAGCGCGCATCGGGATACGACTCCTTCTCTCCTATCTCCTGCTTTCCCTGCTTCCCTTCATCGCGACGATTTTCCTTCTGCACCAGTCCGCCCGCTCCACTCTGGAAGATGCCGCTTTTCGAACCCTCAGAGCCGTCCGTGAATCCAAAAAACAACAGATCGAATCAACCTTTTATTTCTATGCCCAATTTCTAAAAACTCTGGCCGATTCCGAAGCGACCAAAACCCAGGTTCAATCCTTTTCAAGGGCTGTAAAAAGGCTGAATCAAAGCCCGGTGACCCCTCAGAGAGAAGAAGACCTCAAGCTCTGGTATCAGGAAGAATATGCTCAGAAACTGCGCATCCTGCATGAGCAGTCCCCGATGATCGAAAACATTCTGCCCCAATCCAATGCCGGATGGCTTTTGCAGTGGGCCTATCTGGCCCAGAACCCCAATCCCTCCTGGCAGAAGTTTCTGCTGGATCGCTCTGGCCACCTGGATGAATATGACAAAATTCATTCCCGGATTCACCCCGGCTTTCTGGACATTCGCCAGCGCATGCGTCTTCGGGACGTTCTGCTGGTAGATACCGGGGGTACGGTTGTCTATTCCACGGAAAAACTCCCGGATCTGGGAACCAGCCTGCAAAAAGGTCCCTGGCGTGACTCCTCTCTGGGAAGAGTCTTTCGGAATGCCCTTTCAAACGGCTCTGCCTCAGAAGATTTCGCCACTTTCATGCCGGCTCTTTCCGAGCAGACCGCCTTCATCGGCTACCGGATCGGAACCAGGGAAAATCCTCTGGGCTGCCTGATCATTCAGTTCAGCCCAGAAATCCTCAACCGTATCATGAGCGGAAACCGCAAATGGAGAGAAGAACAACTGGGAGAAACCGGAGAAACCTATGTCGTCGGGCCCAACTACCTCATGCGTAATGAATCCCGCTTTTCCCAGGAAGAGTCTACGCGCCTGAACAACCTGCTGGGACTCGGGGAGAATTTTCAGCGCCTCCCTGATACCAATCCCGGACCTTCCCTGATTCTGCATGTCAGAACCCCCGCGGCCCGAGCAGCCCTTTCCGGAGAATCCGGAACCATGATACAGGTGGGATATCACGGTCGGCATGTGCTCTGCGCCTACACCTATGTACGGCTGAATACCGGAACCTGGGCCGT
>CAZDAM010000071.1:0-18574 GCA_964503595.1 uncultured bacterium
ATGCACGGAATCGATGGGGGCGGCTGGATAAGCTGAAACGGTGAAGCCTGCTGCCCACTCTGCTAATAATGGGATTGGCGGGGATCTTAAGGATGCCTACGAATCCGTCACGGTTCTCTTTTTCCCAAGAGATTCTTACATCCGGGCTGCTTTGAGGGATCATTGAATTGACTTTTATGAGCTGAAACTGGATCCGGAACAGATTCAGGCTCTTTTGAAAAACTCTCTTGCAGAGGCCCTGAACTACGAAAACATGGAGATTCACCCTTATCATACGACCCGTAATTCCTGCGTCAGCAATCAGATTCGTCTTCTGAATAGGGTTCTTGGAGAAGGGGCCATTTCTGAGTGGCATAGCATTTTTGGAATCAGGTTTTTCAGGACGCTTTCCACGATTGCACCACATAAAACCGGTCCGGCTTTTTACAGACTTGGGCTCGTAAAGAATCATTTGCATCTGAAGTGTCCGGATGAGGAGCTTCTTTATGTGAAGGAAGCTTTTGAAGGCGAGCCGGAGATGAATCGTAAAACGGCTCTGTTTCGTGCTCTTTACTAGCAGGTCCACGAAGTTTAAACTGACTTCATGACTGTTCGCATTGCCTATTTTGGTTCTTCTGATTTTAGTGCTTCTGTCCTAAAGAGACTTGTCGAAGAGGGATTTGAGGTTCCTCTCGTCGTGACCCAGCCGGATAAGCCTGTCGGCCGCAGGAGAATCCTGACCCCGACTCCAGTGAAAGCCATGGCCCGGGAACTTGGGCTTAATGTTGAAGAGCCGCCTTCTCTGAAGAGGCTGGAAACTCTTTATCGCCTAAGGGAGCTTTCTTTGGACTTTGGCGTGGTTGTAGCTTATGGCAAGATCATTCCAGGACGCATTCTGCAAACGGCAAAATTTGGTTTTTTGAATGGCCATGCCAGTCATCTCCCGGCACTTCGGGGGGCGGCTCCAATCCAAAGAGCTATTCTTCAGAGGCATGCAAATACCGGAATGTGCATCATGCAGATGAGCCCCCGACTGGATGATGGAGATATCCTCTCGGAAGAAATTCTTCCGATCGGGGCTGATGAGGGTTTTCTGTCTCTGGAGCAAAGACTGCTTGCATCATGCTGCCGTCAGTTTCCCGAAGTTCTCAGCCACTATGCGGAATATGTCACAAGAAAAGTGGTTCAGGATGATTCAAAGGCGACCTATGCCGAAAAGATTGCGCTTGAGGATGGTCTGATTCAGATTGAGAGAGGACTTGATGGGGCCTATGCCCAAATCAGGGCTCTTGAGGCTGGCTCTGGAGGTATTTTTTCACTGGAAGACGGCCGACGGCTGGCTGTCTTTGCCGCCCGTTGCGAAAAAGTCGAGCCGAAAGAGGTTCCCGGAACAGTGCTTCTGGGTAAGAAATTTCTGAAAATTGCCTTTCCTGAAGGCTATCTTAACCTTCTGGAAGTCCAGTTATCCGGAAAAAAGAGGTTGCCTGTGGCGGTATTTTTAAATGGTTCTCCGCTTGAGGATCAGTCTGTTCTGCAATCGGGGCGATGATGGCCAAGATCAAGACCGTTTATGTCTGTGCTGCCTGTGGAGCTTCCCAGCCTCGCTGGGCTGGGCAGTGTCCGGCATGCATGGAATGGAATACTTTCAGCGAGGAATTTCAGGAGGGCACTGCTGTCCGGAGCAAGCCGGCAGAAACAAGCCTGAAGAGCCGTCCCCAGAAACTTTCAGAGATTCAGTCCATGGAAAATGTCCGTACCCCAACTGGAATCCCTGAATGTGACAGGGTACTTGGAGGGGGGCTGATTCAGGGTTCTCTGGTCCTGATTGGAGGGCAGCCGGGTATTGGAAAATCTACTCTGCTTCTGCAGTTGGCACGCTCCCTTATGGAGAAGAAACAGGGCTGCCTTTATGTCTCCGGGGAGGAGTCTGAAGCTCAGGTCAAACACCGGGCCGAAAGAATGAAGATTGCTGGGGATGGTCTCTGGATTTATGCTGACGGGGTTCTTGAGCATATTCTTCAGAGCGCTCAGGATATCAAGCCTCATGTTCTCGTGCTGGATTCGATTCAGACGGTTCGGAGTCTGGAGCTCCAGTCTGTTCCGGGAAGTGTGGCCCAGATCCGGGAATGTACTTTTAGGCTGATGGAATTTGCCAAAACGACGGGTACCATTGTGATTCTTGTCGGTCACATCACCAAAGACGGCGAAATTGCTGGTCCCAGGCTTCTGGAGCATATGGTGGATGTTGTCCTTCAGTTTGAAGGGGATCGCCAACATCTTTTCCGGGTCCTTCGGGGCATCAAGAACCGTTTTGGGGCAACCGATGAGGTCGGTATTTTTGAAATGGCCTCTGAGGGCCTGCTGGCCGTGGAGAATCCGGCAGCCTATTTCCTTTCTGAGAGCCAGCCGGTTTCCGGGACTACGGCCAGTGTGATCACGGAAGGCTCTCAGTCATTTCTGGTCGAGGTACAGTCCCTTGTCAGTGACAACCATTATACGTATCCGCGTCGTACAGTCTTAGGATGGGATGCCAACCGTCTTCATCTGCTTCTGGCGGTTCTTGAAAGAAGGGCCGGGATGAATTTTGGCCAGTATGATGTTACGGTGAATCTGGCTGGAGGTATCAGAAGTACGGATCCCGGTCTGGATCTGGCTTTGGCTATGGCCGTGGGTTCATCTCTTCGGAATCAGGTTCTGCCGCAGAAAACCGTCTTTCTGGGAGAGTTGGGACTAGGGGGGGAAGTACGTGGTATCGCTCGACTGGAACAGAGGGTTCGTGAAGCCCAGAAACAGGGATTTACCACGATTGTAGGCCCGGCTTCAGCGCTTTCCCGTCTGGAACTGCCGGAAATCAGACTGATTGGTGTTCGGAATGTGCGGGAGGCGATGGATCATGTCCGGGAAAAAGCATGAGGATCCTTCTTTTTCGGAGATCGATCTCTCCAGTTTTCCGGAGACTGTTCCCGAGGCTTTTTGCCAGTTTCCTTACTGGCCGGGTTCCAAGGAAAGCTACTTTTTTCCTATCCTTCCAAAGGTATTTGGGATGCGGGCAAGGACTTAGGATGGCAGTATGCACCGGGTAGGTTTTACCCCCAATGGGACTGAGTACAAACACATGGAACAGGAGTCTTTTCGTCATCAGAGTTGGCTGAATGGGATCATGAATGTTTTACGGTACTGCCACAATCTTTGGGTATCTGGGCACAGCCGTGGATATGAATGAAAGCCAGGAGATTCTGATGAGTCTTGAAACCAGTCCGGATGAAGCCTGCTATCTGTCATGGGTAGCTGGCAAAACCAGAAACGGGTTTGTGATTGTCAACGTCATGGGAGAAGTCGATTGGATCGGTCCGGCTTCTCAGGAAATCGGGAGGGGTATAGTCCTGAAGCAATAAAGGGCAGGAAACCGGGGAGCCTTCTGAGGGCTTCTTGGTGAAACCCTTCTTGAGTTCAGCGGCCTTCCTCACGCTTGACAAATCCGATGCGAATTCCTGACAATCGGTGTGTCTATTATCAATTCAGAGAGTACAATGTCAAAGAATATTCATTATGAAGACGGTCTGGTGGCCCTCCGCCGTGGCGATCTGGACGGTGCGGAGCAGGCGTTCTTAAAGGCGATTCGTGTTTTCCCTCAGGATATCTATTCCTATAACAAACTTGCTTTTGTCTATAACGAAAGAGGTATGTTTGATGCAGCGGTCAATGTTCTGCGCCAAGCCCTAAGTGTCAAGCCGGGAGATCTGTTCACCCATTATATTCTGGGTAGCACCTTTCTGGACCAGGGGAATTTTCGTTCGGCAATCCAGGAATTTCGCAAGGCTGTGGAAATTAACGGGAAGGATGTCTATTCCTGGAATTCTCTGGCTCTGGCCTACAAGCTTTGCCAGGAAACCGATCTGGCCCTGGAGTGTCTGGACAAAGCAATTTTTATCGATCCGGATGATATCTATAATTACAATTCCAAGGCCATCATGCTTTTCCAGCAGGGCCTTTTGGAAGACGCCAAATTTGTGATCGAGCAGGCTCTGAAAAGATCTCCCGAGAACTATCTTCTGATGAGTAGCCTTGGGGAGATCCTGCTTCGCGAAGGCGATGTTTCCGGAGCCCGTCGTACCTTTGCCGGAATCATCCGGAATCAGCCGGAACTTGCCATCGGATACTATTCCATGGGAAATCTGGAGCTTGAGGAAGATCAGCTGGATTCGGCACTTGAGTACTATCGCAAGGCAGAATCGCTTGATCCGAACGCCTGGAAGTACAAGGCAGCCATGGCTTCGATCCTTCTTGAGAAGGGAGATACCGATATTGCTCTGGCGATGTATGAAGCAGCAGTTGTGATTGAACCGAAGAATGCGATTCTTTTAACCGATCTGGCTCAGTGCCAGAAGCGCAAGGGTCTGATTCTGAAAGCCTATGAAAATCTGCAGAAAGCCACGGGACTTGAATCTTCCTATGCTTTTGGGCATTTTGCGCTGGGAAGACTTTACCTTGAGCAGGATTTACTGGAGAGGGCCGAAGAATGTTTCCTGAAATCGGCAGAGCTGGACGATTCTGATCTTTACGCGCATAACGGGCTTGGGGATGTGTACCGGATTCAGGAAAAATATCGGGAAGCCATTTTGCAGTATGAAAGAAGCCTTTCAGTGGATGAAGAAGACGCCCACGCCCTGTTTCATAAAGGTATCTGTCACCGGCAGCTGGGAGAATCTTCTCTGGCGATAGAGTCTATGGAATCCATTCTTGAAATTGACGAGTCGGCTTACTGGAGTGAAAAAGCCACGGAGCAGTTAAGGCTCTTGAGACGCAGGTGATTGTGCGAAATCTGGTACCCGTTCTGATTGTACTCGTGCTGGCCTTTGTCTGGCTGGGTTCTCCTCCAGTTGGTCAGGAAGTGATTCAGGGGCGCTTGAGGATGGCTTTGGATACAGATCCGAGGACCCTGGATCCTGCCCAGTCCACAAGCACCCACAGCGGTATTGTCCTTGGGCTGATGCATGCATGTCTGATGCGTTTTGATCTCAAGGGATTGCCGGAATATGACGCAGCCAAGTTCTTCAAGCTTTCCGAGGATGGCCTGACTTACATTTTCACCCTGAATGAGGATCTGAGGTTTTCTGATGGCTCACCACTAAGGGCCAGAGATGTGGTTTTTTCTCTGAATCGACTGGCAGATCCACGTCAGAAGAGCCCTCGGGCCTCTCTTCTGGATGCGGTGGAAGGGTTTCAGGCCTTTCAGCAGGGAAAAGCGACTTCGCTTGCTGGAGTGACGGAACTGGATGAAAGAACCGTAAAAATCCGGCTTGTGCGCCCGTTTGGACCTTTTCTGGCAGCTTTGGCCATGCCCCAGACTTCAATTCTTAAGGCTGAGCACTTTGCAAATGGAGGGGATCTGGGGAAGGTTCCTTCGAGCGGGCCTTTTCGTCTGGTGGAATGGGAGAGGGACCAGCATCTTCTTTTGAAGGAAAACCCCTGGCATCGGCGCTCCGGAAATGTACGGGAAGTCTATCTCAGGATTTTAAAAGACCCTTTGACAGTTGGCTCTTATCTTCGTTCCGGGCAGATTGATCTGGCAGAAATCAAGCCTCAGGTTGCCGAAACTTTAAAAGAGCAGGGTTTCAGGCTTGCCATGGTGGAGGAATATAATCTTTACTTTCTGGGAATGAACATGAAGGGATGGCCAGGGCGGCATGAGGCCCTTCGCCGGGTCATTCATCAGGCCGTGGATCGCAAAACGATTCTGGAAGGCTTCTTGAAAGGTCAGGGAAGGCTGGCGACGGGTCCGGTTCCTCATGGTTTAAGAGGATATCTCAGAAATGATTTTCTGGAATTTGATCCGGATTCGGCCCGTAAGGCTGTGGCAGAAAACGGCTATGGTTCAAGACCTCTGAAACTTGCACTGTTCAACCATCCGGACAATCTGGCGATGGGGCAGATCTTTGCTGAGCAGTTGAAAGCCGTGGGGCTTAAGGTCGAACTTGTGCCCAGAGACTGGAACGGTTTTACTCAGGCCCTGCTTGATGGGGAATATGATCTCTTCTACCGAAACTGGGTGGCGGATTATCCGGACGGCGATAATTTTCTCTATCCGCTTTATCATTCCTCTTCCACAGGTTTGATGGGAAATTATCCACAATTTGCTTCTTTGGAGTTCGATTCTGTGATAGAAGAGAGCCGCCGTGAGACGGATCCGCTCAAACGGGAAAAACTCCTTAGGGAGGCAGCCCGGATTGCCCGGGAGGGGATGTCAAGACTGTGCCTCTGGTCCAAGCGCAAGATTCTGGCAGTCTCTTCCAGGCTTCGAAGTTTTGAGCCCCGTCCAATGTACAATTCAAATAAATTTTTAGATGCCCAGCTGGCAAATTAGGCCGGAAGTGGGCAGGTAAGGAGAATCATGGGTCTTCGCTGTGGTATCGTTGGGCTTCCCAATGTAGGAAAATCGACTCTGTTCAATGCACTCACTGCGGCGGGAGCAGAGGCAAGCAATTATCCCTTCTGTACCATTGAACCCAATACGGGAATGGTGAAAGTACCGGATTCCCGCCTCGATGAGCTGGCTGGAATTGTCAATCCGGAGAGGGTTTTGCCTGCGGTTACCGAGATTGTGGATATTGCCGGTCTGGTTGCGGGAGCTTCAGAAGGCGAAGGTCTGGGAAACAAGTTTCTTGGCCATATAAAGGAAGTCGATGCCATTTTGCATGTGGTGCGCTGCTTTGAAGAAGAGGATGTTGTCCATGTTCACGGCTCCCCGGATCCAATTCGGGATATTGAGATCATTGAAACCGAACTGATTCTGAAGGATCTGGAAACTGTGGAGAAGTCCATGCATCGTTCCAGGAAAGGCATGCAGACTCCGGAAGGCCGGGCTGAGCATGATCTTCTGGGCAAGGTCAAGAAGCAGCTTGAAGAAGGTCGCTGGCTGGGCAGGGAAGACTTTTCCGAAAAGGAGCTTGAGATCCTGAACCCGCTGTTCCTGATTTCCATGAAGCCGGTTCTTTATGTGGCCAATATTTCGGAAAAAGATATTGGTAACGAAGATTCCCTGCCAACAGTTTTGGCCATGAAAAAGAGAGCGGAAGCCGAGGGTAACGGACTTATGACCGTCTGCTCCCGGATTGAGGCGGAGATCAGTGAGCTGGAATCTCCTGAGGAAAAACGGGAATTTCTGGATTCCGTCGGTCTTCAGGAAAGCGGCCTTGATGTTCTGATCCGGGCTTCCTTTGGCATGCTGGGCCTGATGACGTACTTCACGGCCGGTGTCAAGGAAGTGCGTGCCTGGACGATTCGCAGGGGCATGAAGGCACCTCAGGCCGCCGGGGTCATTCATACTGATTTCGAGCGTGGCTTTATCAAGGCCGAAGTGGTGGCTTTCAAGGACTATCTGGACTGTCAGGGAGAGGCCGGAGCCAAGGAAAAGGGACTTTTACGTATTGAAGGCAAAGAGTATGTCGTGCAGGATGGCGATATCATGCACTTCCGCTTCAATGTCTGAGGTGAGTGATGACGGAATATCCGGAGCTGGAAACTTCTCTTCCGGAAGACTTCCTCAAGCTCAGGATTGCCTATGTGCATGACTGGCTGACCGGAATGCGGGGAGGGGAGAAGGTCCTGAATGAGCTCATCGAGCTTTTCGGGCCCCGTGATCTTTATACCCTGGTGCATGCCAGGGGAAAGCTTTCCCCCCAGATTGAATCCTGTCGGATTCAGACCAGTTTTCTGCAGAAACTTCCGTTCTGTCCAAACCGTCACCAAATCTGGCTTCCGCTTTATTCCCGGGCAATCGAGTCCTTTGATCTGAGCCGTTATGATCTGGTGATTTCCACCTCCCACTGTGTGGCCCAGGGAACTCTGACCCCAGCGAATACCCTGCACTGGTGCTACGTACATACTCCGGTGCGTTATGCCTGGGATATGTGGCCGGAGTATGAGTCCTCGCTTCCCTATCCTGCCCGTCCTATCTGGCGTGAGATGATGCACCGCCAGAGACTCTGGGACTGTCTTGCTGGTCGCAGGCCCGATCATCTGGTGGCCAATTCGGCCTATGTGGCTTCAAGAATCCACAAGCACTGGGGTCGGGAGGCGGAAGTCATTCACCCTCCGGTAGAAATGAACCGCTTTGAGTGTGGTGATACCAGGGAGGATTACTATTTTGTTCTCTCGGCTCTGGTTCCCTATAAACGGGTGGATCTGGCCATTGAAGCCTGCAAAAAACTCAAGCGCCGACTCGTGATTGCCGGAAAAGGCCCGGAGGAGAAACGCCTGAAGGCCTTGGCTTTAGGGACAAAAACGGAGTTTTTGGGCCGCGCGAAGGATGCCGAGATTCAGAAGCATTACCAGACGGCCCGGGCTTTTCTGTTTCCAGGGCTTGAGGATTTTGGCATCACGCCCCTTGAAGCCATGGCTTCGGGAACTCCCGTTGTGGCCTATGGATCCGGGGGTGCTCTGGAAACCGTCAAGAATGAAGTCAGCGGGGTCCATTTCTTTCGCCAGGAGGTGGATTCGATGATCGAGGCCATGCTGAGGATTGAAGAGCTTTCCCTGGATAGGGAGCATCTGAGAGCCCATGCAGACCGATTTTCGAAGAACTGGTTTCGAAGACATGTCGTGCGTTCCGTCCTGAAAAAATGGCAGGAGCACGAAGCCCGTATCCGAGGGCTTTGATTTCGCATGAAGATTCAGCGAATCACCAGGATTCAAGACCCCCGTGTCCAAAAAATCCTGGAACTTGAAAAAGAAGCTTTTGGTTCAGGGGCGATGCATGCCTACGGGCTTTTTCCCCTGGTTGAAACCCAACTGGTCTACGTTTTTGAGGAACAGCAAGAAATTCTGGGCTGGGCTCTGGTCCTGAATCAGGTCGGAAGAGTGGGGGCAGCCTGGCTTTTCTCGTATGGAGTTGCAAAGGGACATCGTGGACGGGGCGTGGGACGACAAGGGTTCCCGCTTCTGAAAGATGAGCTTGCGGGGCTTGGCTTTGAAACCCTGGGCCTGACTGTGGGGCCAGAGAATCAGGCAGCTTTGAAAATCTATACGGAAGGGGAAACCCTGCTTCAGAAAAAGCTGGTTTCGGAATATTACGGAGCTGGTGAGGATCGGCTTCTTTTGGAAATCTCCCTGATCGAAAAACCCTGAGCCTTGAATGCAACCTTTCTTTCTCTTCATCGTAGTATGGGCGAACGGAGAAGGAGTCCGACATGAAATGCTTCCAAAATGTGCGTAAACTGGCAGTAGCTTCAGCCCTGGGTGTCGCTATGAACTCCCAGTCTCACGCAAGTCTGTCCAACAGCCTTTATGAGCTGGCAACCTTTGGCCAGACCATGGGTACGTTTACCAACAGCCTAAACCAGCTTCTGCATTCCCGCTCTCCTCAGGAGCAGCAGGAAATTCAGCAGCGTCTTTCCTATGTAGAGCAGCAGGCCACCATGCAGGCTTATGCTCTGGAAACCTTCATTGCCGCCGATGAGGCCCTAGCCAACTCCGCCAATGGATGGACCAACTACTTTGGAATGGGTGGAGATGATGCTGCCATTGAGCAGGTATATCGGTCCTTCAAGCAGTACCAGTCTCTGTTCAGCCCCCATATTCTGCGGGCTACGGGCCAGTTCCCCATGACCAACTATGAAAGACTTTATATCCGCTGGAAGCAGACTCCTGCGACCAATCCTTCTCAGAAGGAATATGCCAAGCAGCAATTCATGAGCGTATTCCGCCAGTTTGCCCGCTCTTTCGTTTACCAGAGCCAGGAGCAGCTCAACCGCAAGCGCCAGCGTTTTCTGTCCGCTCTGAGAAAAGTGGAGCGTAGTGGGCCGTTTGCCATGAGTGACAAAACCGATTTTGACAAGGCATTCTGGGATTATCAGTCCATGTTCTCCAACATGGTTGAGCCTCAGTATGGTCAGGTTTTCCTGCCTGAATTTCCTTACAATCAGGCCTTGACAAGCCAGCAGCAGCCAAATTTCGTCTATAATCAGTCGGTTTACACCAATAGTGGTCTGAATCAGTTTGGTTATGGGAGCACGACTGGAATGGGCTACCAGCTCAATGCCGGTATGGGTATGGGCACTGGTTACAGTATGAATACCGGTTACACCGGTGGAATGATGACAGGTTCCTCCGCTTTTGCCACTGGTCGTTACAGTGCTTCCAATACGGTGCAGTCCAATCAGGTGGTACCATTGGGTGGTACGGGTCTTGGAACCCACGGCAGTCAGCTCTCCTCCCCTTATGGCGCTTTTGCCCCCAGCACCAGCGAGAATCTCGATGCTGAGCTTCGCCAGCAGATGTTCATGATGCAGAAGCAGTATGAGCGCTCTTCCAATTCGGGAAGTATTCAGGATGTGGAGAAGTCCTACCAAGACTACATGAACCTTCGGGATCAGTGGTTCGGAAACTGAAAATCATTGTCTGACTCCTTCAGAAGGGCCGCCTTAGGGCGGCCTTTGTGCTAATATGCCAAAGGAAAAAACCAAGGAGATTAAGATGCGAAGACCCCTGTTTGGTGGAAACTGGAAAATGCATAAAACGGTCGAAGAGACTGAAAGCTTTCTGCAGGATTTTATCAATGAGTCTCTTCCTCAGGAGGCGGATACTGTACTTTTTCCCGCCTTTCCTTCCCTTGGTATGGCTCATGGACTCTTGAAGGGTAGCCGTATCGGTCTGGGGGCCCAGAATTTTCATCCGGAAATCAAAGGGGCTTTTACGGGTGAAGTCAGCCTTGGCATGCTTAAAAATGTTGGTGTCAGGTGGGTTCTTGTAGGGCATTCCGAAAGGCGTACCCTGTTTCATGAATCCGATGATTTCGTGGCTTTGAAAGTCAGAAGGGCTCTGGATGAGGGCGTCTCCCCCATGCTTTGTGTCGGAGAAACCCTGGAACAGAAAGAAGCTCAAGAAACCGGGTGGGTTCTGACTGAGCAGACTCAGGCCGGTCTGTCTTTGGTCCAGAAGGATGAAATTACCCGTCTGACGATTGCCTATGAACCGGTCTGGGCGATTGGAACCGGCAAAAATGCTTCAGAAGAAGATGCCCAGAGTGGCTGCGCCAGAATCCGTGAGGTTCTGAACCGGATGTTTGGCTCGGATGCGGCAGAGGCAGTTCGCATCGTTTACGGGGGCTCAGTCAAACCGGGAAATATTGCGTCTTATATGGCCCAGAAAGATGTAGACGGAGGCCTGGTGGGTGGAGCATCCCTGATTGCTTCTGATTTTGGCAGTCTGATTCGTAACGGAATGGGGACGATCTGAACCGGATTGAGCAGATAACTCTCGGATTCAGGCGCCGGGGGCTGGTGTTTCCAGTGGTTTTGGTGCTGGGCGTCATCATGCTCATTCTGGCCTACTCTCTGGTCTTTCTAGCCCATTCCGAAAACAAACTCACCAACCGTTACGTAGAATACATGCAAGCAGAGCAGATTGCCGATGCCGGAGTGGAGCAGGCCCTGTTCTACCTGAAATCCCATGCCGGTCTGAATGAACAGCTGGTGAGGGCCCTTGAGGCCGGAACCGAAGAGGAATTCACATTTCCTGATGAGCTTTATGAAGAAATTCAGAAGCTTTCCTCCAGTGCCCGCCACGAGCTTAAGCTTCAAGTCAGGCTTGAGCCTACGACTCCGGCCTGGCCGGGCCAGGGAGTTTACACCGGAAATCTCAGAATTCTTTCCACTGGAACGGTCTGGAATCGTGCCAATCAGGTTTTTTCGCGCCAGATTGATGCCGTTTATGCTTCCAAAGCCATGTATATGGGAATCATTGCTCCGGATCATGGACTTTTTATCCGTGAGAAAGAGCATATGAATTACCGTTTTGAAGACTCCATTGAGCCCTCTGACTTAAGAGTCCTCAATGGGGATGTCTACGTCAAAAACGGCATTACAGCTGAACTTTCCGACTACATTACCCGCAAAATGATTGAAAAAGGGGAGTTGACCTGGGAAGAGTATTACTATATGGATCATCCTCCCAAGAGCACGGGTCTCATGGATGGAGGGGTTGATTTTCTGGAATCGGATCGGGTCGAGTACGAGCGCTATGGCGTTTTTCGCAAGTTCAATATGTTTGGCCAGGAAATGCCTCCTGAGCCCTATGCACGCAATGTTCATGCCAGTCTGGGGTTCTGGACAGACGAACAGATTCATCTGAGACCGCCCCAGTTTTACCGCGATATGGCATCCTTGGTGATCGAGCCGACCATCTACAGTTCCTTATCGGGAAATTCCCGGGATAACAGCTATTTTCGGGACATTGTGTTTGAGGGCGAGCGGGGTTACAACTCGATTCGCTATAGCAAGGTCATGCCCCTTTACGGGTATGGAGACTGGCGTCGGGCTCCGATTATAGATCCAACCCGCTACGGCCCCCGTTCCCGCAAGCATGATATGTCCAACCCGATTCAGATTGATGGGATTGTCTACGTCAAGGGAGATGTCTTCCTGGAGGGCTGGTACGAGGGTATTGGCATGCTGGTGGTTCAGGGGAATGTGTATCTGGGGGGCAGTTTAAGAGCCCTTCCAACAGATACAGCGGGACATCCCTCTCTTCTGAATGTGATTGTTTTTGAGGATCCGTCGCGAGAAGGCGGGTTCACAATGACGGATCATGACTCTTTCAAGGCGACGGGTAAGATCATCATGAAGCCCCACCCGGACAATGACTGGTCCGAGCAGGGTGGACAGGATCCGGATCCGAACCTTCGGATGGATGCTGCGGTGTATGCCCAGAATGGCATGAAAAAGGATCTGGAAGCCTGGAGGGATAACTGGGCGGATCTGGGCAATCTGAATGTGGACATGAAGCATAATTTTGTCACAGAAACGGTGAATATGAACTTCTTGCCCCACGATATCATCATCTATGGGAAAAACCCTGACGATGAGTTTCTGGAGGCCGGTGGATCCGGCTTGAATGATTTTCTGCAAACTGATATCAGTGTCATGCTGAGCTCCTGGAGTGTTCAGACTGTTCAGGGTGAAGCGGATGAAGCGGCTCATGGAGAATAAAAGGAGAAGCATGCGACTTCGTGCAATCTTACTGGGAATGATGACAACGATGATTGCAGCCCAGGAACCGGATCAGAATATCTTTGAAGGTCAGATTTCTCTGACAGTGCCGGGGAACCGGACTCTGGACACGATTCAGTTCGGAGTGGATTTTGACGAGCTTCAGGCTATTGAGCTTTCTGAGGATCAGGGGAGTGAAGAGCCGGATGACGTGATTCAGATCGGCTCCAAGAATGTTCTGACCCTGAAGATGAATTACAAGAAAAAAGTCCGTTACCGCAATACCAAAATGACGAGTTCCGAGGCGGTCTTCTATCTGTTTGAAAATGCCGATGAGCTGAAATCCGTGACGATCACTCCCCGTTACTATACCAAGGGTCTGGAGTTCAACGAGCACGGTAAAACCGAGCCGGTTTTCCAGATTGAAGTCATGGAAGTCGGTCGGGTGGGGGATGCCGAGGGCCGGATCATGAAAAGCATCGACAACCTTTCCTTTGAAATTGGCAAGCCGAATGAAGTCATGCTGAATGTCAATGTCAACTCAGGGAGGAGAGTGGCTTTGCGTCTTTTTGCCATGGAAACCGAGGAGCCGCATGTGATTCACCTTCCGGTGCGTCGGCAGGGCTCTTTTCTGGCTCTTTACGAGGATGGTATCGGCGAGGAACCCCGCAAGGTTTTCAATGCTCCCGTAAGTCTTCGTTATGAGCAGAAGAATCTGAAGGCACGACAACAGAGAATGCGGGCTTTTCAGATGGTGGCGGATGAAATCAACAATTACGTTCGCAACTCGGCCTACTACGGAACTCCGAAAGTTGTGGAAATTCCCCTGAAAATCCGGATGCGTCTGACTCCGGAAGGGATGCAGGCACAGAAAATCATTATTGGTCCTCCTCCTGCTCCAGAAGAGGAAGGGGCTGAAGAGTCCCAACCCAGAAGAAGAGGAATTCTTGGCTTTTAAACCTTAGAGGTGATGGTTTGAACATGCTTCGCTACGCTTTGCCCCTTCTTCTCGTATCGCAACTGGCTGCCGAGGAAATCAGACCCCGTCTGGTCTGTCCGATTTCCAAGGTCCAGAACCGCTATTTCTCCATGCTGAAAACCTCCACTTCCAAAGTGGAGAATACCAGGACACAGAAAGCGGTTCTGAATGCCGGCACGATCAAGGAATGGAAGATTCTGACCAATGTTTTTCAGTCCGGTCTTTCTTCCAAGCGGTTTCTCCTCAGGAACAAGGTGCAGGCCAATACTCCCCAGGGGATTCTGGATATCAATATCTGGGTGGGAGAGTCGGAGTATCAGGAAGCAACCGTCAACAATCTGAATACCCAGTCCACTCCGGCCAATCTGCAGACGGATCGGGATCAGGTCTTAAGCGAAATAGCCCAGGTTCTCTCAAACGTCATTCTGCCAACCACGATTTCCACGTTCGGGAATCTTGTGGAAGTCACTAATTCTTCCAGTGAAGGCCTGAATATCATGGTCTACGATGTTCAGGACGGATTTCCAGGCAACGGAGGAAGCTACGTCGGAGGCTATTTTGATCCTCAGGATAAGTTCGGGGGTGGGGGCAATGATAATGCCGCCAATATGCTTCATATGGACATCTACCCCATGACTCCGGGGGGGCTGGGGAACTCTTTTGGGATCACCAAAAAGGATTTCTACCATGTCCTGACGCACGAACTGCAGCATATTCTTCACGCCCAATCGGATAATAATGAAACCATCTGGGTCAATGAAGGTTTCTCCCAGTATGCAATCTGGCGAGTTCTGCACCAGACCCGTTTTCCTCTGAATAACAGTATTATTCTGGACAGCCCTCTTGATGAGCCTTCCCAGGTGCCTTTCTGGCTGCAAAACCCGATATCATCCCTTCTTATGACCACGGACGAGCCGGGTCTTCTCGATTTTAGCGGACCACGTTCGGATTCTGCAGAGTTAAGGGGATTGGGCTATCTGTTTTTTAATTACCTCTGGCAGAGAATGGGCGGGCAGATTACCGGAGCGACAGCTCAGGCTGATTCGGCCGTCAAGCTGATGATCCAGTCCCAGGCCAGGGGAAGGGCCAGCCTCGAAGCTGGCTTGAGCGGGAGTGGACTGGATTTCAATACGGTATTTCGTGATTTTGCCGTAGCTCTTGCTGCTGATCAGGATTCGTCCAATCAGGTTCAGTACCGTCTGGATTCCTTCTCGGGGCATGGCAATGTGAGGCTTTCGATTCCCCCGGTCCCTTCCGGAGATAGTGTTACAGTAGAACTCAAGCCCTGGCAGTTTCGCTACTACCAGGCAACAAGGGATACAAATCTGACCTTCTCTTCGGCCAATGGTGCCGCATTTCACGCTGCAATGGTTGATAATGGGGAAGTTTTACAGAATGCGACTGCCCCGACCCATAATTTTACGGTGGGCTCCAATGGAGGCATTCTGGTGTTTTCCAATCCTTCAGTTTCCACGGTTCAGCTGGTCAACGGATCGGTGGCTATCAGTTCCGCAGAAGCCGGTAGCGGTGGAGGCTGCTTCATTGCCACAGCAAGCTTTGGAAGTTATGACAGTGCTCCAGTTCGGATTTTCCGGGATTTTCGGGACAGGATCCTCGCTCAGAGTACCTGGGGCCGTGAACTGATTTCCAGCTACTACCGATGGTCTCCGGCATTGGCCAGGACTCTGGAAAGTTCTTCTCTGGGAAGAACCCTGACAGGTTTTCTGCTCCTGCCGGTCGCTGGCTTGGCTTTGCTTTTCTTAAGCAAACTGGCCATGACCATCCTCTTTTTGGGAATTCTGGGTGGACTTTGTCGCACCCGTCGCCTGCTTGCGTGACATTTTTTAGTGACCGGCTACCAAAAGTCTGTCAACTGAAAACCTTTTTGGTTCGAAAGCAGAAAGGACATGTCATCAAGTTGTGCTTACAGATTTTTGTTCCTGATCGCTTTTTTGTGCTACGCAAGAGTGGAGGCGTTGGGAGAAAACCGCATCTTTCAGATCCGTCATGCCTTGAGCGGGGATACACTGGCCATCACTGCAACCCGTCGGGTGGAGAGATCCTATCGTCCTGGATTCCCCCTGTCCTTCTGGGTTGAGGACGCCGCCTGGGAGAATCCCCTGGCCAACGGCCTGGATCCGGATGGAGTCGATGCTACGGGAAGTCCTTTGGAAAGACAGGCTCTTCTAGAGGATTTTGCCCGTTTTGTCGAGCAGACTCTGGTAGCTCCTCTGGAAAGTTCCCAGTTCAGCTTTCTGAATCCGGATAACGCTTCTTTGGATGGTCTTCACTTCCTGCTACTGGATGTTCCTGATGGCTTCAGTGATGATCCGGCCGAAGATCAGAGAAAGGGCAGCGCGGTTTTAGCCCGACTGGACCCGGATGATCTTTCATCTCTGAAGGGCCTGAACAATATGAATCTGGTTCAGATTGATCTCAATCCCGGTACTTTGGGTCGCTCCCTGGTGTCAGGAATTGAATGGGATCGCAGCCTTTATGAAATTGCCCGCGTTCTGGGAAGGCTTCTGTTTTATCAGCGTCATGGGGAAGATGAAGTCTGGCTGGAAGAAGGTTTCAACCAGTATGTTGCCTATCGTCTCCTGAATCAGAAGCCGGGCCATCAGAGTTCCCAAAGAGTTCTGGATGCTCCGACAGTTTATCCCTCAGAAGTGAATGTTTATGGCGAGAACCCATATCTGGTCTATCCCGGATTTACATTCTTAAGAAGCAATCTGGATCGGGTCTTTTTCTTTGAAACTCCCCGTGATCTTCAGGACAATCGTGATTTTTCACGTTTCCGGGGCTTCAGCTACCTGTTTTTTACCTGGCTCTTTCACCGGATGGGGGGAAACTTTCTGACCCAGCTTTCAGATGGGGATCGCTTTTTCCAGAATGTCCTGCTCTCGAATGCATCAGGAGTCGAAGCCCTGGCAGAACCGATTCAAGCAGCTGGTCTTCAGTTTCCCGATCTTCTGGAAGAATTTCAGCTCAGCCTTTTAAGTACTTACCGGGAAGGACTGATCGGGTTTTCCTGCTGCAATATTTCCCGGCCGGCAGGTTTTACCAATATGGTGGAAATTGAGACTTCAAGCCCTCAGATCGTGACGACTCTGGAAAGGTTTCAAGCCCATGCTCTGCGCATGAAAGGGCAGAATACTTCTTCGATTGTTTCCGGAACTCTGGGGTTTCCTGCCTCTTTGGCTGGAATGAGGGTTCTGGGGATCCAGAAGGATTCCGAGGGAGACTGGTTTCTGGAAAGCAGTCCATCCCGCGAGGCGATTCTGGCGACAACTCTGACTTCCTCAGCAATTCTGAGTCTTGGGTACGAGAACCCTGGAGTGGAAGAAAAGCTGCTTCTGACCCTGAATACCTCGGATGGAAGACGGCAGTATCAGGCCAGTGCGACAACAAGGGTTCTGACCCGGGGACTGGTTCTTTTAGCGAGCAACCAGAATTTTGGTACGGTTTCCACCGCGATTGAAATCGATGCTGCTGATTTGCCCATAACGGCGACAACCGTGCCGATTCGAGTCACGGTCAACGGGGCTGGGGTCTTTGAAATCAAGGTAACCAACACCACAACATCTCCTCTGATCTGGAGCCTTCTTCCGGTTGGCAGCACGACGGGTATCAGTCTGAATGGTCACGGGGCTGTAAAGCTCTCCCAGAGCAGGGCCAGTCTTTCCACAACCGTGTTAGGCGGTGGGACTTCACTGATTCAGAGGGCTCAAAGTTCGCTAAATCTGGTGATTCTGCATGAGGTGGCCCGCAGTGCTGAAATGGAGCTGGTCTTTTCAGTTTATTCCGGAGAACTTCTACCTGCTGGTTCAGGGAGTGGAACTTCCGGGGGGACACCGATATCCGAGGAAGAGTATCGCCGTCTGGCCGGTGGCGGTGGCGGTGGCTGCTTTGTTGTGACTGCGGCCAGCGGAGGCTCGGAGCACTGGCTGGTACGTTTCTTTTGCAGAATTCGCGATGAAGTCCTCTTGAGGAACGATTGGGGTACCTGGATGATGGAATGCTACTATCATCATTCACCTGCTTTGGCCAGGACCATTCAGGGCTCAGATGCACTGAGAATGCTGGCATGGATTCTTCTGATACCCTTTGGACTGTTAGGGATTCTGCTCTTTCACCCCTGGCTGATCCTGGCTTTAGGGATTGGCTGGTACAATATCCGGGGAAAATCATGCTCCGTATTCTGATTCTGATCTTTGTTTTTGCAGGGCGGGTTGAAGCCACGGCGGCCACACCATTTACCACGGCCGAGCTGACCGATGTCATCCTGACCCTGAAGCAGATAACGGAAAATGCCTTCACGACTTACGGAGGAATTACCCCCCCTTCTTCCAACCCTGCGGACAATACCCTGAATGTACTCCTGACAGATATTTCCGATGGGGAAGAGTATGAAAATGCCCTGGAATCCTATTTTGCCCTCTACGATCAGATCCGGATTCAGGGGCTTTCAGATATCAACCGGATTTCCAATTTTGGCAATGTCATTCATATGGATGCCCATAGTTACGATCCCCGAACCCCACGGCCATCTCTGGGGGCTGCCCTGACGAATGAAACCACCCGTACGGCTTTGGCTAACCAGAAGGTTTTCTATCAGGGATATGCCGGG
>CAZDAM010000072.1:0-17844 GCA_964503595.1 uncultured bacterium
CGGCCTGGCCTTTTTCGTTCAGATGGGTCAATTTTTCAGCCATGGGATCACCAGTCTTCTTTCGGATTCAAGAATTTGAGCCAGCCCGGAGCGCAGGGTTGATTCGGCCAGCCAGCGCTGGGCAATTGCCGGGACGGCCCGGTTCAGACCGTCGTAGATTTCCTCTTTGAAATCCTGCCCCTGAATCAGCCTAGAGGCTGTATCAGGAAGGGGCTGACGGGGAAACAGAACGGCCAGGGTTTCAAAAAGCTCGGGATGTGTCAGGGCGTTCTCCTCCAGAATGGTTTCAAGAGCACCTGCTCCATCTGCAAAGCGGGGAAGCCCGGCATGAGCCAGCCATTCATCAATGCGATGGGGATCACGGCTGATCCACCAGGCAAATTCTCCCATCTGGGCAGGCGTTAAGAACCGGTCTTTGACTCCCATCTGAAGAAAGACTTCCAAGGCCTTGTCGGCACGGAACCGAAACATGGCCTGAAGGATTTCCTGCCCATAGAGTCCGGCATGGGTCAGAAAGAGCCTTTCCAGCATGAACCAGCCTTCGAAGTTTCCTGCCATCAGAAGACTCTGACCCAGATGAATGCGACGCCCCATATCTCCGGTGGCCATCAGGAACAGGATATCACTTTCCCCATCCATACGGATGATCCAGTCTTCCATGGTATCAATCAGGGTTTCTCTGAGGGCCTTTTTCAGGCCAGGGGAAGCCAGGATCTGGGAGAGGGAGGAAAAAGAGCCGAGTCGAAGCTGGGTTTTGAGGATGGCCTTTTGCCCGTCCTCATCTGTCTGATTGAGGTATCGATCCATCTTCTGAACCAGGCTTCGCAGGGAAAAACCCTTGAGGTGGGGAAAGATGGTGTCTTTCCAGGGAGTCTGATTGCAGAATGCTTCCCATTCTTTCATCAGCTGAGACTTGAGCTGATACCGGGCCACAATTCTGGCGCGGATGGATGGTTCAAGAGCATTCAGGAAGTTTTCGGGAAGTTCCTCGAACTTTCCTTTCTCAGAGCAAAGCATGAGCCGGGCGGAGGTTTGGGGATCTGCTGAGCTTAAGGCAAGTTCCAGCTCTTTCTGGGACAGTCGGGCGTGGCTTGTGGCAAGCCAGTCAAACAGGACAGGAAGGCTTTCCGGTTGGGTTTCCTGCAAAGCCCACAGGGCAAGTTTTTTGGGAACAGGATGGTGGCTTGGCCAGGCATTCAGAATGGCCAGAATTTTTTTGGAAGGCCCTTTTTTCAGTGTTTGTCGAATGGAAACCAGGGCCTTTTTGGAATCCAGATGAAGAAGGATTCGTGCAGCTCCCAGTTCAAGAAGGTGGCCCATGTTCAGATATTTCTTTTCAAGAGCGTTTTGAAGAGCTTCCAGAAGATCTGAAGACGGGTTTTTCAGAATTTTTGGCAGGAAGGCAGCAAAGTGCCGGATTTCTTTTTTGATCTCCGTGTTCTGTTGAAGGAGGGTCGTCAATTTTGCTTCGAGAAGATTCGGGTGATGACTGGCAAGACCCCTCAAATCATGTTTTTGCGGCTTGAAATCAGGGGGTTCTTCCGAGAGAAGGGGCCAGCAAAGCCCTCCAAAGGAGCGGGGGTTGCCCTCAAGTTCCAGCTGAATCTGCTCCTTTGCTTCCTCTTTGGAAAAACTGGGAGGGTTCATGCGTTGAATCCGGGCGGGGATGGGGGAAAAGCGCATCAGATGCAGGAGGTTTTCCAGTCCCTGAGGGCTAAAAGTGGAGGGTTCGGGCTGTTTTAGAATAAATTCCTGAATCCATGCATTTTCAGGAAGAAGTATTCCGGAGATGGTGCCAGGCAGGTTCAGGTCCGTGCGGGTTGGACAGGCCAGGCTTAAGTGAATCTGGCCGGGAGTTTGGGATTCAATCGTTAAAGGATCCAGGTGAAGGCGGACACAGCCGGGAGCCGGGTATTCGAGAACTCTGAATCCAAGTGAGGGCAGGGTCTTCTGGACCCATTCCCGAATTCTGGGCTCCTGGGCATAGTAGCCGGTAACCCGGGCTCCAGAGAGTTCGAGGAGGACAAAGAAGCGCTTGATAGTTTCAAGGGCCTGGGCCGATGTGATGGAGTAATTCAGGCTGCCATCGGGAGATGAGGTTCCAAGAAAGGTGCCTCCCCAGGGGGAGGATGCTCCGTCATCTTCCAAAGAGCCGAGTGCGAGAATTCCCGTTTGGCGCAGCAGAATGCGTCGAAGATCCGATGGATTGCGGCAGCTTTCGGCCCGCCTCAGATCCTGAACCAGGCCATGACGTGGGCCGTGGGTCTGCTCCATGCGCTGGCGGATCAGGCGGATTTCATCAATCCTGCCCCCGGAGATGGCCAGCCGGGTGAGTTCTTCGCTCTGTTCCAGGGAATGGATTTTGGACTGAAGGATGAACTGGGTGGCTTCAAAGGCTCTTTCCCACATACCAAGATGGCGGTAGGTTCTCAGAAGGCGGCTTAAAGTGGACGGAGTGGCGGGCTCCATTCCCAGGAGCTCATCGGTGAAATACAGAACCCTTTCGTAATTTTCCAGATCTTCGTGAATATCGATGGCCAGCCGGACAACATCGGCAATCTTGTTTTCCAGAAGAAAGGTGGCGTGAAGGATTTCCAGGGCCTTGGATGCATGTCCGGTTTCTCTTAGGGCGCGAGCCCAGTGAATCGCCGTAGGCTGATTGCGAAAAAGCTCGTAATCAAAGCCATCCAGCATTCTGAGAATGCCGGGATAGTTCTGATCCCGCATCATGGCCTCCACTCTTTTGGAGGCTGCCAGGGCGCGGTGTTTCAGATCAAAGGGGTAGATTCGGCTCATGCTCAGGGTCTTTGGGGGAAAAACCAGGCCAGAGAGTGGCGCAGGTGGGTTCTCCAGTAAAACCATTCATGTCCACCATTGGACAGTTTCAGTTTGTGATGAATCCCCAGATGTCCGAAGATTTCGGCCATGAGCATGGAAAGCTGTTCTCCTCCGTCCATATCACCACAGCCCAGATAAAAGGAGGTGGAGAGGGGGGTCTGGTGAATCACTTCCTCATAAATCCGGCCATTTCTAGGCCAGAAGGCTGAAGATTCCCCGCCGGCGAGCCCATAGACATCGGGATGCCGGATGGCGCAGCGAACCGATACAAGTCCCCCAAGGGACCAGCCCAGAATGGCTCTTTCCTTGCGGTTTTTGGTGATTCCGTAGCGTTCCCGGACGAGTTTGATCAGATCCCGAGCCAGGAAATCCTCGAAGGTGTCATTGAAGATATAGTCCTGATCTCTTTGCTGAGGCCCCAGTGGACTGACCATGACGGCCATGAAAGGGCGGCAGATTTTCTGGGCGATGATCTTATCGAAAAGATCCGGAAGGGGCAGATGCTCCACGCATTCACGGCCATCCTGAAGCACAATCAGGGGCAATTCTTCGGAATCGCTGGTGTGTGGTGGACGGTATACATAGATTTCTCTTGGCTTGCGAAGGCGGGTTCCCTTGCATTCCAGAGCCTCGACTTTGCCGCGTGGAACTTGAAAGTCCGGCTGGACTTCGCGAGGGAATCTATAGCCGGGCATGAGGGCACAGGAATTGGTGCCGAAGGGACCGTTAGGAATGGAGCGGGGATTTCTGGGATCCAGCATCCAGTTTCCGTTCACAACGTATTTGTAAAAATAGATCCCGTCTTTCTGGGCCGGCAGACGGAAATTGTAGCCTCCGTCCTTTTCGCTGTAGCGCAAGGCCCGGCGGCATTCCCAGTGATTGTAATCTCCAACCCAGTAGATCTTCTGATTCGGCGGTGCGGGAAGGAAAAAATGGATGAATCTGCGTCCAGTCGTATAAGCGGGCTTCATATGCAATACCAGTTTGCAGCCCAAAGGCCACTTCCCTGAGCCTATCCTATTGTTTGATGGGCTTCAAGAGTTCTCTGGCCAGAGTCTGAATCCCATGATCCTCATGCTGATGCAGGGTATTCAGAATCTCTTTGGTCTGCCAGTCTGTTCTGTTCCTGATCTGGGTGATGAAATTGTGCATGAAGTTCTGGTAGCCAGCCCTTCTTACCGGGGAGCCTTCAAATTCCTTCAGAAAAGAAGCTTCATTCAGACCGGCAAAGAATTCGGGCGTATAACGCTCACGGGGCAGAATTTCCTCATCCTGATTTTCCTTGGAAAAGCGGTTCCAGGGACAGCAGGTCTGGCAGTCATCGCAGCCGAAAATCCAGTCACTTTTCTGAAGAAGTTCGGGTTCGGCAGGCGTAAAGGATTCAATGGTCTGCCAGGAGAGGCATTTTCGGGCATCCATTCTGCCATCTGCCGTAATGGCCTGGGTGGGGCAGTGGGCAATGCAGCGCATACAGTTGCCACAATGTGAGCTTGCCGGGGCAAAATCCGTGATCTCGCAATTCAAGAGCAGACAGCCAATCAGAAAGAAGGAGCCATGATGGCGGGAAATCAGATTGGTGTTGCGGCCAATCCATCCAAGTCCGGCATGGGTGGCCAGCCATTTCTCGCTCAAAGGGCCTGAGTCGGCATGAATGCGGCCCTCGATGCCGGAAATATTCGCCTGAAGATCCTTTAATACCCGTTTCAGGCGGGAGCGGAATACATTGTGATAGTCCCGCCCCTGAGCATAGGCGGCAATGCCGTTTGTTCGGGCAGACTCCCGGTTTCTGGGCGAGGCGTAATTCAGAAGCGTAATCACGGCGGCCGGGTATTCCGGCGCAATATGACGGGCTGGATCGGATCGCTGGGGCAGGGTGTTCTTCATCCAGTGCATTTCAGCATGTCGCTCTTCTTCCAGAAACCGGGCAATCGCCTCATTCTTTGGAACCTGTCTTAAATCCAGAAAGGCCCAGTCCAGAAAACCCTCTCTTTTCAGGGACTCGCCGACGTGGCCTTTCATGGCGGCAATCTGAACGGTATCCAGCTGAAGAATAGGTTTTGGGGTCACGGGGCTTTCAGGGGCTTTTTGCATTGCTGACAGATTCTATCCTGAAGGCTCTTGGAATGCGATCAAACAGGAGTTTGCCATGGTTTGAACGAGGAGTCTGATGTATCTTAACGCTTTCTATCTCTCTTTCCGCACATAGCATTCTGGTACAAAAACAAACAAAAACTTTTGTGACTTTTGCGTATCTTTGTCGGCCAGAGCCTCCTGATATAGTAGAAAAGTGCCAAATTCGGTGCTTTTCAATGCTATGTGCGGAATACCGGTTTCAACTATTTCATGGCGAATGACTGGCACGATCTAACAAAAGAGCGGATTCTTGTAGTAGACATTCTTTGGTAAATATAACTTCCACCGGTTCCTTAATCTATTTACAACCTATGGCATTATGTTTGACAATGATGACGAAAAGAACGAGCACTCGGCCATAAATCAGCTCATTCGTGACCGAAAGACAGAGTTCACGCTGGCTGATCCGTTCGAATTCAACAAGTGTCTGGAAAGCCATTTAGGCTTATCGCTACCGGGGCGAGGTGGTTAAAAACATTTTTTACAGAGCCTAAAGGTGTTAGAAGATAAAACGAATACAGCAGAACAGCCTGATCAGTTACGCGAAGCCTTTTGTAATGCACTGGCTATTCCAGCTAACGGAGGTCAATGATGTACGAAAACATTTCCGACCTGCTCAAACAAATCGCTCTGGGAGAAGACTCCGTTCTTGAACTTAAGGAAGTGGAATTCAGCGGCAATAGACTTATTGGCCCGCACAAAGATGGTATGGCAGACGAACTGGCTGCCATGGCGAATACGGCTACCGGCATCATTGTTCTGGGAGTTGATGACAGAACCAAAGAGATTCGAGGGATACCGGCAGAGAAACTTGACATAGTTGAAGGCTGGCTTCGTTCTATCTGCAACGATTCGATTGATCCACCTCTGGATTGCGTCATACGCAAGCTCATCGTGCCCGGGCAACAAGGGGGCGACAAAACAATCCTGCGAATCGACGTACCCCGCAGCCTGTTTGTCCACAAAAGCCCAAACGGCTATTTTCGTCGGATTGGAAGCTCCAAGCGCGAGATGAAACCGGACATCTTGGCGAGGCTATTCCAGCAACGCAGCCAGGCGCGTCTTATCCGTTTCGATGAACAAACGGTTCCGGGTACAAAGATGGATGATTTGAATCCCCAGCTGTGGAGCAGATTTCGAACCGTGATCTCACCCAAAGCGGATCAAGAATTTCTCGAAAAAATGAAACTCGTCGCCACGGACGAAGACAGCGCTCTGCGGGCAACGGTCAGTGGTATTCTGATGACCTCGGACACACCTGATTTGTTCATGTCCAGCGCCTTTATTCAGGCGGTTTGCTATCGAGGTACCGAACGTAATGCCGCCTATCAACTGGACGCCAAGGATATCACCGGTCCATTGGATGTTCAGATCCGGGATGCCTGCAAGTTTGTGGAGAGAAACATGCGGGTCTTTGCCATCAAAGCGCCCAATCGGATTGAAACTCCCCAGTTTTCCATGAATGCAGTTTTCGAGGCGGTGGTCAATGCTGTCGCCCATCGGGATTACTCCATTTACGGCTCCAAGATCCGCTTGCACCTGTTCTCTGATCGGCTGGAAATCTTCTCACCCGGTGCGATCCCCAACACCATGACTATTGAGAGCATTTCGGAGCGGCAATCGACACGGAACGAATTGGTCAGTTCCTTGCTGGCACGTTGCCCGATGAATGTGGACGCCATCGGTAGTCAGCGGAGCTTCATCATGGATAAACGTGGCGAAGGTGTGCCAATTATTATCACGGAAAGTGAGAAGCTCTCGGGTAAGAAGCCGGTTTACAAACTTCTTGACGATTCTGAGCTGATGCTAACGGTTTTTGCCGCGCGACCGCCCCATGCCGAGGATTGATTTTACGAATGGATTCTCCTTGACAATACAGCACCGTTCATAATTACGCTTGCAAGGTCATCGAAGAACAGACTGCGTATTCTGTCTGATAGAAAGGTTTGCGGGACGGCCTAGAGTGGGAGATAAATTTTTCTTCATGCGGACTTTCCTGACTTTTTTGCATCACTTTCTGATTTTGAGATTCATTTAGAGTGAACATTTCTCCCTGCCTGGCAGGTTGGATGGAATTTCGTGCGTGCTATCATGCGAGCATGATGATGCATTCGATTCAACGCCGAAATCTGGCCTCCGGTATGAGCGTGCTGGCAGTGCCGCGCCCTGATATTGAAGTGGTCACTGTCATGCTTCTATATCGTATCGGCTCTGCGGGGGAAATGCCGTCTGAGCAGGGGATGGCCCATTTTCTGGAACATATGATGTTCAAGGGGAGCCGGAATTATCCAGCCGGAGCCATTGATCAGGTAACTCAGCGACTGGGTGGGGAAAACAATGCCTTTACCAGTCGGGATTACACGGCCTATTGGCATCTTCTTCCAACCAGAAACTGGGTAGAGGCTCTCGCCATTGAGCGGGATCGGATGCTTGAGCCGACATTGGATGCGGATGAATTCCAATCCGAAAGAAACGTGGTTCTGGAGGAACTGGCCATGTATGCGGATGAGGCCCAGGAGGCTTTATCCGATGATCACTATTCCCGCATTTTTCCATTGGGTCATCCCTATCACCATCCTGTCATAGGAAGCGTAAAAACCCTGAAGGCCATGACGGTGGATTCCATGCGTTCCTTTCATGAACGCTGGGTAAGGGCTGATAACAGTGTTCTGATTGTGATTGGTGGGGTTGAGGCTGAAGAGATTTTTGAACAGGCCGAGAAGTATTTTTCGCGGGCACCCCTGCCACCTTTTCTGCCGATTGGAAGATTTCCGATTGGTGGCCAGAAGGTTGAGCGCAGCCTGAGTGTTCAGGAAATGGAAGTGGAGACGCCCCGGATTCGGATTTCCTGGCCCTGTGGAGTGTTTGGCGGAGGACACACCATCGTTGCTGATTTTGCCGAGGAATTTCTGGCGGGGACTCGAAGTTCTGCTTTGAATCTTGCCTTCAAGGAAGAGAGGCAGTGGGTCAGCCAACTGAACGCCTCAGCCCAGCTGGGGGAGTTTGGTGGTGTTTTTTCCCTGGATATGGATCTTCTGGAAGGGGTCTCTGTTCTTGAGTCCCTGAGGCTTCTGGAAAAGGAAATCGCAAAGGTTTTGGAGAGTGAAATTGAGGATGATTCCTTAAAGAGAATCCGAACAAAACTGGAATCTTCGGTTCTGTTTGAACAGGAGAAAACGGATGAGCTGGCATTTGCGCTTTCTCCTTATGTGCATGCCGGGAATCCCCGTGGTTACTTTGAGCAGACCAGACTGATTCAGGGTACTTCGGGTGCCATGCTGCGCCAGTTTCTGCAAACTGCAATCCGGCCAGAGCTGGCAACGATTGGTGTTGTTGTGCCGAAGGGCCAGAAAAAATCCATCCAGAAAGAACTGAAAGCATTCGTATGAATCAGGCTGCCTTGAATATCCAGAAATTCTATCTTCCTCATGGCGCAACTCTTCAGTACGTCCATCGGGAGCTTCCTTCCTTTGTCATCCGGGTTGTTTTTGAGGGAGCCGTTTTTGCCGAACCTGAAGGCAGGAACGGACTTGCGGCTTTAAGCGCAAGAATGCTGCTTGAGGGAACCCGACATTATACCGGAATTGAACTTGCGGATGAGCTGGATGGCCTTGGGGTCGAGTGGAGCATGGGGGGTACCAGCCTTCAGATGACGGTACTTTCTTCGCGGCAGAACGAAGTGGCCCGCCTTCTGGGTCAGATTCTGTCCGAGCCCCGGCTTCTCAAGGAAGATTTTGATAGAACCCGCAAGGAAATGGTGGAAGATCTGGGGCGGGGGCTTGAGGAAAGCGAAACCCTGGCCCAGGAGATTTTGCGTCGGCATCTGTTTGCCGGCACTTTGGCCACACGCCATCCTGCGGGAACTCCAAGAGAGCTGGAAACCATTGAACTGAGGGAAGTGAAGCAGTTTCTGGCCACTTACATGGCAGGAAGAAGCCTGAAGTTTTATGTGGCAGGGAATGTGGATATCGCTGAATTCCTGCAATGTCTTCAGCCATATCTTGAGATGCTTCCCGAGGGGCAGTTTCCGTTGCCTCCGCCAAAAATTGAACCGGTGCAACCCCCGCGCAGAATTTTCGTATATAAGGATCGCCAGCAGTCAGCCGTGCTTTTGGGGCATCCGGGAATTCGACGTCATATACCGGAATACCAGACGCTTCGGGTGGCCGATGGGATTTTTGGGCAGGCCTGTGGCCTGACAACCAGACTTGCGCAGAGATTGAGGGAAGATCTTGGGCTCTGTTACTCCGTGGGCGGTGAGATGACCGGCTCCGCGGGAAGAATGCCGGGGATCTTTCAGATGGGCCTTGGAACTGCCGATGCAACGGTGGAAATTGCTCTCAGGGAACTCCTGAACTGCATGCGCGAGTTTGTGGAAAAGGGGCCGGGTCGGCTGGAGGTTTCTGATTCCAGAAGCTTTCTTCTGGGCTCCCTCTGTTTTGCGACAGAGACCTGCTCAAGTGTGGTTCAACTCCTTCGGGAGCTGGACATTTACGGGTTTCCTTCAGACTTTCTGAAGAGGGAGTCCGAAGCTATGGAAAAGATTCAGGTTGAGGATGTGCATGCGGCAGTTTGCAAATTCTGGAAACCTGAGGCGCTGAGTTCCGTAGTAATAGGTAGAAGTTGTCCGGCGGGTTTTGAATCCATCGAACCGGCAGAGCTGGTTGGGATGGCCCGCAAAGGGGATTTGGCATGAAACCATATGTAAGATCTGTTCTGGCGTTGTCCCTCTGTTTTGCTATTCTTCAGGCTGAAAACCCTGGAGAGGATTCTTTAGATCTGTTTTCTGGTCTGGAATTGCAGCAGCAGGACAATTTCTTGGAGCAGTCCTATGCCGATCTTGAGCGCCGGGCCGAAGAACTTACCGTTGAATTCAATGATGATGAAGCCAGAATTCTGATGAATGTGGTTTCGGAAGTGGATGGACTTCTGGAAACAGAGGATCCCCGTGCTTTTCTGGAAAGTGATCTGCAATCCAAGCTCCTGATTATTGAAAGGGACTGGGCTCAGCGTGAAGGTGCCCGTCTGGTCGTCAAACTTCTGGAGGCTGTTCGGATCAAGGCCGTGAACTATGTCCAGAATGCTCTGCTTCTGGAAAGGCTTGAGCCAGGTACGGCTGAGTACGAAGAGACCGAAGCCCGTACCCAGCGCTTCCGGGATGGCATTGTTCTGAGTAACAGGTCTTTGGAAGGTGCGGTTCACGAGGCAAGCCGCCTGTAATTCATGCAGTTTCTCGGTCTTGTGACCATTGTCGTGGATGACTACGACAAAGCTCTTGAATGGTATACCCGGATCCTGGGCTTTACCCTGAAATCAGACCTTCTCCTTGAACCTGGCAAGCGCTGGGTCGTGGTGACTCCTCCCGGCTCAAAAGAGACCGGGATTCTTCTTGCTCAGGCCGAAGGCCCGTCCCAGAAAAACTCCATTGGGAATCAGACTGGTGGCCGGGTCGCTTTTTTTCTGAATACCGATGATTTTTCCTGAGACTTCTCTTTGCTCAAATAAAAAGGGGTCCGGTTTCTGGAGGAACCCAGATATGAATCCTATGGCAGTGTTGCTGTCTTTGAGGATCTTTACGGTAACCGCTGGGATCTGATTGAGTTGAAGGAAGGCTAGTGGGACTGATTGCGGCCCTTTTCGCATTTTCTCTTGTTTTTGGATTGCTGGAATTCCTGTTTCCGGCAATCTCCCGTCAGAGGCGGGGGTTTGGGGAATGGTGCTCAGATGTTCTCTGGTGGTTTTTCACCCCGCTGGTTACACGCTTCATTACCCGTTGGTCCGTCATTTTAGCGGCGGTGATTCTGGGGCTGTCCCTTGGAATTGACCTTCAGACTTTGAAGGACAAAACCTATCAGGGGTATGGCCCGTTATCGCGGCAGCCCTTGTGGCTTCAGGGGATCGAAATCCTGATTCTGGGAGATTTTCTGGCCTACTGGGTGCATCGGGCATTTCATCGCGGGTTTTTGTGGCGCTTTCATGCGATTCATCATTCCTCGGAGAATCTTGACTGGCTGGCAAGCGTGCGCCTTCATCCCATCGATGACATCGCTTCGCGGCTGGTTCGGCTTGTTTTTTTGCTGGTGGCGGGTTTTTACCCCTTTTTACTGGCAGCCTATGCTCCTTTGCTTTCCCTGCGCGGCCTTTTCCTGCATACAAACGTAAGCTGGGATTTTGGTCCTTTGAGGGGATGGCTGTCCTCGCCGAGGTTTCATCGCTGGCATCACACCAAAGAACCTGAAGGGCGGGACAAAAACTTTTCCGGCCTGTTTCCAATCTGGGACAGGATATTTGGGACCTATTACATGCCCGAAGATAGACAACCCCAGGAGTTTGGGGTCAGTGAATCTCTTCCAGAGCATTTGCCGGGGCAGTTGCTGGCGCCGTTTCAGAGAAGATTCTGGGAAAAACCGGAAAGCTTGTCACAGCATTGAAACTGACTGAAACACTGAAGCTCTGAATGAAGCTCTTCCTGATGCCTGAGAGGATCGATTCCTTCTTCAAAATGGCAGGACAGGACATGAAGGATTCTGGATTTTCGATCCCTCTTGGCATCAAGTCTTCCGATGAATCGATCCCTGTAAAGCAGGGGAAGGGTGAAGTAGCCGAATTTTCGTTTGGCTTTGGGGGTATAGCATTCAATCTGGTATTCAAAGTCAAAGAGACGATTGAGTTTGGCCCGATGAATCACGCTGTTATCAAAGGGGGAGAGGATTTTGACTCCTTTGGGAAGGGAGTGAGCGCCTTTGAGGGTTTCGGAGCGGGTCAACAGAAGGGGCCCCTGGCCCTCAAGCTGGACTTCAATCAGCTCTCCATCCTCGATCAGGTGGGCTGCCTCCTTGCGAATGCAGGTGGATGTTTCGCGGTTCCTCAGGTAGGAGATTTCTTCCAGGCTGGCCAGGCCGTGGGATTGCAGGGTTCTGAAAATCAGGTGGCGGCAGTATTCTTCCTGGGTGGGGACTTTTTGCAGGACCGGATCGGGCAGGATTCTTTCTGGCAGGTCGTAGACCTTATCAAAGCCGATCCGGTGGCTGACATCCAGCCTTCCTTCCATGAAAAGGCGCTCCAGAGCTTTTTTGGCGGGTTTCCAATTCCACCAGCCGCTGGTTCCGCTTTTCTTGGAATCAAAATCCCGGGAGCGAAGAGGACCTTCCATTTCGATGCGGCGCAGAACATTTTTCTCAAGCTCGGGGTCTTTGGGAAACCAGGAGGAGCTGTTTTCCCTGAATGCGTGGCGGGGGAAAAGCGAGTAGGAGTAGTCTTCCATGGGAAGAATCGAGGCGGCGTGGCTCCAGTATTCAAAAACGCTTCTCTCCTGCATTCATTCTTGCAGAAGTTCTGGTCGATAAGAGGGGTTTCTGCTCCATAGGACATGGTGATGAGCCCTTTCCACAACGGAAATGGTGTCAATCTGGACATATCCCAGAGCTGATACGATGCCGGAATTGAGCGGAAGGGCATCGGAGAGGCTCTGGGAGCTTAAGAAGATTCGGCGGGCTTCTTTGAGGGAGAGAGAAAGCGTCATGAGGGAATTATACATCCTTTGGTGTCTTGCCACTCGACGAAAGCCTGTGATAGAGTCCGTGATGCCTGCGGTATTCGTGAATCTGGTACATTTTTTGGGGCCTTCATCTTATGAGTCAGGAAGCTACTTTTGGTTTTCCAAAGTGCTATCCGCCTGTTTCCTTGAAACAGGCCTCCAGAAGCCAGAGGGACGGTATCGCGGGTTTTAATTCATGGCTCGGCGTGCGTCCGGGCCTTCTTCTTTCCTGATGGAGGATATGAATATGCAAGGTCATGGCGAAGCGCTTGGAATGATTGAAACCAAAGGATTCGTGGGTCTGGTGGAAGCCTCTGATGCTATGTGCAAGGCTGCCAATGTAACCCTGGTTGGCTGGGAAAAAATCGGCGGAGGATTTGTTACTGCAATTATTCGTGGTGATGTAGCTGCCGTGAAAGCTGCCACCGATGCAGGTGCCGCTGCTGCCAACCGCGTTGGAGAACTGATTTCCGTTCATGTAATCCCACGCCCTCATTCCAATCTGGAAACTGTATTCGGCATTACTGGTCAGGCCGCTGGCAAGAAGTAATCCATGAAAATCGGCAAAGTCGCCGGTACGGTGGTCTGCTCCGTGAAGGACCGCCGCCTGGAGGGCATGAAGCTTCTCGTTCTTCAGGAATATACGCTACGTCGTGAACCGACCCAGTCCTTTGTTGTGGCCGCGGATACAGTCCAGGCCGGTATCGGGGACTGGGTGCTGTTCGCCTCGGGCAGTTCGGCACGCAATACGGAAAAAACCACGGGCAAGGCAGTCGATTGCGCCATCATTGCCATTGTGGACTCTATCCATTTGAACGAGGAGAGCTGAGATGGCTTTCACACGGGATGATATCGCCGAAGTCGTCAGTCGGGTTGTGGATGAACTGACTCACCGCCAGAGTCCGGCCCCGTCGGCAAAAACAGAGACTTCCGGGAAAAGTCTGGGAGCCTGTTCGTCAGTCGCAGAGGCAGTGAGCCGTGCCCAGAAAGCATTTGCGGCCTTCCGCAAGGTGGATCTGAACAAACGCCGCCGAATCATTGCCCGTATTCGGGAACTGGGTCATCAGCATCTGGAAGAGATTGCCCGCATGGGGCATGAAGAAACCGGCCTTGGGCGCTTTGAGGATAAAATCGAGAAGAACCGGCTGGTTCTGGATAAAACTCCGGGAATCGAGGATCTTCAGCCTTTGAGTTTTTCCGGAGACGATGGTCTGACCCTGATTGAGGGGGCTCCTTATGGAGTGATTGGAGCCATCACCCCAACAACCAATCCCACAGAAACCATCTTCTGCAATGCAATTGGAATGGTGTCTTCTGGAAATGCGGTTGTTTTCAATGCCCATCCCCGTGCCAAGAACTGCTGTAATTTCGCGGTTCACCTGATCAATCAGGCAATTCTTGAAAATGGCGGACCGGATGGTCTGGTCAATATCATCGCCTCTCCTACTCAGGAATCTGCCCAGGACCTGATGTCCCATCCCGGAATCCGTCTGCTGGTGGTCACGGGTGGAGGCGGCATTGTGAAAGCTGCCTTTGCCTCAGGCAAGAAAGTGATTGCGGCTGGTCCGGGAAACCCTCCTGCCATTGTGGATGAAACCGCCGATCTGGATCAGGCAGCAAAGAACATCATTCTGGGAGCCACTTTAGACAACAATATTCTCTGCATTGCCGAGAAGGAAATTTTTGTGGTGGATTCCGTAGCGGACGCCTTCATTGAGGCCTTGAAACGAAATGGTGCCTATCAGGTGATTGGTTCCAACCGTCAGAAGCTGGAAAACCTGATTTTCCATGACAACCATTTTGACGCGGATCTGATTGGGCAGAATGCCGGAAAGATCCTCCAGAAAATCGGGATTCAGTGTGATGAAAACCTCCGGCTGGCTTTCATGGAAACGGATAAGGACCACTTTCTGGTTCAGAAAGAGCAGATGATGCCGGTTCTCCCGGTTGTGCGCTGTCCCGATGTGAAGACCGCGATTGACTGGGCTGTGGAAGCTGAACACGGGAATTGCCACACGGCTACCATGCACTCCCGCAATCTGGATGCCCTGCATGAAATGGCCGTACGCAGCGATTGCTCCATTTTTGTGAAGAATGGTCCCAGCTGTGCCGGACTGGGTTACGGTGGAGAAGGTTTTACAACGATGTCGATTGCATCTCCTACGGGAGAAGGTATTACCAGCGCAAAAACCTTTACCCGCTCCCGCCGCTGCGTTCTGCGCGGACATTTCAGGATCGTCTGATGCGCATTGCAATTGCTTCCGATCATGGTGGCTACCGGATGAAGGAAGTCCTGAAGCCCTATCTTGAGGAACTGGGTCACGAAGTGGATGACTGTGGTCCCTGGAACACCGATTCCGTGGATTATCCGGATTTTGCCATCATGGTTGCCCGCCAGGTTTCCGCAGGTCTTGTGGATGTCGGAATCATGATTGATGGAGTTGGAATCGGCTCCACGATGGCAGCAAATCGGATCAAAGGGGTTCGCTGTGCCCTTTGCTATGATGATTTCACCGCCAAGAACTCCCGGGATCACAACTATGCCAACATGCTTTGTGTTGGTGGTCAGACGATTGGTGATGCCCTGGCCAAGGCGATTGTAAAGCGCTTTTTGGAAACTCCCTACGGAGAAGAGCGACACGGCAAAAGGGTTGCCAAATTCATGGCCCTGGATGAAGAGATCTGATGGATCTTGCCCGCGTCTGTGGCCAGCTGGTAGCCAATCACATTGAAGATGGCTTTCATGCCCAGCCCCTCAGGCTGGTTCAGAATCTGGATCCCGAGGGAAACCCCCGGGGGAAGCCCTATATCGTTTTGGATCGAATCGGCGTGGCGGATGGCCAGATCGTTCTGATTGAAACGGCAATGGAAGCGACACTGGGCATGGGAGTACGCTGTGCTGCGGATGCCGCCATTGTCGGAATTGTCGATAAATACTAGTTTCCTCAAGGAGGGAAGGTGCGCCGAAAACGCGTTCTGGTTACCGGTGGAGCTGGCTTTTTAGGTTCCCATCTTTGCGACCGTCTTCTGTCACTGGGCTGTGAAGTCCTTTGTCTGGACAATTTTTTCACCGGCTCAAGGGCCAATATTCTGCATCTTCTGGATAATCCCTGGTTTGAACTGATGCGCCACGATGTCACCCAGCCTCTGCTGGTGGAGGTGGATCAGATTTACAATCTGGCCTGCCCGGCCTCACCGGTTCACTATCAGCGGGACCCGGTCCAGACCATTAAGACCAATGTGCATGGTGCCATCAATATGCTGGATCTGGCCCGAAGAACAGAGGCCCGGATTCTACAGGCCTCGACATCAGAAATTTATGGAGATCCGGAGTCCCATCCCCAGGCGGAAGATTACTGGGGCCACGTGAATCCGACAGGTCTCCGTTCCTGCTATGATGAGGGCAAGCGCTGTGCCGAAACCCTGTTTTTTGACTTTTACCGCCAATACAATGTTTCGATCCGCGTTGCCCGGATCTTCAATACCTATGGCCCACGTATGGACTTTGAAGACGGCCGGGTGATTTCCAATTTCATGGTTCAGGCATTGCAGAATCGGGATATTACGATTTATGGAGAGGGTTCCCAGACCCGTTCCTTCTGCTACTTCAGCGATCTGGTAGAAGGTTTGATTGCCTTGATGAATATGACCCCGAACCGGCCTGGTCCGGTCAATCTGGGAAACCCGTATGAAGTGACGATTCGGGAAATTGCCGAACGTATCATTGAATTGACCGGCTCCAAATCCAAAATCATTCATCTGCCGCTTCCAGAGGATGACCCCCGTCAGCGAAAACCTGATATTACCCGGGCCAGAGAGTGGCTGAACTGGGAGCCTTCCGTGAACCTGGATGAGGGCCTGAAGGAAACCGTGAGCTGGTTTTCCAACGAACTGGCTTAAGAATGAGTCGAATCCTGCTGTTGCTGATTTTGACGACTCATTTTTGGGCCGATGAAATCAGGGCGGTAATGCTTCATCCCCTGTTTGCGACTCCATATTTCTCGTGTACCGAACACTGGGCTGGGCAGCTGGGCTATCCCTGAGATGCCTTGGGCAAGGACTGCATGATTCAGGAATTTGTAACCGAAGAGGGGCGCTCCTGGCTTAGAAGCCATAAAGGAAACGGCCATCAGAATGAAGACTGGTTTGGCTTTAGTCAGGATGTTCTTTCTCCGGTTTCCGGAACCGTCAAACTGGTGCGCGTAAATGATGTACTCAATCAGCCGGGAATCATGGGAAAAGGGTTTGCCATCTTTGTCCTGATTGAAAGAGAAGACGGTCTGAGTGTTCTGGTCGCCCACCTGAAGGATCTTCTGGTTGAAGTAGATTCTCAGGTCAAGGCCGGGCAGGTTCTTGGAAAGGTGGGAAATAACGGGCAGTCCCGCCATCCCCATATCCATATCGGAGCCTATCATGGCAAAGAAGCCCTTCAGATCCGCTTTGATCAGAAGGCAGTTACCGGGTTTGTTGGAAAGTAGCTCAGGAACTTGGAAAATTCTTCAGAAGTGAGAGTATCCCGGTGAGCTTTTGCACAATCAGGTGCCTGGCATCGACTCTGTTAGCAAATAGTCTACTTTTATCAGTAAAGGTCGTTTGATATCCGGCGACTAAATCGTATATTTTCCAGTGATTCAATCGGGAAAGTACCTCGGGGTCAGTAATGGCACCGTACACAAGTAGATTGATTCTCACGGTGTAATGCAAAAAGGAATCTGGATCCAGCATGGGTAAAGGCAGGTACAGCACGTCATTTACAACAGGCGGCCTCTTTCATCGTGAATCGGTGGAACTGGCCACGCTGTATCTGAAACTTGGCAACTGGAAATCTGTTCAAGGCAACGTCGTTGCAGAGAATCTACTGCAGTTCAGAACGCTGAATACGCTCAAACGAGTTTGTCGCGAGGTTATCTCTCGGCTTAAAACGTTGAGCCAAGGTGAGCTTAAATTCCTTGTTGAGGGTAACCACCAAGAGCAAGCTTATCTCCTGTGGCTTGCTGTTTGCCGCCGCTATAGATTCATCGCCGATTTTGCCGTCGAAGTACTTCGGGAGCGCTATATAAGCCTGAAAGCCGATTTGACCCACGATGATTTCGATTCCTTCTTCAACCGGAAATCGGAGTGGCATTTGGAATTGGATGAGATCATCCCGACAACACGAGGCAAAGTGCGGCAAGTCCTGTTCAGGATGCTTCGTGAAGCCGACCTCTTAACGGCCAACAACATGATCCAGGCTGCCATGCTCAGTCCGAGATTCCTGGATCTGGTAAATCAAGCCAGCCAAGGGGGGTAGTGTACCGTTTCTTCTGTAAAATTGAATCTGGGGTGAAAGCCCAGAT
>CAZDAM010000073.1:0-9257 GCA_964503595.1 uncultured bacterium
CACATTCCGGAATTTCCGGCCCGTCATGTGACAGGCCTCAAGGCCAGCGACAACCTACAGGCTTTCAACACAACCCACAGGCTTTCAACCGGCAAACTCGGGACGATTCGACTTGCTCACAAATGGTCTGAAGCTGGAGTAAAAATAAATCAATCTTGAATAATGAAATGTTTCATCTGCTCCGAAGGGGCTTTCTGAAAAGCCGGGCGTGATACCTCTTGCTCGACATGGGCACGGCAGGCTTCATGGCTGGGCAGACCATCAAAGTGATCAACCAGCCGGAAAAAATCGGCCAACTGAAAGCGTTTTGCGAGATCTTTTTCCATATAAGCAAGACGGGTAGCCAGGAGTCCATCCTGCGCCTGGCGGCCCGGAGCTTGCTCCTCATACCCGGAAAATTCAAAAATCACACATGCCGAGTTGAGAGCTGCAAATAGCCACTGAATGACTTCAATGCTCCCCTTTTCCCCGGATGGCACCAGAATTTCAGACCCCTAAGATGCGTGACCCGTCATATGCTGCATGATGGTGTTGTAGGCTTCCTGAGAGTGTGGAATGCAGTGAAGGGCTGTGGTCCAGTCGGCAAAAACAGTGTTGCGTCCCTGGCCAAAGGTTACGGCGCCCCCACCAGCGACCGGGCCGACGGCCCCGCCAGCACCCACAGATACGGAAGCATTGGACTGACCCATGCCAAGCTGACTGGAAGTAATCGGAACCACGGTCCCGTACCCGCACATTTTGCCCATGAAACTTCGCTGGAGAACAATATCCTGAATACGATCATAAAGAAGTGCCCGCTCAGAGCCACCAAAGAAGCCTGAGAGAATCATAATCCGGCGATTGGTCACCACATAGCGGATCCCGCCCGTCTTCATCCCGTGCCAGACGAGAAGAACCAGGCCCGTCCCCAGAAGCCCCCGGTTGTCCAAATGAACAAAATCGTTAAATTCGTGGGAAGCCAGCCGGAGGCCACCACAAAGAATCAGGGAAAACCAGAATATACTCTGTTTGGCTTCAGCCAGGGCTTTGATCAGGGCTGGAATAAGAATCAGGACAGACCACAGGATAGGATAAGGCGTCCAGTGCAGAAAAGTGGCTAGAGCATCAATGGTCGGAGAATGAATGGTTGGACTGGCCGCCCAGGCGTAAAGTCTTTCTTTACCCAGGAAAAGGCCCAGCCCCAGAAAGAACAGCCAGAAATAAAATACTCCTCCATCCAGGCGGGCTGCCCAGTGAGGCCTCAAATCCTGTTCAATGATTTCATCAGGGAGAAGTTGCATAGACCACGCCTGTAGCACTGTTCACGGTCGGCGTGGCATCAGTTGCGGATTCGGGCTGACTCACTGACCTCACTTTGCTGGTGCTGATCCGGGATTCCTTCCCGGAAGGAGGTGTATCTCCCTGGAATACAGGAAACTGGGAAAACCATTTCTGATTGGAAAATTCCTCCGGATCGAGTTCCTCATCTCCCAGAAACCACTGACGGCTGGTCGCAACTTCTTCGGAGCTACTCATATAAAAATTGATCTTCTTCTTGTAACCGGCAACGTGAATATACTGACCGGAACCTTCCAGCGTCTTAAAACCTACACTGGATTTATCCATGTCATGAAAAGCCAGCAGAAACTTCACGAACAGATCTACTGGAATGGAAGTTTCCACATCCTGGTACAGATCCATGACAAAACCAGGAAGACGGCCTAGAATCCGAAAGCTGTCCCAGCCAAAAAGGCTCAGGCTTTTCAACTTTTCAAGAAAAGCCGTAATGAATTTCTTCTGACGCTCAATCCGCCCCAAATCTCCAAGACCATCGCTGCGATAACGGACATAGCCTTCGGCGTCATGTCCCATCAGAACCTGAGGGCCTTTATTAATATCAATGGTCAGACCACCGGCTTTGTCGACATACTTGAGATCTTTTTCCACATCGACCTCGACTCCACCAATGGTATCAATGATCTTGCGGAAGAGAACCAGATCGATCACAACAGTATGATCGATAGGAACCCTCAGAAATTCCTGAGTGGAGTGCTTGACCAGATCCAGTCCCCCCCAGCGAAAAGCGTGACTGATTTTATCCAGCACCTGATGTTCGTTATGAACTGTCAGAACCCTTGTATCGCGGGGGAAACTCAGTAAGCGCACAGAGCCTTTGTCGATTCTTAAATTACACAGGATCAGGGTATCTGCCCGGTTGTCATGTTCCTTGCCAAGAACCAGAAGCGTATAGCGCTTGCGCGCAGCTTCAAAACCTTCTTCCGATTCAGCACTGACCACCAGTTCCATAGGGGCCTGCCGGACATGCGCCACGGCCCGCTGCTGAGTATTGAAGATGGTGTTGATCCAGATCAGAACCGTACCGATTGTGCCAAAAAACAGCAAAAGAAGCTTGCCGGCCATCCGGCTCTTTCGGGGAGGTTTCCCCGGATTTTTCAGATCAATGAGTTCAAATTCCTTGGATGCAGGAGAAATTCCCGGGAAATCCGGGATCCAGTCCAGAATTTTACGAAACCAGCCTTTCTTCATGCCAAAATACCCAGAAGCCAGTTCCAGCACTCCACGCTTTTCGGGTGAAGAACTTTTCTCTGACTCAGGGTGTACTCCATCTTCATTTTCAGTATTTTCAAAGCCGCCTGCTCCAGGGACCTTTTCGCAAGCTCCCGATCCTGATCATCGGCCCATGGGCGGGATGGTTCAAGCTGATCCGCAACATAGAGCAGGAGCTCTTCCTGAGTCATATCAGCTTTTCCTGTGGTATGCCAGCGAATCGGGGATACTTCATCCAGACTCAGGCCGAATTCCTGTCTGGTCAGCCAGGCTCCTGCCGGAGCATGCCATAAAGCAGGGGCTGACTGTAAATCATCCGTCCACTCTCCGGCATCCTGAACCAGCTTCTTCTGCAGTGGGCGGGGAAGTTCCTTGGCACAATCATGTAAAACAGCAGCCAGCTCCACTCTTTCTTTACTGACTTTATGGGCTTCTGCCAGCATAAGAGCCGTCTGCACAACACCCAGAATATGCTGAAACCGTTTGGCAGACACCCGCTCTTTCACAAAACACCGGGCCTGTTCAATCCGATTGAGCTCATAGACGTTCAAAGGCTTCATCACATCGGTTCACAGGCCTTGGAGTTTTCCACCTGCAAAACAAGATCCAGAATTTCCTCGCGGCTTAAGTGTTTCACCGCATCCGAACAGTAAACCTCAGGGGCAATATCACGCTTTTGCTTGTCAAGCCCTACCACAAGCATGTCTTCCAGCTCCTGGCAGTACTGCTTTTCACTTTCAAAGAGAAGTTGTTCATGCATTTTTTCTCCCTCACGCCCCCCCCGGATTTCCATTCCGGAAGAAGGGAGATTGCGCATTTTTGCATAAGGGCCCGCAATCACTTCAGCCAGATCTCCCATACGCAAGGCTGGCATCTTAAAGATGTATATTTCACCCCTAGTTGCCATGGAAGCAGCTTTCAGAACAAGGCTGACAGCTCGTTCCATGGTCATAATAAAACGGGTCATATCCGGATCCGTCACTGTCAGAGGGGCCCCTCTTCGCAGCTGATCCAGAAACAGGGGCAGAACCGATCCCCGAGTGCCCATGACATTGCCGAATCTGACACAGGTAAAAACGGTCTTGCGTTTGCCCTTCCAGTGATGGGCTGTGCGCATCAGTTTTTCGGCAAGAAGTTTAGTGGTACCCATGGTATTGACCGGATTGACCACCTTATCGGTTGAAATCAGAACCACTTTCTGAACATCTGATTTCATAGCCAGTTCAATAATGTTCTGAGTACCGATGACATTGGTCTTGATGGCCTCAAAAGGGTTGCTTTCAGAATGCGGAACCTGCTTTAAGGCCGCTGCATTCATGACCAGATCCGCCCCCTCCATAGCCAGGGAAAGGCGGTCCTTGTCCCTTACATCGCCAAGAAGAAAACGGACTCTGGGATCATTCAGATCCCGTGCCAGGCAGTACTGCTTGTATTCATCACGAGAGAGAATCCTTACACTTGCAGGACTATGCTGCAGGACTTCCCGCACCAGGGATCTTCCAATCGAACCGGTACCTCCGGTGACCAGAATGGTTTTGCCCTGGATAAATTCTGCCTCGACTGCTGCTGTCATAACCTTGCCTGTGCTTTTACCAGAAGAGGGCTTATTTTAGCGATTTTTGTCAGGTTTGCCAACCATAAGTGAGCCCGGCCATGCCCCCTCTTCCTTCAGCGGCACATAGGCTCCCATGTTCTCAGAACTCAGATAGGCTGCCTCGATCATGGAAAGTGCGACAATCCCGTCCAGAATCGTGGCTTTGGGCAGGGTTTTTCCAGAGATTACATCCAGAAGGTGATCCAGACGCACCATATAGGGGTTAGCCGCCTTCGGTGCATTAAGCCGGGACGGTACCAGAAGCCAGCTCCCCTTTTCCTTGCGGTAGAATTCAATTCGGCCATCAGACCAGGAATAACGGGCCTTTTCCCATTCGACCTCAAACTGGAAGCGAAAATACTTTCTGCGTCCTCCTACCAGAAAGGAAGCACTCAACCCGTCATCCCAGAAAAATGTCCCGGTTACCGTATCTTCCGTAATCGTTTTAGGGTGATGCCTCTGGGCGATGGCACTCACTCCGTGAGGCAGGCCTTTCATCCAGAGAAAAAAGTCCATCAGATGGGTTCCATCATGCAGAAGCGGTCCCCCGAATCGGATCTTTTTAGCACTTCTGGCCTTGCCTTCCGCATAGGATCCACAGCAGAGCTCAGCCCTGAAATGTCTGAGTTTTCCAAGGCCACGCCGATGCAGCATGGACTTTAACTGCAAAAATTCGGGATAGAATCTGCGATCGTGACAGACAATCGTGGAAACTCCCATCTGATCACAGAATTCAAGAACCCGCATGGCCTCATCCACATCCATGCCCACCGGTTTTTCCAGAAGAATTCCCTTAAGAGCCCCGGTCTGAAGCTGATAGGCATGCAAAGCCTCAATCAGTTCAAGGTGTACCCCAGAGCTGGCCGCCACTGAAACCAGTTCCGGCCTGAGATCCAGCAGAAAGCTTATCAGATCCTGACTGGCAGTCAAAGCATTGGGATAACGCTTCAAGAAGAGCTCACAAGCCTCGGCATCCGGATCAAACCCTCCAACAAGCTCGGTCTGATCATGGGCTTCAAAGCAGCCGGCATGGGTGCAGGGACTGGCCCGGTAGGGCTCTCCCTCAAGAAGATTCCCAATCCGCCCAAGGCCGAGAACCACGGCGTTCATACGAAAAACTCCTGTTCGTACTTCATCATACGAAGCCCGTTACGAAGTGGCCCTGGAGGCGTCCATTCCCGGTTCAAAGCCCAGTCCAGCAACAGTCCGCAAAAATCAGCTCCACTGGCTTCCGTTAAGGGGATTCCTCCGGAAAAGCGCGGGTTGACCTCGATAAACTCAAAGCCTTTTTCCGTCGCAAAGCACTGCACATTCCAGGGACCGATAAAGCGGAAAGTCCGGCTGGCGGAGCGAATCAGTTCGATCAGATCTTCCCTGAGATCAATCCGGCCCACATCGGAAACCCCCGATCTTACGGCTTCACGGATCCGCGGGACCAGCCGGATGATTTCATGTTCCTGATTGCTGAAGCCATCCACCGTGTACTCCACACCAAAAGTTTTCTTCTGGATAAAGGGAGCCTTCATCTTTGGCAGATGGAATAAAAGCTCGTCCTGACTTCCCACATAGAACTGGTTCACCGAACCATAGCCCCCATCCTCTTTCAGAACAACAGGAAACTCGGGACATTCCTGGGGGTCATAGACTTCGGGAGCCACAAGTCCAGCCTGAAGAAACTTCTGATGGGATGTCGATTTCAAAAGCCAGGGGCGGCAGAGTTCTTCTCCACTCCAGAGAATCCGGCAGGGCCAGCTATCACCGGTTTCGCAAAGCCATTTCAAATCGATATCATTGCCGGGCAAAAGACAGTCGATCGATTCTTTTTCCAGAAGTCTTAGAAGCTCTTCCCGGTGCTTATCCGTACCCGTACGGGGCAGGATATAGCTGGTATCACACTCATATAGGGACGCTGTATGCGGATTGATTTCGGTACCGATAATCCTGAGCGCGATGTTACGCGTCCTGGCCGCACGACGAAGAAGACGGATCAGACTGACCCGCCTTCCCGTAGAAGGCATCAGAAGGTTCATGCGCCGGCTGCCGGATGATCTTCCGGATTGAACGGGATATCGCAGGAATGGCAGAGGCCATGACAGCGCTTCTGCCCATGATCGCTTTTGAGACTGGTTTTGCGATCAATCAGATATTTCCTGAGATTGAGCATGGCTTCACCATTCCAGGCTTTCATGACACCATCCTGATGATTACCCAGAGGATAACGACCGTCAAAATCCACACAGCAAGGAACAAATGTGCCATCCCACAAGACTGCCATCGAGCGCCAGGGGTAGGAACAGATGGTGTAAAGATCCTCGGCAGTGACATCTTTTTGAGCATTGAGATAACCAAGCCAGTTGCGATAGACCTTTACCACGACTTTGTCCGGTCCAAGGGCGTCCATTCGGTCACGAAAATCGGCAAACAGTTCTCTGGTTTCCGGCATATCGATAATTTCAATCGAAATACGAGTATCCGCATCCATCTCTTTTTTGATCTGAATGGCGCGGGTGATGTTCTGCAGGGTCTCTTCATAGCGCCCTTTCACCCTGAGATTCTCATAGATTTCCTTGTTGATCCCTTCAAAGGAAATCGTCATGTCATCCAGGCCGGTGGAAAACAGCATACGTGCCTTGTCCTCAAACAGAAAGGAGGCATTGGTATTGAGGCGGACACGCAGATCGCATTCCCTGGCCTTCTTCAGCATGCCTTCAAGCCCTTTGTGCATGAGGGATTCACCCAGAAAGAAGAGATTGATCTTCTTCACTCCGCAGGCCTGGGCATCTTCTGCCAGAGCTGCAAAGACTTCCTGGCTCATAAAACCTTTTTTACGGGTCTGATCCTTCTGGGGGCAGAACACACAGGCAAGATTGCAGTGATTGGTCGGCTCAATGAAAAGGGTGTAAGGTCCCGAATGAAGAACCGTTTCCCCGCGGTGGTATTGCTCAAGATTTGACATAAGTTCCTCAGGATCCCATCCTACCTCAAATCCGGCAACAGGTTTTTCTTCCCCAATGCTTCCTCAATGACATGAAAATGCTTCTGGACTTCACCCCTCCCGCGATCTTTTTCCGGGATTTTCTGAATCCATTCCCAAGCTGAATGGTAATCCTTTTTCAGATAGGCAATCCAGGCCAGAGTGTCCAGAACCGCAGATTTTTCAGAAGCCTCACCAATCGCCCTGATTTTTTCCCAGGCAAGGTGGGCAAGCCGCAAGCATTCATCCAGATCTTCCCCCTCAAGAGCCATGGTATAGGCCAGATCATTGGCCGCCATGGCATGACCTTCTGAAACAGCCTGACTCAAAAGCTTCTTTCCTTCAACCGGATCCTTTTCTACAGATTCTCCGGTATAAAGACGAATCCCGAGGCGGTAGACCGCTTCTATCTCTCCCCTTTCCTGCTGGACCCGAAAGCCTTCAAACCAAGGGCCTTCACCGGACTCATTTCGATTCAGAATCAGACAGGCATGAGGGATGATAAGAGAACAGGCCTCCTCCAGAAGACCCCTGGCCTTCACAAAATCACGGCGCCTTTCATCGCTATGACCGTAGATCCTGGCCAATTCATATACCGCTCGAGGATGTCTTTCCTGTTTCAGTTTTTCATAGATGCGGATGGCCTCAGGGTAATTCTGTTCTGTGGTCACTCCTAGGCGATATTCACTGGCCGCCAAAAGAAGTACCTCCGTGCCTTGAGCAGAAATACCTTCTGACATGAAAGCCCAGCCCTGCTGGCGTGAATTCTCTTCTTCGGAATAGAGTTTTTTCTGAATCAGGGAAACCATACCCTTCTGGTTACCCTGCGCAACCGAAGCTTCCAGCCATTCAATAATGGTTTTTCCAGCCAGAAAACCCTGATTCTGATATGCCATTGCAGCAAGGACAACTTCAGCTTCTCCTTCAGACTTTCCGACATGGCGCAAAAGAATTTCCCGGGCCTTCCCTTCATCAGGCTCAACCCCGGTTCCATTGAAATAGCAGGCAGCCAGCTTGATCTGGGAGTCCACATCCGTTCTTGACCGAAGGTGTAAAAACCAGGCCTTTTCTTCTCCCTTCTGAGCTTTGGATCCTCTTTCCCTCTGAATCAGGGCATGAACCACCAGGGTCCTGATTTCATCGATTGCCTCCAGGGACTCTCTGGAATACTGCACCAGATGCTTCAAAGCTCTGGTATCCCTGACCGCAATGGATCCAAGTCCCCAGTAGGCTGCAGCCACCAGATGATCTTCCTTGAAATCCCCGTTTTCGATGATTTTGACGACCTTATCCAGAATCCTGGTCTCACCTGTCATGAAGTAATGGGCCCAGAAAAGATCCAGTCCCTCGGGTGACCTGACTTCCATTTCAGGAATGGATGGAGGTGAAACGATGCCGGGATCCTGTAAAACCCGGCGAAAATTGGCTGGCAGAGAGTCTTCGTGGTGTTCCAGAAGTTTCTCGAAGTCAGGATAATCCAGAGCTTTCAGAAGAATCAGTAAAAAAGCCCTGCCGGGAGCATCCATTACCTCCAGTTTGGCCACGGCTTTGGAAACAACAGCGGGACTGGCCTGAAACATTTCATAGAAAGCAAACAGAAGAAGAGAATGAGCGGGCTCCATTTTCCCGCTCAGGTAGGTCAGGTCCAGAATTCTCGTGGCCCTTTCCTCGGAAGGATCCAGATAGAAGCAGCGGGAGAGTTCCTCAAGCTCTTCCAGACGTTCCCGCAAGGTGTCCTGGATATGAAAGTCAACCGGAGGCGTCAATTTCCGCTTTGGAGCCAGTGAAGACAGGGCACCCGCGCCCAAGGAATGGACAATTCCCATCCATATCAATAATAAAATCCTCACACTTGCCTCCATGAAAGCATTGTACCGAACCCAACAAAATCCGGCGAATTCTGTAAGGTTTGTGCGAAAATAAGGCTATGTTTGCACAATGGTTTCAAAAACTGGCAGCAGGACTGATCTGGATTCTTCTCGTCGGCCCCCTTTCCTGCGCCTATCTTCTTCTGAAGAAGAATCAGCAGGAAGGCTTCATGCCATCAAAACCCCTGAATCCCGAAGTCCCATGGTAGACAACCTCAGACTTCTGATTCGTTATTTCAGGAGTGAAAAGCCCTTCTGGATCACCCCCCTGATC
>CAZDAM010000073.1:9357-17785 GCA_964503595.1 uncultured bacterium
ACTTCTGATTCGTTATTTCAGGAGTGAAAAGCCCTTCTGGATCACCCCCCTGATCCTCGCTTTTCTGGTGCTTGGACTGATCCTTCCCGTGACCCAGGTCATAAGCCCCGTACTTTACGCCCTTTTTTGACTCTCATGCCGATTCTGGGAATCTCCGCGTTTTATCATGACAGTGCCGCAGCACTGGTGTATGACGGACAGATTCTGGGAGCTCTGGAGGAAGAACGCTTTTCCCGCATCAAGCACGATGCGTCCTTTCCCTCTCAATCGATTCAAAAGCTGCTTGAGAAGCAGAATCTGCATCCATCTGAAATCGAAACCGTAGTCTTCTACGAAAAACCCTGGCGGAAAATGGATCGGATCCTGCACTCCTTTCTTCAGGCAGGCCCAAAGGGTTTTCCGGTCTTTCTGAAGTCCATGCCGGCGGCATTCTTCAAATCCTATGGAGTGCCTGCCCGGCTGAAACAGGAACTGTCTTCACTTGGAATTGGTGTAAGCCCTCTTTACTGCGAGCATCACCTTTCCCATGCAGCAAGCGCTTTTCTTCCCAGCGGATTTGAGTCCGCCGCCACTCTGGTTGTAGACGGGGTTGGAGAATGGAGTACGGTCAGTATCGGTCGGGGCACTCCGGATTGTATCGAACTTTTCGAAGAACTCCACTGGCCTCACTCACCGGGGCTTTTCTATTCGGCAATCACACATTTTCTTGGCTTTATCCCCATGAGTGGGGAGTATAAGCTCATGGGACTGGCTCCTTACGGAGAGCCCTGCTTTCTTGAGGATTTAAACCAGCATTTCCTCATCCCCCATGAAGATGGCTCTTTTCGGATTCATCCGGATTTCTACGGCCCCCTGGGGGATGGCGACCAGGCCCTTAACCGTCTGAAAAACTATTTTGGCCATCTTCCCCGAAAACCAGATGAACCTTTGACTCCCTTTCATCTCAACCTTGCCTCCTCAGCGCAGAAACTTCTGGAAACCGTTCTGCTCAATCTGATCAGAAAAGCTCTTCTCCTGACCCGGGAGTCTCGTCTCTGTCTGGCCGGAGGAGTCGCCCTGAACTGTAGTGCGAATCAGATTCTTGCTGCCGAAATCGGTGAAGAAAACCTCTTTGTTCAACCGGCGTCTTCAGATGCCGGTGGTAGCCTGGGTGCTGCCCTGTGGCATTCTTTCCTGAAAACAAGGAAACGCCCCCTGAATATGCGCGCTGATCTGGGAACCTGCTACACTCCTGCCCAGTGTGCCGAAGCTTTGGAACAGCTTAAAACCCCTTACCAGAGCCTGAGCGAACAGGAAACTTTCGAAGCTGCCATCCAGGTCCTGCTCATGGGGGGCATCGTCGGCTGGTTTGAAGGATCCATGGAATTCGGACCCAGAGCCCTGGGCCATCGCTCCATTCTGGCTGATCCCCGCCGGATTTCAGCTCGTACAACCCTCAATCGCCTGATCAAGAAAAGAGAGGATTTCCGGCCCTTCGCTCCCTGCATTCTGGAAGAGGAGGCCGGGCAATGGTTTGAAATGTCAGCCCCCTCGCCTTTCATGCTAAGAACCGTTTCCCTGCACGAAAAACGTTTGTGTGACGGGCTTGTTCAGCCGTCCCCCCAGGGGCTGCCAGAGCATCTGACCCTTCCAATGAGCAGTCTTCCTGCCATCACCCACAAGAATAAAACGGCCCGAGTCCAGACCGTTGGCCCGAACCACCGGGGAAGCCTCAGGAAACTTCTCAGGCTCTGGTATCAGAAAACCGGCTGTCCGGTACTTCTGAACACCAGTTTCAATCAGCGGGGAGAACCCATCGTGGAAAACCCCCGCCAGGCTGTCGAATGCTATCACCGCAGTCAGATGCATGCCCTTTATCTGGAAGGGCTCTGGATCGAACGCAACGAAGAGACCCAAAATCTCCCGTTCATCCCTTCTCTTGAAATGACAGACTGAATATCTTGCCACCATACTATAGTGGTGTTATAGTTACATATAACAATAGCTATTAACCGGGGGGTTCCATGGACAATCTCTCTGAAATCCGTCCCATTCATCTCTGGGTACTGCTTGCCGGTCCTGCACTGGGAGCATTTCTGGGCTCTGTCCGTTTTGGACTGGGGCAGAAGCATTCGACACTGTATCCGGAATACAATGCCCGTCTCATGGCCAAAGCCGGGGTTCTAATCACGCTTCTGGCCCTGTTCTCCTGTCTGATGACAGAACGGAACAAAGCCTTCTTCATCGTGGCTTCTGCCCAGGGACCAGTTCTGGTTCTACTCCTCCAGCAGTTTTTATCCCGTCCTATGGAGGGGGCCTTCATCGGAACCATCCTGCAATATCTGCTGTTTCAAATCTTCCTCACTACAGACGGCTTTCTCGGATTCAGCCCCTTCTGGTGGTATCTGCTTGTCTTCGTGAATCTCTTGTTCTGCCTCATCCCTCTGCTGCTTGAGCCTCTCAATTCCTTTCAGAAGAAGTGTGGCCTCGCCTGGCCCTGGCTCAGAAAATCAGCTTTGATCTGGCTTTTCTGTACCCTGATCTTCAGCCTGCAGAAGAACCGCCGCCCGCTTCAGGTCCTGAATACGGAGATTTATCAGTGGGAAGGTGCCAGAGCAGCCCTTTTGATTTCCTTTGCCCAGTCACAGCCAGAACAGATCCTCCCCTTTCAGAGCCACATCACCACCCAGGCCTTCTACCACATTCTGGAAGATGACATGGACTGTGAGTCCCAGGCAGTGAACTGGGCCTTCAAACCCGTTGTACGTGATCACTCCCTTCTGATCCAGTTCTTGAAATGTGATGCGACCGGCAAACTCAAACCCGAATCTTCTCCCATTGAAATTGTGTCCGAACTGTCTTTCATGAAAAAAGGGATTCCCCATAGCAATGCCCCGAAACGAATCCACTTCGATGCCCTTACAGGCATTCTGGAATACGAATCCGGCTCCCGGAGTACCATGATTTTTCCCGGTGGAACCAGCCGGAAAGGCACAAAGTTCGAACTGACTGTTTATCAAAAGATGCAGATGGAAAAACCGAATGGAAGGCTCCTGCGATGCCCGGAAAACCCTCCTGAGACATGGAGTTCCGACTGGAATCAGAATCAGATCTGCCCCCGGATTTACGAAACCGAAAACCAGATCGCCTATCTGGACCAGAAATTGTCCTATCGACACACCAGAAGTTTTCGCATCGGTATTGTCAATCTCCAAAACCCAGAAGCTTCAGAGGAGTGGAAATACCAAATCCCTGAAGACTTCCATCTCAATCATTCCTTCGTTCATGAAAACCGTCTCTATCTCTCCTTTGTAGGAAAAAATCAGGGCAGAATCCTTAAGATCTACGCTCTGAACCAGAGTCACCCTCCCATGGAGTACAGCTTCATCAACAATCTTTTCCAGTACAGGATGAATCCATCTGAAAAGCCCATTGTCATTCAGAGTCCCATTCTGGAGTCTCTGGAAACCGAACCAGGCTACCCCGTCTTTCAGCCAGATGGAATTCAGATACCCTTTTTCCCCTCCTGGAGACATTCAGGTGCTTATTCCACCGAGCTTGAAATCTTCCTCCCCTACAGTTCAGAAAAGCCCAGTATTCATTCCTTTGAAGTCCCTTCCAATCACTCCTACTACGGAATTCGGGCCAGGAAGCGGGCCGTACTTCTGGAAAAGCACCTGTCAGATCGCCTGGAACCCAGCATTCGCTGGAAATCGAGGGACTGGCACAGCCTGGAGGTTCTCAGGTGAAACCGATTCAGATTCTGACCAACAGCGATGTGCCTATCTACAAGCAAATTCGCGAGCAGGTTCGCACCGCAATTCTGAAAGGACAGCTTCAGACCGGCGAGCAACTTCCTTCTGCCCGTCAGCTGGCCACAAACCTTGGAATCAACATGCTCACGGTTCACAAAGCCTGGAATGAACTGCGTCAGGAAGGGCTGATCGAATCCCGACGGGGGGAGGGAATGTTTGTGCTGCCTCAGACCCGGGAGTTCAGCGAAGAACAAAAACTTCAGTCCCTAAAAACCAAAGGCCAGGAGTTTCTGGTTCTGGCCAATTCGTATGGACTTAGCTCCAGTGAAGCCCTGGATATTCTCCGGGAGCTGCTGGATTCAGGAGAACTGTCATGATTTTACAAATCCACGAACTGACACGAAAACTGGGAAAATTCAAGCTGGATCGGTTGTCTTTTGAGGTTCATCGAGGTGAAGTCATCGCCATTGTGGGGCCTAACGGGGCCGGAAAAACAACTCTGTTTCAGCATATTCTGGGATGGGACAGGCCGGATTCCGGTGAGATTTCCTGTTTCAATGGTCTGGAAATCCAGACCGACCGACGTGCAATTCTGGAAAGAACCGGATTTGTCGGTTCAGAATGCCTGTACGGACCCAAGGAATCGGTCAAATCCATTTGCGAACTGGCGAGAAGCTGTTTTTCTTTCTTTGAACCGTTGCTGAATAACGAACTCCTCAGACTTCTCAAACTAGACGATGAACAAAGAGTCAGCTCCATGTCGCGCGGACAGAAGGTGCGCCTGGCCATGGCCATGGCATTGAGCCACAACCCGGAACTCCTCCTTCTTGATGAAGCCACCAGCGGCCTTGATCCTGCCATCAGAGCTGAAGTTCTGGCCCTACTGGCCGAAAAGGCCTGCCAGGAAGACCGGGCCCTGATCATGGCGACACATCACGCGGATGAAGTGGAAAGACTGGCTACCAGGGTTATCTTTCTCAAGGAAGGAAGGATCTGGCTGGACACACCCATGGAGCATCTTCAGGAACAGTTTCTAGTAACACCTCCCCAAAGTCAGAAGCCTTCCTGCGCATTCGGGCAGCTTCCAAACCAGAACCAGGTAATCCGGAAGGGTGAAGAAATCCCACCCGACTCACGACCAGCATCGATTGAGGAAATCTGTATTGCATTCTGTCACGAGTCCACCAGAGCACCAAAAAGATAAATCTACACTTCAGGTTTGTCACCTCAAAGAGTCCCCTGAAATATATATGTCTTCTGAAAACAGGGCATTTTAAACGACAGAAACTATCGCCTGAAAAGCTCGAACTTTTAAGAGATACACCCAAAAAGCAAGAGAGATCCGTTCTACGATCGGTGCTCCAGGAAGCAGATATGAACCAGACTTTTATCAAACAGGAAATCCAGAATCTGAAGGCCCTTGTCATCTTTCCGTTTCTGGGAATACTACTTCCCCTAAAAGACAGGGAAGCCTATGTTTCAACCGAAAATCTTCTGATCCTCATGGCTGGTGCCGGCCTTGGAGCATTGATGTTCTATTCCCAGAAAAATTGGCTGAAACTACTCCCTTACGATAGCCCTGAGCTGGGTCCTATCCGCTTTCGAATCGCCCTTCTCATTGCCTTTCTGACAGTTTTGTTCTGGAAATCCCTTTTGAGCCTTTACCCGGCAACCCCCAGAGAAGCCGGAATCGCCATGCTTGGCGTCATATTTGCCTTCAGTATTCCTTACCTTCTGAGAAACAAAGGATTTTCTGCTACATTTCCTTTTCTTGCAGGTGTATTCGGTGGCATGATTCCCCAATGGTTTTTCTCCGTATAGCTCTATTCTTCCTGTTGATCTTTTCCGGCTTCAGCCGTGGGGTCGGGGTGTATTTCGGGACTTTCGATCCCCCTCATGCCGGCCATTTTCAGGTCATTGAGATCGCTCTGAAGTCCCTGAAGCTGGATGTCATCTACGTCCTTCCTAATGTGGAGCCGACAAATAAATCGCTGGCGTCCGGATTCCTTCACCGTAGAAGGATGGTGAAGAAACTCCAGCGGAAGGACCTGAGAATCAGGACTCTTGATCCTGAACGGATGGAATCCTTTTACAGCGCGAATCCTACTACCTATATCGAGGACATTCTGGACTACCTGAAATGGCGCCATTCCGGATCCGGGCTTTATCACATCTGCGGTGCAGACTCCTATCTCAAGATGAAATCTTACCAGAAACTGCCTTCCCCGGATGAAAACCGCATTGTTGCCGTAGTCGAAAGGCCCGGTACCATCCTTAAGGAAGATCCGGTAGATCAGGAACTGAAAACACGGGGGCAGCTGGTTTTTCTTAAGGGATCATCCACCCCTTACAGTTCTTCCTCCATTCGCAAACGTTTTTCCAACTCCCAGCTCATTTCCTCCGATGAGCTTTTTCCTCCCATCCAGAAGTACATTCGCCTCCACAAGCTTTACCAGAAGCCATGAAATTATCTGATTGCTCTTTTTGATGTACCTGTGATTCACTTGTCACACACGGCGCTCCTGAGTGTTCGGGAAAACGGTGAAAATCCGTTGCGGACCCGCCGCTGTAAACGAGGACTTCGAGCTGAAGGAAATTCCAGCCACTGTTGCCATAAAGCAATGGGAAGGCCAGCCTGAAGAGTGATTCGTAAGCCAGAAGACCGGCTCGGGAGCCAGTAGCGATTAACTCTCGGGACACGGAGTTCTGTAGCTCGCCCAGACAACCTGATATAGCTTGATTGCATTCCTCGGGAATGGTTGCTTCTTGGCGCCGGAAATATGTTTCCGGACAGGATTTGTGTTCTCTGACTTCTGGAGAACCGGATGAAACAAAAGATTCTGATCGGGTTTGCCCCCTTTGCGCTGACCCATGCCCTGACCCTGAAACCGGTGGTCATTTCCGCCACACTCAATCCGCATATTCCCTGGGAAGCCAGTGACAGACTGGACTCTGAGGAAATGGCCTTTCACCACCGTCCGAGCATAGGCGAGCAGGTCGGCTTTCTTGAGGGTGTCCAGCTCTTCCAAAGCGGGGGCTCTGGCCAGCTTCCATCCATATTTGTCCGGGGGGCTCCCATGGAGCAGGTTTCAGTAACCTACAACTCCATTCCCCTGCATGACGTGATGTCCCCGGCCGGTACTCCGTTTCTGAATGCCCTCAACACCGGCCCCTGGGATTCCATGAGACTGGTACGTGGTCCGGCATCCACCCGTATGGGCTCTGATGCCATAGGAGGAAGTCTGGAAATTCATACTTCTCCACGCCCGCAAAGTCTTCTTGCAAGTCATGTAGGCAGCAGAAACTTCCGCGGATTTTCGCTGGCCCACGCATCCTCTTCTGAATTATTTTCTTCCTACTTCAGTGCTCAGCGGGAGCATGAGGACGGAATCAGTGCCGCCAGCTCCAGGCTGGGTCATCAGGAACAGGACGGCTACAGCTCCCTGAATCTGAAGACAGGAATGCAGTGGAACCCCCGTCCCGGCTACAAGCTGGATCTTCACATGATGCATTCCCGGTATGAATCCGAACTGGATGATCTGAACTTTCTCACCGGTCTTCCCACCGATCTGCCTGATTCAACGACAAACGGCCGGTTTTCCGGGGCTTCCATCCGACTCAGGACGCAAAGAAGAAATGCTTCGGATGACACAAGCATTGCCATATCACGCTTTCAAAGGAAGAACCATCATCCAGTCTATCTGGAATCCGAATTCATGGGACGGGAAGTCAGGATTCGCTTTCAGAGAAGTCATCACTTAAAATCCCGTACAGTCACGTGGGGAGGCGAATACCGGCAGGAAAACGGCCAGACCGGTTTTCAGAACAACTATGATGCAAATCAACTGACTTCCCTGTTTGTGGAATCTCAGGACAAACTCGCAAAAAATCTTACCCTGACAAGTTCATTAAGACAGGAAAATCATTCTTCCTATACTCCTGAGTGGACCTACCGGCTCCAGCCAGTACTGACATTCAAAGCCTCGACATTCTTTGCCGGAGTCTCCCGCGGATATCAGGCTCCTTCACTTTATCAGCTCTACGACACTGCGTTTGGAAACCCGTTGCTGAAACCAGCTCTGGCTGATTCTCTCGAATTTGGCTGGAAATACCGTCTGAGACCTGACCTGCATCTGAAAACCACTCTGTTTCGTATCAAGACACGGGATATGGTGGATTACGACTTTCCCAGCAAGGGTTATATCAACCGTTCCCGAACAACCTCGGAAGGCTTTGAAAGCGGTCTGGAATATACTCGGAACAAATGGGTCACATCTATTTTCTATACCCATCTGGACAGCATTGACGCACTCACACTCAATCCTCTTCCGCGTCGTGCAAAGCACCACATCCAGTTTCAGTCCACCTATCGTATGAACCAGAGATGGAAGGCAGATCTGACGGCCTCCAAATTTATCCGCCGCCAGGATGTTCTGGCTGGGAAACCGATTGAAATGCCGGACTTGTTTGCCGCCAACCTTAGCCTGAATTATCAGATCCGTGCCAATCAGATGGTATTCTTTCAAATTCGGAACATTACTAATCAGCAGGCGGAAGAAATTTCCGGCTATGGCCGGTTAGGAAGGTCCTGCTATATCGGACTTCAATGGAGTTTTTGAGAATTTCACGTATCTTAAATGTAGGGTAGGCGGCAGGCTTCACCGTTTCAGCTTATCCAGCCGCCCCCCATCGAT
>CAZDAM010000074.1:0-17769 GCA_964503595.1 uncultured bacterium
TCGGGCCGGAATTCAAGCGCTTCTACCCGCCCTGAAATTATGTGCGGAATGTGAGAACTAGAGGTTGACACACAGGGCCTTTTCCGCATCAAAATCTATTTTCTCGCTCATCTGTCATCTCTCCTTGATACAGTTTAAGAAATGACACAGTGTTTTGAACACTCCCTATCTAAGCCTTGCGTTGTTTGGTCTGCTAAAGAGTATTTGAACAACGCTTATATTCTTCATCGCAAAAGCTGCAGAGCAATAACTAAAATAATAATTCCATTTACGAATAAATCTTTCATCAAAATCAAGTTTTCGAATACCATCCAAGGATTGATTGAAGTTTTCTTGCCAGATGTTTAAAGTCTTGGAATAATGTATACCAAAGTCCTTCAGATCCACAATATCAAAATCGGCCATTCGAAAAAACGAATCACTCAACTTATGTATCGAAGGTAACTGACTACCTGGAAATATGTGTTTTTTGATGAAGTCCACTCCATTCTTCATCTCAGCGTATCTCGAATTAGGTGCCGTAATAGCTTGAATAGCAAATAATCCATCAGACACTAAACAATCGCCAATAACTTTGGCATATCTATTCATATACTTATCTCCGACAGCCTCAACCATTTCGATCGATACCGCTTTGGTAAATATGCGCCCATATTTCTCAGGAATATGTCTGTAATCCAACAATTCAATCTCAATGAGATGGGACACAGATGATGATTCAATGCGCTTTTTTGCCAGACGAAACTGTTCATCAGAGATCGTAAAGGTTTTGACTTTACAGCCATAGTTTTCAGCTGCATATAAAGCCATTGAACCCCAACCTGAACCTATCTCCAAGAGAATATCATCCTCACCAAGCTTTAATTGATCTGCAAGACGCTGGTACTTTCTGTGCTGCGCTGCTTCTAAGTCTCGATCAGATTCACTCTCAAATATTGCACTGGAATAGGTTAATGACGGGTCTAAAAAAAAATTGTATAGCGCATTGGATAAATCATAATGCTCTGCGATGTTTCTACGGCTGTTTTTAATACTATTCCCACGAAAGATATGCCCAATCAAACTACTTAGATTCAACAACTTCAGCGGAAAACCAAATCGACCCTTAGCGCCTGACATAACCTGTGTTTTCGACAAATTTAGTATGAAAAATTTAATGACGTCATAAATGCTCCCTGTTTCCCATTTTCCGTCTAGATAAGCCTCCGCAATACCTATGTCAGTATATAAAACCACCTGTTTAAAGAAGGTGGCGTCTGTTACTAAAATATGAGCATCTACCTGGTCTCTGTCCCCATTGCCGAAACGATAAGACTCGCCATCATAGCGAGTTTTGACAGTCAATGAACCGATGTCCATAGATTTGAACAGCTTAAAGAGAGCATTCTTAAAAAACCCCTGTGTGCTTATTGTTGACAATAATTCAGTGGGATGACGAACCTTTTTTTTCATGTCTCTTCCCAAAATCAGTTATCTAAACTTTGATAATTAGTTTGATGCTCCACAAACTCTTCCTTTCTAAAGTAACGGAGTCCTTTTAAATAAAGGAACAGAGCCTGGAAATGTATTAAAAAGATCACTTTGAAACTCACTAATGGATGCTTTAAAAATGACATTGAAATTGATTTTTTGGTAAGCTTCTTAAATCTTCCATTCAGACTCGCAGTCAGAATAGGAGATTTATCCAGTTGTTCAGTAGTTACAACTAAGCGTAAATTTTGACCATCGATCTTCAAATCAAATTTGAAATTATGTTGGTGCTCAATAAAGGGTGAAACGTAGAAATTCTTACGCTGTAATGTAGATGTCTTTTTGGAAAAATAATACTTTTGCTCACCAAATGTATTACCCACCTCATAAATAATGTCGAACTTCTCATTCGACTCACTTAAACAACATAAATATACACTAATTGGATTAAAAACATATCCGAATGATCTAAGGTTTGTAATTAAAATAATCTTGGAATAATGCTCGATAGACCGATCAAATTTTTCTTGCATAGCCCGATTCAATTCATCCATCCCAGTGTCTTTTAAAATACAATGATCGGAAAAATTGAATCTATACAGTGAAGGCCTATTAATTCCCAGGAATGGACTCAAGGATTTATATTTATCCAAATGCAATAGGTCCAGACCAAACATAAAGTGAGAATAAGTGAAACCACGTCTCACTTCAACATGTCTGGTGTGGCTAGTCTCTGCATATAAGATTCCGTCATCAATCAAAGTACATCCCTACCTAAGATTGAACTGCAAAGATCATAAGAAGATTTAAGCCCATCCTCATGAAAACCGTTGGCTTGATACGCACCTGCAAAATAAACAGGACCTTCAGAATTAAGTTCACTGAAACGACTTTGCAATCTAAATGTATTTGTATCAAAAATAGGATGATGATATTCAATCGTCTTCAGAACACTATCTGGCGATATATCGTTTGCACCATTGATAGAGACAAAATAGTTCCGGTAATCTGAAACACCTTGCAGTTTATTCATGTAGTAAACGGTTGATGGCTTCAAACTACCGTCTGCATTAGGCTTGTAAACGAAATTCCAGGAAGACCAACAGGCCTTTGTTTTCGGCATTACACTTTCGTCAGTGTGAACCGTAGCAATATTCCTCTCATACTTGAAAAAGGGTAAAATCTGCGACTCTGTCTCATTTGCTTGATCAAGCATTGCGTACGCTTGGTCTGAATGTGCGGCTATGATAACAATATCGTAAGTTTCTTCACGACCTGCTTCTGTCGTAACGGTTACATCTCTAAAACCATTTCTATTATTACGTTTAACATTTGTAACCGGAGAGTTGAGAATGATTCTATCTTCAAATCCCCTGATTAGTCGATCACGATATTGGAATGAGCCTCCCTCAACTGTATACCACTGATACTGCGTATCAAGCCCTAAAAATCCATGATTCTTGAAAAATCTAATTAAAGAGTAAATAGGAAAATTTAACATCTTTTCAGGAGGAGTAGACCAGACGGCCGAGCTCATCGGAATCAGATAGTCCTCCAGCATTCGATGCTTGAATTGGTACTTCTCAACAAATTCTGCGATACTTATATTTTCAAAATCATCCATCAGAGCAATGTCATTTGCCAGTTTGTTGAAGCGATTAATCTCCCACAAAAATCTATAATGCTTCCACCTAAAAAAATTACTACGCTGGGCAAACAAACCGTTAATACCCGTACCTGTATATTCCAATCCATTTTGCCTGTTCTGAACACTGAATGACATATCAGTCTTCACGATTGGAACAGCCAGTTTCTTAAATAATTTCACCATCAATGGATAAGTGTGAAAATTAAACACCATGAAGCCCGAATCAAAAACAGCGTTCTCACCTCTGCAATCCAAACTCAGGGTATTGGTATGACCGCCAATATAATCTGACTTTTCATACACTGTAATGTCATAGTCATCTTTCAAAAAATAGGCAGAGCTCATGCCGGATATACCCGTGCCGATAATTGCCGCCCGTTTTTTCATACAGATTTCTTTTCCAAAAGGTAGTGACTGACAAACCACTCATGACCATCGTTATAACGAAATAATTCCGCGCAAGACAAGAAGAAGACTCGCCAATATTCAAACCATTTTCGCGCATCCCCTTGATAGGAAGAACGGAAAATACTTAACACCTGCCGTCTATTACTGTCTTGATTCTGCAACCATGCTTCAGAAGTTTTCCAATAATTGAGTCCATTTACTTTCCACTTGCTCACCACCTCTAGAGGACTCTCAACATTTTCTATCAGACTATGTGATGGCATGATGCCACCTGAGAAAAAATACTTACTCATCCAATCTGAATCATCCACCACATCAAAATAATAAGTAAGCTCTCGATGGGTGAATATATGAACGAACAACTTGGCATCAGACTTCATCCAATTTGAGATTTTTGAAAGAAGCGCCTTATAGTTTCTGACATGCTCAAACATCTCTATCGAAACCACTCTGTCAAATTGATTATGGTTCAGTTCAAGCTCGTTGATATCACAGGTGATCACCTCAACGTTATTATGACCCCGATCTACACAAGCTTCATCAATCCAGGTTTTTTGAGTACTGGAATTCGAAACCGCAGTAATCTTACAATTTGGAAATTTATTGGCCAGATAGAGCGTCATTGAGCCCCATCCACATCCTAAATCTAAAATCTGCATTCCATCTTTCATCTGAGCCCGTTCAATATACAGATCCAGCATGTGAGATTCCGACTCATCGATGCTACGGGCACCACTTTCCCAATACCCAGAGGAGTACTTCTTCCAGCGCCCTAGCACAGACTGATAAAAACCTGTAGGCACTTCATAGTGTTGCTGATTTGCATCGAGCGTATTGATAGCAATCTCGCCTCGGGATAATTCTTGTAATCTCCTAATTTGGATGCTCTTAAAATCTCCTTCATATTCTTGTTCTAATCTTTTCCGACACAAGTACCTAATACCCATTCTTATTAAAAAGTCTGGGATAAAGCCTTTCTCAATAAGTTTATAAATCATGTGCATTCTTCTGGACTACTAAAGACTAAGCCAATGTTGCTTTAACGGGTTGTATAATGCCCAAGGAATTCAATACGCGCATGATTAGAAACGTCAGATCGAATTCGTACCACTTACTTGCAAAATCCCATTTCCTGCAGGCTTTATGATGATTATTCTGATACAACTCTCCCATCATCAAAAAGTCGATCCATAAGGTGTTGTAGGAATGATCATCCAGATCAAAATTACGATAACCGTATTTGTGTCCACACCAATTCACAATAGCTCCATGGATCGGACCCATCATAGCATGAACAGGGACTAGTATATAAAACAGAGGGCTCGGTGCAAAAAGATAATAAAATCCCGCATAGAATAATATCCAACTGAGTCGTACAGACCATAAGTCTGTAACGAGATCCATTTTGACAAATATATTAAACCTGAAACGGGGCGGAATTTTGACCTTGTTCTTTACCAGAGCCTCGTAAGTCTGGAAAGTTTTCCACATCATGGTAAAGAGGTTCTGATTTTGATGGGGACTATGAGGATCTCCAGGCTGATCAGAATGTTCGTGGTGAAGGTTGTGAACAGTTGCATAGGCCGATGGATTCAAAAATGAAGTACCCTGAGACACAAAAGTCAATACATAGAAAAATCTTTGCCAAAAAGGGGTTAAAACAAACATTTTATGAGACGCGTATCTATGCAGAAAAAAACTTTGGCAAAACAGGGAGAGATACCAATGACCTACAAAGAATGCTATACACCACAGCATAAAATTGACTCCTTATTTACAAGCCAATAAATTTATTGAAGGAAGTCAAATTCAGCAAGAAATTTTCATAATTTTGCATCAAAATTCCTGTAAATGCTAAACTGAATGACCAGAACGTGTCAACCTGTTTTGAGCCACATCGGCAAACATTAAGTTGCTCGACGCGCTTTTGCTCAGCTGATTCTTGGGGGCGTGTCCAGTGGCTGATTTACCTGATCCTAGGACTCCGTGTGCGGCGAAACTCTGCAGTTGCTGAAGAGTTTTTCACGGCGCAAAAGCTCACCCGCTTCACCATGCCTGCAGACATCGGCCCGTTGTAGAATGAAAAGCCTGTACTCGGGACTGAAAACCATGCAAGTTCGCTTTTCTAAAGCTGGATCGGGTTCGACCTTGAGCCCTGCAGATGTGTTTGGTTACGGTATGTGCGACTCTCCTGATTCTCTCTTTCCGCACATAGCATTCCGGCACAAAAAACAGACGAAAACAAACAGGAACTTTTGTGACTTTTGCGTACCTTTATCGGCCAGAGCCTCCTGATATAGTAGAAAAGTGCCAACTTCGGTGCTTTTTAAATGCCATGTGCGGAATACCAGCTGATTGCCCTGAAATCTATGTTGTATCAAAATCAGGTGGCTCAGCTGGAGGTTGACACACAGGGAGGTCTGTCTATACTGTAAGCATGAAAAGACCTGCCCTTTTCGTAGCTGGTGCTACTGGTTACATTGGTCAAAAACTCATCAGTAAACTGTGCTCAGAGGGTCATCGGCCAAGATGTGGTGCGAGAGTACCGGAGTACCTCGAAGGCAGAGTACCTGCATCCGTCACTGTCTCAAAATTCGACTGCCATGATCAATCCAGCATAGAGTCATCGCTTAGAAACATCGATATTGCCTTTTATCTTGTCCACTCAATGGGTGCAGGTGACAAGGACGATTTCATCAGCCTGGAAAAACAAAGTGCCCTTAATTTTGCCAAAGCTGCAACACTCTGTGGGGTCAAAAAGATAATCTATCTTGGTGGATTGGGAAACGAAGAATCTGAACTTTCATCACACTTGCGCAGTCGACAAGAAGTAGGACGTTGTCTGGCTTCAACAGGAATACCGGTTATCGAGTTTCGAGCATCTATTATTGTGGGCGCGGGCAGTCTTAGCTATGAACTTGTCAGAGCACTTTGCGAAAGGCTGCCAGTGATGACCTGCCCCAGCTGGGTGAACACTCAGGCACAACCCATTGGTGTGTGGTCAGTTCTTGAATATCTTTCAGCTTCGATCCATTTACCCGTCGAACACCAGGAACATCGTATCTACGAAATTGGAGGTCAGGACCAAGTAAGTTATCTGGACATAATGAAAGAATATTGCAGACTGCGGGGACTGAAACGATTGTTTATTCCACTGCCCTTTTTAACCCCGGGACTTTCCAGTCTGTGGCTGGCTTTTATCACACCTTTATACGCAAGAGTTGGCAGAAAACTGGTGGAGAGCCTCAAGAACCCGACAATTGTAACCAGCAACCGGGCTTTAATTGATTTTCCGTTAATCAAGGTACTAAGCTTTGAACACGCTATTAAAAAATCTCTGGAAGAAGAAGAAAAAGCAAGCAGACAGGTCAAATGGTCTGCTGCAATATCAAGCAAGGGTTTGCGACGCAAGTGGGCCGGAGTGCGATTTGGAAACCGAATCGTAGATTCACACTCCTTGATAATTGAAGCATCATCGTTACAGTCAGCATTTGAACCTGTGGCATCCATAGGTGGAGAAAACGGATGGTATTACGCAAACTGGCTATGGAAAATCAGAGGGTTTATTGATCAACTGATTGGTGGTGTAGGAATAAAGAGAGGACGCCCTGACCCAAACAATTTGTGTGTTGGTGATACAGTGGACTGGTGGCGTGTGGAAGCATACGAAGAAGACAGATTGCTCAGGCTTTACGCCGAAATGAAGGTTCCCGGAAGAGCCTGGCTCGAGTTTCGGCTTACCCGCGTGGATCTGCATCGCTACAAGTTGACCCAGAATGCCATCTTTGATCCCGTGGGTTTGTTTGGGCTTGTTTACTGGTACTCCCTTTACCCCCTTCACGGCATTATCTTCAAAGGAATGCTTAATGCCATGCAGGATCGAATTCTGAACAAAGAGAGATTTGCATCCAAGGCGAGTAAAAATGCATGACGCGGTACTTGTTGGTGCCGGTGGAGGAATAGGCAAGGCCATTTTGATCAGACTGATTCAGCAGGCCCAGATCAATAAAATTCACTGTTTCTATCGAAATCCGGACTCCGTCCAACTCTTGAGCGATAAACAGATTGTTCACAAACTGGACTACCTTCAAATAAACGAATCGCCCCTGAATCTGGACCAGGTGTTCGGGCCCGTTAAGTATGTAATTATCGCCAGCGGTACTTTATTGGCAAGTGAACAATCATCTCCTGAACGTAGTTTCGGTGAGTTCAAAATCAAAAATGCACAGGAGATAATGCAGATAAACTGCTTCGGTCCACTAATGGCAGCAGCTCAAGTATTGAACAAAATTGATAAAGACCTGCATACTAGGGTAGCAATCTTTTCAGCACGTGTAGGTAGCACTAGTGACAACAGGCTAGGTGGCTGGCATAGCTACCGGATTAGCAAAGCAGCACTAAACATGGGGATCAAAAATCTTGCTATTGAATACAAAAGACGGTTCAAGAATCTCTGTATTTTTGGTTACCACCCAGGCACTGTTCGCACACCGCTCTCTGAGAACTTTATCAGCCCAAGGTATAAAAACAAGGTATTAGAGCCCGAATCAGCTGCAGGAAATTTTCTACACGTACTCAATAAGGTAACGCCTTCAGATACAGGCAGGATTTTTGACTGGAAGGCAGAAGAAGTTTTTCCCTGATGGACTAATGAAATGTGGCTCTAAAACTCTCTTTCCGCACATAGTATCTTGGTACAAAAACAGGCGAAAACAAACAAGAACTTTTGCGACTTTTGCGTACCTTTATCGGCCAGCGCCTCCTGATACAGTAGAGAAGTACCAAATTCGGTACTTTTTAAGCGCCATGTGCGGAATACCAGCTAAAAATTCGCCCCAAGGCGCAAGCTCGCTCTCCGAAGCGGGGAGATGATGAAACATGTCAAACGAAAGGAATCCATCTGGCTGCATAGTTTTGCAAATTGCTCTAGCCCTGCTGGGCATGCAGGTAATCTACCAGAAAAGCCGTCGGTTCCTGCGATGAATTCGCCAGCCGCCATTTCAGGCCAAATCGACGGGCAGTGCGATGGACCATATTCAGATGCTCTTCCAGAGCAGCAGCGTATTCGACCAGAAGACCGGCGTGAATATCAAGTTCCAGCTCCTGGCTGGTTTCCTGGTCCTTCAGGATGCTGTGACCGTAGCTTCCCGGCTCCAGCTCTTCCGGAGAAAGAATCTGAATCAGGCTGGCATCAAAGCCGTAATAGCCCAGCAGGCGAAAGGCTTCCATCAGCTCATTTTCCGGCTCCAGAAAGTCGGAAAGCAGAAAAAGTATTCCCCGGCGCTTTTCCTTCTGCACAAACTCGCGAAGGCTGGTGGCAAGCCTCGCAGGATCGCTGTCATGCAGTCCACAAAGCTGCTCAAGAATACGGGGCCAGTCCCCCTTTCCCGAGCCCCAGGGCATGGGCCTCAGCATTTTTGGACCAAAAGGAATGACCCTGAGCGCATCTTCGTTTTCAAGGGAGACATAGGAAAGAGCCGCGGCCAGACGCAGCATGAAATCCCATTTGCTGGGCTGACCGGATTTCATGGATCGGGACAGATCCAGAAGGATGAAGACATTGAGGTTTTCCTCGCTGTAGAACTCCTTCACGAAGAACTGATCCAGTCGCCCCCAGACATTCCAGTCAATGTGACGGATGTCATCACCAGGCTGGTATTCGCGATAGTCCTTGAATTCAACTGAACCGCCCTTGCGGGCCGTACGCCTCTCACCGATTCGCTGGCCGGGGAAGCGCCTTCTGGTGTAAAGAGAAAGCCGCTTGAGAGATTTAAAAAATTCGGGATGATTCAGCTCGGTCGGATTCACGGTACAGTGTCCCCTTCAAACTCCTGCTTCACATCAAAGAACTTTTTCAACTCTTCCTTGTAGTCCCGTGGAATCCTGGGATGACTCAAAACACTCAGGACCTTTTGCTTTGGTGCCTGAAATGCCGTTTTCTGACCCCGCCGTGAATCTTCGAAATTCAAAACCTCGTCCTTTTCCCCTCCTGCCAGCACTCCCCCACCAGCCGCTTTACCGGAATTTTTGGAGTTCTCATCTGTCTCTTCCCGAGGTTTTTTTTCCTTTGAGTTCAGAGGAGAATTCTCGGCTTTTCCCTGTCCTGGATCCTGATTCTGAACCGTTTGAGGATCCTGGTTGTTTTTCGGAAGCTGGGAAGATTCAGCACTCGCGGCTGATCCCGGAGCCTGATTGTCAGCACTTTTTTCCTGAGGTTTTTCATTCGCCTGAGCCTTTGAGGCACTGGCATCAGATTTCTCATTCCCAGGTTTCATCTCCTGACTCTGCCCCTGCTCCTTCTGATTTGCCGCATCCTCGGAAGGCTTTCCTGAACTCGCCTGAGATTCGGATTCTCCTCCATCTTTCTGATCCGATCTGGCCTGTTCTCCATCCTTGCCCGACTGCTCCTCGCCTTTCTGGCCATTCTGTTCATCGCTTCCCTGAATCCCCTGCCCTTCCGAGGAGCCATTTTGCTGAGAATTCCCATTTTCACCCTGGGAACCACCGGAGTTTCCGGATCCTGACCCTGCAGACATAAGAAGAAGACTCAAAAGCCAGATCACCATAAGGACTACAGCCATCCGTTTGGCCCGTGCCTGAAAACCCTGATCAAAATCAATCTGGGGCTCTGCTGCATGGGCTTTTTCCATCAGGCGCTCACCCTGCTCATACAGACGCTCGTAAACAATACCCTCCCGACCGGACTGGATTTCATAGAGGGTCGGAAACAGGTCGTGTCCCTCAAAATCGCGATCCAGAGCAAAAGCGGCTTCCTTGAGGTTAAGACTTTTCTTGAGGATTTCCTGGCGGGCCCAGACGTAATAGCCAAGCTGCATCAAAGCCACCAGAACCACGGCCAGATGGATGCCCAGAAAATAGACAAAAAGCAGGAAACAGACCCCGCTGATTCCAAGGAAACGAAGGTGCCAGTTCAAAATCCGGTGGCTGACTCTGTTCTTCTGCCAGCTAGCGAAGCTTTCCCGCATGAGCCCTTATTATATCAGCTTTTCAAGAGCAGCCCGCCTTTGGCGGGCACATTTGTCCATTGCATAGTCCTGCACCCTGAGTCTGGCCATCTCCACCTGCTGTTTCCACTCTGGAATGGAACGCTTCTGAAGTTCCTCGGCAAACAGACGCGGAAAGTCGGGACCAAACCATACCGACTCCTTCAGAAAATCCTCCAGACCGAATCCGGGAATGGAAAGAACCGGGAGTCCGGCCTGCATCGCCTCAAGCATCAGGAGAGGAAGCCCCTCTTCATCACCATTCGGGCCTCTTGTGGAAGGATGAAGCAAAGCATCAGCCCAGAGGAAATGCTCGGTGAGATCCTTTAAGGAAAGAAACGGCCCACTGAACTCCACGCGATTGAGAAGCCCCAGCCGGTGGATCTCATTTTTCAGAAACTCCTCCTCATCTCCTTGGCCGGCAATTCTTAAGACACAGTCCTCGGGAAGGCAGGACAGAACCTGAAGAGCAAAGGCATGATTCTTCTTGGCTCTTAATGAGGAAGCCATCAGGAAACGGCGGATTCTCTTAACCTCGATCGGAAGCTCGCCCGTTCCCTTGAGGCCCGGATGCATCAGAGATATCTTCCGCTCCGGAAAACCCAGTCTCATGGCGAGCTGTTTCTGGTATGGTGTCAGAACCCAAAGAGCTTCCACATAGCGGGCCAGAAACCTCAGAGCCGTTGCCCCAAGACCATAACCCTTCAGAGGAAACGAACTCAGATCATGTCCATAGGCTACTGCGACCAGAGGCACACGATAGCGCAGCTTCAGGGGAAGGGCCAGGAGGGCATGGGTCAGAAAATGGGCCACAATCACCTGGGGGCGACCCAGAGGAAGAAGACAGGGAAACAGATAACCCAGGGGTCCGGAAACCACGGTAGGAATCGATGGAACCCTTAGGAAGCCCCTGATTTCATCCTGAAGAATCAGAAGATTTTCTTCGGCATCGGGAAGGCTTCCAAAGCTTCGGGTCAGAAAGGTTTCGCAGATTCCGGGAGGGCGCATTAGAAAATGGAGAACCTTCATATCTTCATCCCTCCCTTGATCCACAGGGCAAAAAGCCTCAGACCATGCCATCCGAATGCCAGAATCTTCTGAATCATACCGGATTTTCGGAGCCTAAGGAGGGTTTTAAGCCCTCCCAGACGATATCTCACGCCACGAGCAGTCATACCCCCGCCGCTGGCTCCGGATTCCAGATGAACGGCCCTTGCTCCAGGAACAAATCCAATCCTGTAACTATTCTCCAAAAGCCGAAGTCCCATTTCAATATCTTCAAAATACAGGAAGAAGTCAGGATTCATTCCAGGGCTGCACTTCAAATCCAGACAGAAAAAGGCTCCGCAGACAAAGCCTGTCGGACTCACTTCATCCATCACGTCAAGACAGCCATAAGGCAGATTCCGCATGGGATTTTCCGGGTGAAAAAAAGGCGGTCTTGCAAAGGTAGGGCCACTCAGGATCTTCCCGCTCCTATCAAGCAATGCTCCTGATGCTGCTGCAAGACCGTATGATTCCCTCATCTCAAGAAGATGCTCCAGAGCACCTTTTTCAAGAGTGAGATCCGAATTCAGTCCTACAACGACCCTTTTGCCAAGACTCTTAAGTCTTTCGGCTTCCCGCCCAAATGCTGTGGCATATCCGGGGTTGGATGGATCGTGGATGAGGGTCCCAGGAAAGCCTTCCAGTTCGGGAAGAAAAGGGTTGTGAGCCACCACAACCATCTCCTTCTGCCACTCCTTTGAAAGGCTTTTCAGCAGGGCTTTCAGTAAAGAGTCTGCTCCAAAATGGATGCATACCAGGCCGGTATCAAAATGTTTCACCATAGCTCAAAGCCCATCCTATCAGGCTTTCAGATTCGCTTTCAGACAAAATCAATCAAATCCGTTAAACAATTGCTTCGTGAGGGCGATATCTCAGACAGCACCGGACTCAGGGGAGCCGAAATGAAGCGGAAAATCAGAATTCGCAAAAAGTCCCAGACAGAAAATGTCAGAAAAGACGATGTGCGGCCTGAAGAAATGCAAAGACTTACGGCTGTTCACCGCTTGCAGAATTCCACGGATTTCATGCGCAAGGAAATTTACAACTGACGGAGCATAGGACGGAGGGTTTGATGTCGTCGATCAAGTTGCTGACAACCAAAGAACTGATGGAAAAGCTTAAAGTAAAGCGTAATACCATTTACCAGCTGCGCAAAGAAGCTGATTTGCCCACAATCAAGCTGGGCCGAACCATTCGCTTTGATGAAAGGGCCATTGATACCTGGCTGAAGCGAATGAGCACCACGGGCAATGTGGATCTGGAAGAACTGGATAAAGCCGTCTAAGCACGGAACGTTCATGGAACAGCTTGCCTCCCTGGTTGCCAGCACTGCCTTCAGCGGTATTTCGGCGGGCGTCATTTCCTGGATTTTTGTGGAAGGGCTCAAAGGGCGTAAGGAAAACCAGAAAATTGTGAATACGCGCAATCCACGTCTACCACGCAGCCATCAGGGTTGACCCCGGTTTTAGGTGGGACTTACGTGCCGGAGGGGCCAAGGCTTTGGCACCTCCGGCACTGTCATTTCTGCAAATTCTTTGCGAAAATGGTAAACATGAATCTATCTCGTTTCTATGGAGATATCCTGGTCCAGTCCGGATCTTTTGGAGATGACATCATCACCAGAGCAGAGTTTGGAAGTAAATGGTGCCTGATTGAAACGGGGGATTCCGCAGGTATCGCCCTCGCCTATCCACCCGCAGATCTGGGAGAAGAAGCTTCCTTTCCTTATCAGGATTCTCTTTATCAGGAGCGGGCCCGCCAGTTTCTGGGTCAGCCCCTAAGCCGTCTTCAGGCAAGAATTCTAAGTATGTGCCCCGTCGAAAGCTCCCTTGCCCTGGCTGCCATCAACTGTGCTCTGAACCAGCCCGGTCGCAAGCTCCCAATCCAGAAACCGGAAGATCTGATGCCGCTTTTTCAGGAGAAGGCATCGCGCCAGAAACTGGTGGCAATCGGGGCATTTCCTTTCCTGAAACGCCTTGATGATGAGGTCCCGACTCTGGAGCGAAGACCCAAGGCCGGAAACCTTCCGGACTGGTCTGCCCCCCTGGTCATTCCAGCCGCCGAGCTTCTGATTGTGACCGCCGCCACCCTGATCAACAAAACACTGCCCGGTATTCTGGAACTCAAGCAGTCCCGGACCCGGGCTATTCTGATGGGTCCCAGCGCCCCTCTATGCGAAGCTCTGTTTTCCTGCGGCATCGATCGAATCTGCACCCTGATGGTGCCTGTGAACCTCCCCTCTGAAATCTTAAGCTCCAGCAGGGAACTTTTTGAATTCGAGGGTGTTCAGAAGGTCGATTTCAAACGCGGTAGTATTCCCGATACCAGCGAATAAAATTCTGAATTCCGGTTTCAATTCTGGTCTTGGGCTCATAACCCAGAACTTCCTTGGCGTGACTAATATCCGCACAGGTTTTCAGAACATCTCCGGGTTGCAGGGGCTGAAAATCCTTGATGGCCTCCATTCCAAGCTCTTTTTCAATGCAGCCGATAAAGTCCATCAGCTTTTCCATACTGTTGTTTCCAAGATTGAAAACTTCATACGGGCAGGATTTTTCCAGAGAAGCCACAATCCCTGAAACAATGTCATCGATGTAGGTAAAATCACGAAACATCTCTCCTTGATTGAAAACCTGAATCGGGCGTTTCTCAAGAATGGCTTTGGTAAAGAGAAACAAAGCCATATCCGGCCTTCCCCAAGGTCCGTAAACCGTGAAGAACCTCAGGCCCGTTGTATGGAGTCCAAACAGATGGGAATAAGTATGCGCCATCAGCTCATTGGCCTTTTTGGTAGCCGCATAAAGGCTGATCGGATTGTCCACATTGTGTTTTTCACTGAAGGGATAGGTTATGTTTTTGCCGTAAACCGAACTTGAACTGGCATAAACCAGAGTCTTGACTTCAAACTGGCGACATGCCTCCAGGATGTTCAGAAAGCCTTCCAGATTAGACTCCTGGTAAGCGTAAGGGTTTTCAAGGGAGTAACGAACCCCGGCCTGAGCAGCGAGATTCAAAACCTTGTCAAATTTTTCGGTCCGAAAGAGTTCCTGAAGACGTTCCCTTTCAGCCAGAGCCATCTTATAAAAGGAAAACCCTTCCCGACCCGTAAGAAAAGCCAGACGATCCTCTTTGAGTTTGGGTTCGTAGTACTGATTCATGGAATCCAGGCCCACAACTTCGATTCCCATTTCCAGCAGTTTCAGGGATGTATGAAAGCCAATGAATCCGGAAGAACCAGTGACCAGGATTTTCATGGAAACTCCAGTAGCAAGGGAAGCCGCACTCCTTTGGCCTCGTCGGAAAGGGATATTAACAGATTCTGAAATCCCATGGCCACAACTGACAGTCAAAACCCGGACTTCCTGTTCTACCGATAAAATATTTCACAAGATTCAATCGCATACGATATGCTTCCATCGCCATCCAGTTGCTTGACCTGGCCCCGGCCCTTCCCAAAAAACTGGGCGGCAAGGAAGACGCCACCAACCCCAAGCAGCTTTTCGCAGCTGGCTATGCCGCCTGCTTTGGAAACGCCGTCATTCATGTCAGCCGCAGCACAGACACAAAAATCAGGGACAATGAAGTCACCCTCACCGGTACTGTTGGCCTGAATTCAAAAGATCAGAGCGGGTTTGTCCCGGCAGTTGCTCTGGATGTCACTGTTTCAGGAGTCAAGCAGGCCAAAGCGGAAGAAATCGTTCGGATTGCCCATTCGGTCTGTCCCTACTCCAATGCCATCAAGGGCAATGTGGATGTGGCATTCACAGTAAAAGCCATCTGATCGAAAGCTGTTTCACTCGAGCCCCTTCCAGTGAAGGGACCCTTTGTTTTTCTCTCTGATGTATAATGATCCCGTTATGGTGGAATCCTTTGATATGCAAATTTCTATTGCCGCACAAAAACAGCTGAACCGGTTTTTACGCCGTCGCTTCCCCCGACTTCTGGCAGTTTACATCTATGGAAGCAGGGCTCAGGGCACGGCCCGACCTGACAGTGATCTTGATCTGGCAATCCTGATTGAGGGATATCTCCCCCCTGCAGAGCTTTGGGAAACAGGCCATCTACTGGCTGAAATCACCAACTGCGATGTCGACCCCGTAGATTTCAGAGCCTCACCGACCGTACTCCAATCCCAGATTCTTCGCAGCGGTACCCGCATTTGGCTCAAGGACTATCATGTTGAAATCTGAAGAAAACCCATGAAACCTTCGAAACGCATTACCGGAATTGCCGGAAGTCTTCGCACTCATTCCTACTCCAAGGCAATTCTCAAAGCCATTGCTGCCCAGCTTTTGAAGCACAGATTCGAGGAACTGGATATTGGCGCCATCCCCCACTACAACCAGGATCTGGACACAGATGACGCTCCCGAGTCCGTAAGACAGGCAAAAGAGCAGATCAAAGCCAGCGATCTCATCATTCTGGTTGTGCCCGAATTCAATCACGGAATACCCGGCGTTCTGAAAAACACTCTGGACTGGCTTTCCCGACCCGTTTTTGAAAGCTGCTTTGTCCAAAAGCCTGTTTTTTTTGTGACTCTCTCCGAAGGTCCACTTGGCGGGGTCAGGGCTCAATACCAGATGCGCGAAACCCTAGCCGCCATGCTCTGTATCCTTCCACCTGTCCGGGAAATTGCAATCAGTAATGTCGCCGACAAAGTTGCCGACGGAGTGTTTTCTGATGCAAAGATTCTGGGCCGAATCCAAAAGACCCTTGAAAAGGATTTTTTATGAGCCTGCAAACACCGGAAATCATTCTCTACGAATTAGGTCCCAGCCGCTCTGCACGAGCAAGATGGATTCTGCTGGAAGCCCAAATATCCTATGAGTCACGGGGAAACTGTGTGGAAATTCTGGGAAGCGAGGAGCTCAATCGGGTGCATCCGCTGGGAAAACTGCCTGCCGCCATCATCAACGGACAGCCCCTGTTTGAGTCGGGAGCCATTGTCACCGCCATTGCTGATCTGGTTCCAGAAAAGGAGCTGATTGCTGCGCCGGGTACCTGGGCCCGAAACCTTCATTACCAGTGGAGCTATTTCGCCCAGACCGAGATGGAGCCCTTTGCCCAGAGCATTGAAACCAATACGCTTGATTTCATTCTGCCTAAATCAAGGCATGTCCCCGCTATCCTTGCGCAGAATGCCTTCTTCTATCAGAAAGGCGCCCGGGTTCTGGATACCTTTTTGAGCGAGCATGATTTCCTGGTTGAGGATCGTTTCTCTGCAACAGATATCATTGTTGGCTACACCATTCTGTTTGGAGAAGAATTAAGCCTGATCGATGAATTCCCGGCACTGAAAACCTATCTGAAGCGGCTTCGGATGAGAGAACACTGCACGCTGCCTCTCCCAACCGAAGAAGCCTGAAATGAAACTTCAGGAGCTGGCCCACAGAATTCTGGCCCTTCCTTCGGATCGGATTCAGAAGGTGGGCATTGACGGAGTGGATGGAGCGGGGAAAACCACTCTGTCCGATTACCTAGCATCTTTTTTGAAAGATCAGGACAGACCCATTCTCAGGGCTTCTGTCGATGGATTTCACAATCCAAGGGAAATCCGCTACCTGAAAGGTCGTACGTCTCCGGAAGGCTTCTACCGGGATTCCTATAACTACGATGCTCTGAAGCAAAACCTGCTGGAACCCCTAAGCCAGGAAGGCCCGGTATCGTTTCTTGATGCCATCTTTGATGTGAACACCAATCTTGAGGTGAAGCGCAGTCCTGTTCAGGCTCCATCAGATGCCATTCTGATTTTTGATGGGATCTTTCTTCACCGTCCCGAGCTTCGTCAATACTGGGATCTTTCCATTTTCCTGAAAGTGGATTTTGAAGTCTCCATACCCCGAGGAGCCCAAAGAGGTTTTGGTTCCCCCGATCCACAAGATCCGAGTAATTTTCGGTATATCGAAGGCCAGAAACTCTATTTTTCAGAGAGTGAACCAGAGAAGTACGCCTCCATCGTTCTGGAATATAACCAGCCGGATCCTGATCTGAAAATCTAAATTCAGAAACAGGGGGCTGCCAGCCTGACAATCAGATCCAGAAGACCGGGAAACAGTTCATCGCTCTCTTCGCGCCTTAGGACATTGCGGTGTTCCACACCCTTCTTGGCTGAACGGATGAGCCCCGCTTCACGCAGCACACGATAGTGATGCGAAAGGGTTGATTTCGCCATTTCAGTGCTTGGAGCCACTT